>JBBREF010000268.1:0-1553 GCA_038203205.1 Gemmatimonadales bacterium | reverse complement strand
CTGCGGCAGAGCGATCCTTACGGCTTTCATCGCCGATCCCAAGGCGAAACCAGATATCGCCTGCGCCAAGGAGACCAAGGCTCCGACTTTCGTCACTGCTTGGCGTGCTACGCCGAAGGCCTTTCATTTTCTCAGTTCGGTGCAAGAGGGCGCGCGTCCGATCTTTCCCATTCTGGTGATCGCCGGGATGGCTTTTGCGCTATTCGCCTATCCGGTCGCGGCGATCGGGCGGCGGCTCGACCGCCGGCGAGGCATAGAGCGCAAGGCCTGGCGGATGCTGCGCCTGACCAGCTGGGGCGGGGCAGTGCTGTCGCTTGGCGGGCTGGCGCTGGCGGGCAAGCTGATCATGGACTGGAGCACCAATCATGTGCTCGCCGTCCCGCTGGGATTGCCTGATTCGATCGCCTATGCCGGCCTGCTCGCGCTTGCCGGGTCGCTGGTCGCTGGTTACGCGGTGATCCGGGCATGGGCGGGACGCAAGGGTGGCACGATGCCGGTCGGCACGCTCGCCGGGACGATGGTCGTCGCCCTTTGCGCGCTGGGTGCACTGGCCTTCCTGTTTTCGATCGGCAGCGGGCCGTTCCTTGTGTGATCGGGAGCAGGCATTCGAGCGCTTGACTCGCTGCTCACAGAGCATATGAGGTACCGAACTGCGTCACTCTCGATCCGTCCGCGGCTGTCAGTAATGGCAACCCAAAAAGCGCCGGAGAAAATTTCCAATTGAAACAGATTCGTACTCGGAACTTTCGTTGGGGTCAGGGCGCCGGATAGGGCTTCGCCTTCAGGAGCCGGGCAAGGTGCGCCGCGTTGCTGGCGATGGTCTTGATGGTCTGGGCAACCTTCTTGGGCGTGCGATCCAGGTCCTTGTAGTCGATGCTGCCCATCGCCTCGCCGACCCAGTAGGGCGGAGTACCGCCCGGAATCGTGAAGCCGACATCGTTCAGCGCCTGATACACCTCGGCACACACGTGATGGGCCCCGTCTTCATTTCCAACAACCGCGCATATCGCCACTTTGCCGAACGTCGGGTAGCGCCCCTGCTTGTCGATCTCACTGAGAAAAGCGTCCATGCGCTCCATCACACGCTTGGCGATGCTCGACGGCTGGCCCATCCAGATGGGCGTCGCCAGCACGAAGATTTCTGCGGCCATGACTTGTTTGAGCAAACCAGGCCACTCATCACCGTCGCCTTCATCCGCCTTGACGCCCGGCTTGACGTTGAAATCCGCCACGCGCGCGTGCGAGGTGCGCACCCGGTGTTTCGCCAGCGCCTTGAGGAGCTGGTCGAGAAGCTTTTGCGTGGACGAAGGGCCTGGACCGGCCTTCAGCGTGCAGTTCAGTCCGAATGCGCGTAGTGACATCGAATTCTCCGGAGCAGGGCAGCATGCACAAATTCAAGCGTGAACGACGGCGCGAAACAGCATAGGTCAGAGACATTTTCGTGCGGGGAACGCGTGCGCCCGTTACGCCGGCGGATGGACTCGCTCGTCGAGCACTCGTCGAGTCGCACCCCGCCAACGACATCCTGTCGATACTGGTTTTCACTACCTCGC
>JBBREF010000267.1:0-1654 GCA_038203205.1 Gemmatimonadales bacterium | reverse complement strand
CCTCCTGCACCTCCAGAACCTCCTTCCCCCTGTGTAGTTCCGCCTTGCGCCGTAGTAAAAAGGACGCGAACTCCGGATCAGTGGTGAACCAGAACGTCGGGATCAATCTCGGTTACACGCGTTTGCCCGGTCAGCACCATCGCGATTTCGAACTCGCGGCGCAGTATCTCGATTGATTTCCGCACACCGTCTGAGCCGCCAGCACCAAGCCCGTACAGACAAGGGCGCCCGAAAAGCACCGCCGCGGCACCTCTCGCGATTGCCTTGAGCACATCAGTTCCTCGACGAATTCCACCATCGAGAAGCACTGGCACTCGTCCCTGGACCGCCGCGACTACGTCTGGTAACGCATCGATCGTCGCCAACGCGGTGTCGAGATTACGACCGCCATGGTTCGAGACGATCAGCCCGTCGGCACCAGAGTCGATCGCCATCTTCGCATCTTCACCAGCGAGGATTCCCTTCAGCACTACCGGCACCCCTGAGACTGATCGCAACCACGCCACATCATCCCAGGTCAGCGCGACACGCCTCGACTCGTGCAGCTCCGGTCCATGCGAAGGGAGCGCAATTAAGTGCGGCGTGTCAAACTCCGGCGGCAGAGCGAATCCACATCGAATCTGCCTGTCACGCGCTCCAAGCACGGGAGTGTCGACAGTAAGGCACAGCGCCGAACAACCCGCCGCTACCGCGCGCTGCACCGCGTCCCTCGTAAACTCACGATCCTGGAAGTAGACCTGGAACCACAGCGGCGCGGTCGCAGCAGCGGCAATCTCTTCTATTGAAGTAGTGGTCGCTGAGCTGACTACGTACGTGGCGCCTGTAGCGCCCGCGCCTGAGGCGGTGGCAACCTCGCCGAGCGGGTGCATCATCTTGTGATACGCAGTCGGCGCGAGCAGGATCGGAAATGGCATCGTGGTGCCGAGTATCGACACAGAAAGATCGGGTTGCTCGACCCCCGCAAGTACTCGCGGCTTGAGCGCGATCCCATCGAAGGCTTCCCTGTTCCACTTCACCGTGATCTCGTCAGCAGCGCCCGCAGCAACGTACTCGTACGCCATGGAGCTCATCTTCGTGCGGGCGAGATTTTCGATGTCCTGCAGGTTCAGGCACGCGCCGAGTTCGTCGTCCTCTATTGCCATGGCCGCCAATGTACGGGACCGCCTGCCAATTCCAACAGCCGGAGATTGTGAAATCCGCTCATTGCGCCGCAACTTTATGAGCGATGAACAACCCAACACGCCAATGATCGGTCGCCGCGAAACAGCGCTTGGGCTGATAGTCACCGTCGGATCCGCGCTGCTGGCACTCTATGCGCTTGAAGCAATCCTTGCCTTTAGCAATCCCGCGTGGTCCGACAGGCTCGGCAACACGCTTCGCCGTGGGCCCAGCGTAATCGGAGAAACGCACAGGCTCCGGCAGTCGGGAGTTCACGCATATCCATATCTCCAGGCAGACTTGTTTCCCGATGCGAGTCCGGCCCCGCTAAGCGGCATCACCGGTGAGCTGACAATCCTCTGCAACGAATCGGGAACGACTATCGGGTACAGATCGGACAGCCTTGGATTCCGCAACTCCAACAGTCGTTGGACTTCCACGGCCGCCGCTCTCATCGGCGACTCCTTCACCCACGGCTTCTGTCGCCTGCAGACCG
>JBBREF010000266.1:0-1683 GCA_038203205.1 Gemmatimonadales bacterium | reverse complement strand
GACCTGAGCGCCCGGAAGAAACCGTGAATGGGGGTGGAACGAAAGGTCGACCAACCCGCGCTCGTCCGGGGAAACAGCACGGAGCAAAAAGCCTTTCTTCGCGATATAATAGCGAGGGTGAAGGTTGAACTGGTCGATCAGGAGTTCGCGCTCACGCGTAAGGACCACCTGGATGTGGCTTCCGCCGATGTCTGAGGGGATGACCGTGGCCTCGGTCAAGACCTCGATGGTCGACTCGAACGTCGCGGTTGAGCCGATACGGCCAAAATCGATCCTGGGCATGAACGTCGGGACAGCCATCCGCGGTGCCGTTTCACGCCGCGCGTCGATATCCGGCCCCCCACTGAGCGCGCCGAGGCGGGCCGAGAACACGCTTTCTTCGCCTGCAGTGCCCGGCACGACGTGCCGGTAGGATTTGTATTGGTCGAGCCCCAGCAGCTGGTTGCCAAGGGCGAAGTTAAGCTGCGCCAGGAGCGGCAATCCCTCATGCAACCACTGGTGATTACCCGAGGATCCAAGGAGTCGCAATTCATGCAGCGCGAACACTGCTTCAGCTACGTCGTTCTCGTCGATCGCCTTGTCCGCGTGTCGCACCAGCGCTTTCGCATATTTGATCGTAGCCTTGCCATGGCCCCCTTCGGCGGCGGCAAGGCTGCGCCAGCAGCCTAGCGCATGCTCGGGTGACGCTTCGGCGATGGCACTGGCTGTAAGGTATAGTAGCGGCGGCGTTGCCGCAAATGCCTGGCTTGCCATGTCCCAAAGCGTCGCCATGGAATTGGTATGATCAGCGCAGCCTTGCGCTAATGCGCTCAGCAACGCCTTCCTCAGTTGCTCGTTGGCAATCCCTTCGATTGCCGGGAGCAGCGCCAGGAGCGTCTGACGAATGTCGCCGCTCTGGCAGACCGATTGCGCCGTGCGACGAATGGCCGACGCTGGCACGTCTTCTATCCCACTTTTAGCCTCCGCTTTTGGTGCCGACTGATGTTCGTCCACGATGCGGGTCCGCACTTGGTTTTCAGCTTCAGGCCCAATTTTCGGCGGAAATGGATTCGTACTGGTCACAGCGAACTACCGACTTTGCCAAGGGCCGCGAATGCGGTGCGTTTTCGAACGGGGTCATGGTCTTCGATCATCAGATTATGCAGGCAGATCGAGAGGTCGCGTGCATCTCCGGGCACCTGAACCGAATGGCTCGCCCTGAAGCGAATGAAGGTGCGCTCGCCTGCGGAAAGAGCGCTCGCCGGAAGCGGCAAGCTGAACTGAAACCGCTTGCCGCTGGTTGGGACGAAGTGACCCATCGGCTTGCCATTGACCCAAATCTCAAAATCAAGGCTATCTTCCTCGGGCGGGATACTCACTTGTCCACTGAGCAAGGGCGCCTGAACTGCGGCGTCAAGCGTGAACACGAGGTCGGCCTCGGTGCCCGCGATCCAGCAATGATCCACTTCCTGGCGCGACCATCCGGCACGCAGAAACGGCGTCGCCGAGCCGCCTCGACCGAACTCCAGGCGCTCGCCAAGGCGGTAGCAAGGCACTGGCCCATCGAAAAGATCCTCGCACCCCGGCGCGGTGACCATCACTGACGCCAACAGAAGCCGTAGCGGACGCGGATCGTCGTCAACGGCATAGGTCAGGCTGGTTTCAAGGGCGACTCGCGCGGGGACTCGGTTCATCAGCGCGTTG
>JBBREF010000265.1:0-2025 GCA_038203205.1 Gemmatimonadales bacterium | reverse complement strand
TCTCGCTGTTGCCTGCCGGGAGATGTCAGCGCGGCTCGAGGATGGCGGCCGCCTTCTGGCATTCGGTCGCGTGCAGTCGGCGACGGATGCCCAGCATGTGGTCGTCGAGTTCATCCATCCCGTGATTGTCGGCAAGCGTGCGCTCCCGGCGCTTGACCTCTCCCCCGCATTCAACCAGTGGGCTCGTGTCATCTCACATCCGCGCGACATTGCGATCGGGTTCTCGGGCCCCGCCGGAGATCAGGAAGTCGCCGAAACGCTCGCACACCTGACCGCGAGTGGTGTCCTGACAATTGGACTTTGCGCAGGGGGTGCACGCTACTCCTTCGAATCGCCGACCGGGGATCCTTTCATCGATCAGGAGATCGTCGAGATTCTGTATCACACGCTGTGGGAGACCGTGCATGTATTCTTCGAGCACGCACAACTCAACCACGACGTTGGCGAGTCAGGGTTTCTCTATCCCTTTCTTGGGAGCGAGCGGCAGAACACTGACTCCGTAGTCGAAAGCGTCGCCGAATCCATCAGAATCAAGGCGGGGGAGACGGCATCGCTTCGCGCTCAGCTTGCGGTTGAGCAGCCCGACGCGATCTCAAATGCGGTCACCGCAATCGTTTCAGCGTTGCGACGTGGGGGGAAGATCATAGCCTTCGGCAACGGCGGCTCCGCCACCGATGCCAACGACTTTGTTTTCGACTGCGTTCATCCGCCCAAAGGTTTCGCTGCGATTCCCGCAATTTCACTCTCCGGCGAGCCTGCCAGCATTACCGCGATCGCGAACGATGTAGGGAGCGATGCGATTTTTCTGCGCCAACTGATTGCGCTCGCTTCGCCTGCGGATATTGTCGTGGTCATCTCGAGCAGCGGCAGTTCCGCCAGCCTTCTGGCCGCGCTCGAGGAGGCAGGAAAGCGTGAGCTGCCCGTCGTAGCGATCCTGGGATACGACGGAGGCGAGATCGTGAGGCGGGGCCTCGCCGGTTTTCCGATAGTCGTTCGGTCTGATTACGTGCCGCGAATTCAGGAGGCGCAGGCATCGGTCTATCATGTCATGCGTGACATGATCGCGCTGATGATGCCAGGGGAGGGAGCCGCGGCTGGCGGTGGGCTCGAGCTGTATGGCGGACCCGGTTGCCAGTATACATCGGAGCTTCGCGAACAGCTGCTCCTCGATGGGAAAGAGTTTATCGAATACGACGTCGAGTCCGACGCCGACGCTCGCCGGCGAATGATTGCTCTGACGGGTGGCCAGCGAACGATCCCCGTTCTGGTTTCGGATGGCCGCGTTTCACAGGTAGGCTGCCACGGACGCGGCTGCATGGTCGAGGACTCCTGATCCGGCGCGTTGCGAGGGACTTCGCGGTCACGGGCATCGTCCAGGGCGTGGGGTTTCGGCCCTTCGTCTACCGCCTCGCCTGCGAACACAACCTTACGGGCCATGTCATCAACGATGCTCATGGCGTCCGCGTCCATGCCGAAGGCGATGAAAGCTCGCTGCTTGCATTTGAAAGGGATCTTGTGTCGCGCGCGCCGGAAGTCGCGAACGTCTACTCCGTAGATACTCGGGAAGCAGACTTCCGATTCTTCGATTCTTTCACGATCGGGGAGAGCGACGGCGGCGAGCCCGCTACGGCAGGCATCAGCCCGGATCTGCCCGCATGCGGTGAATGTCTTCAGGAGATGCTCGACGGAGCCGACCGCAGGACAGGCTATCCGTACATCAATTGCTCCGCATGCGGACCGCGCTTCTCGATTATCCGCGCGATGCCGTATGATCGCGCAGCGACAACGATGCGGGACTGGCAGATGTGCGAAGCTTGCTCAGTCGAGTATCTCGACCCGGCGGACCGACGCTTCCACGCCCAGCCAATAGCGTGCTCCCAATGCGGGCCAGGATATCGGCTGGTCGACTCAACGGGGTTAGCTGTCGGAGGCACAGGCGCGATTGCTGAGGCCGCACTTCGTCTTCGTGCCGGCGAAATAGTTGCCATCAAGGGAATCGGCGGATATCACCTCGCATGTGATGCC
>JBBREF010000264.1:0-2047 GCA_038203205.1 Gemmatimonadales bacterium | reverse complement strand
GTCGTCGACGCCCTCCATGCAATCTGAACGCGTCACGCCCCAGTGGCTTTATGACTACCTGGGAATCCCGGCTCTGCGCGAAGGCGACGAGTTTGACCTCGAAGGCCAGCGTTTCATCCAGCGCGACGGTATTCCCCGCAGCCAGGCAATCCTGTCGGCAGCGCAGAGCCAGACGGAAGAGACCTTCGGTTTCAAGTGGAAAAAGCGGGATACATTTGACTCAGAGGCATCCTTGGCCCGCATGCGGACTTGGCTGGTCGAGCGGTACGGGGACCTAGGGTCCGCCAAATGGCTCGCTGAGCACGGCGATTGCCCACTGGTCATAGATGCCGGGTGCGGTGCTGGCATGTCGGCGATGGAACTATTCGGCGCCCATCTGCCGCGCCTTCGTTATCTGGGCATCGATGTCTCGGCCGCCGTGGATGTGGCTGCGGAGCGTTTCGCCGAGCGCGGGCTCACGGCAGGTTTCATGCAGGCGGATATCAGCAACCTCCCGTTCCGGCCTCAATCAGTGGATATGATCTTCTCCGAGGGCGTTCTGCATCACACCAATTCTACAAAGGGAGCGCTGCTTTCCCTTGCGCCTCTTCTGAAGAAGGGTGGGCGATTCATGTTTTACGTCTACCGCCGCAAAGGCCCGGTGCGGGAGTTCACGGATGACTACGTGCGAGCGCTATTGCAGGCCATGACGCCCCAGCAGGCGTGGGAGGCGGTCGAGCCGCTCACGCAGCTCGGCATCGCGCTTGGGAAATTGAACGCCGAAATCGATATTCCCCGGCCCATTGAGTTGCTAGGCATTCCTGCGGGCCGCATCGATGTCCAGCGTCTCTTCTACTGGCACGTAGCGAAACTGTTCCACCGCAGCGATTTGAGCTTCGACGAGATGAACCATATCAACTATGACTGGTATGCGCCCGCCAACGCGGCCCGGCAATCAGCAGAAGAAGTGCGAGAGTGGTGCACGGAGGCAGGTCTGGTAATCGAGCGCGAAGTGGTCGAAGACGCAGGTATCACCATCATTGCCCGCAAGGTGGATTGACCATTCCATGTGCGGCATAACCGGCCTGATTCATCTCGATAGCGCCCCGGTTTCCCCGGCGGTGCTCCAGCGCATGACTGATGCCATCGCACACCGTGGGCCAGATGGCGAAGGCCACTGGATCGAGGGAAATGTAGGTATCGGCCATCGACGCCTGGCAATCATTGATCTTTCGCCGGCAGGGCACCAGCCGATGGTGAGCGCCGACCATCGCTACTTGCTTAGCTACAACGGCGAGGTCTACAACTTCCGGGAACTGCGCACCGAGCTTGAAGCAAAAGGCTACTGGTTTCGCTCACAGACAGACAGTGAGGTTGTTCTGAATGCCTTGGCCGAGTGGGGGGTCAAGGCGCTGGATCGATTTAATGGCATGTTTGCATTGGCTTTATGGGACCGTAAGGAGCGTAGCTTGCTGCTGGCCCGCGACCGCTACGGCATTAAGCCCCTGTATTACGTCCAGACCGACACCCACTTCGCCTTCGGCTCCGAGCAGAAGGCAATTCTCGCCAATGGAGCGATTCCAGCGCGTCTGGACAGAAAGGCGCTGCTTGAATATTTCACCTTCCAGAACATTTTCACCGACCGCACGCTGGTCGGTGGCATCCGTCTCCTACCTGCCGGGCACTTTGCAACGCTTGACTTGGGGCGCGACAGTCCGCGGCTTGAACAGCAGCAATATTGGGATTTTGATTTCCATGAGCCCGCCGTGCCCGCTTCAGGCGACGAGTATCGCGAGGAACTTCGGCGGTTGTTCGCGCAGGCGGTTAATCGCCAGCTGGTCACGGATGTTGAGCTTGGTTCCTATCTGTCTGGCGGGATGGATTCGGGCTCAATCACCGCGGTCGCGGCGAAGAGTTTCCCCTATCTGAAAACCTTCACCTGCGGCTTCGACCTCAGTTCAGCGTCAGGCATTGAACTTGCTTTCGACGAACGATCGAAGGCGGAGGCGATGAGCTATCACTTCAAGACCGAACATTATGAAATGGTGCTCAAGGCGGGGGATATGGA
>JBBREF010000263.1:0-2122 GCA_038203205.1 Gemmatimonadales bacterium | reverse complement strand
TAGTAGCGCCAAGGGTATCCGCCAAACAGCTCGTCCCCGCCAGCGCCGGAAAGCACGACCTTGACGAATTTGCTGGCGAGCTTCGCCGCGTAGTAATTGGGATAGCTCTGGCCCACGCGTGGTTCTTCCAGATGGTGGGACAGGCTGGGTAGCACCCGTTCCATGTCGCCCGCCTTGAGCACCATTTCGTAATGTTCAGTCTTGAAGTGATAGCTCATCGCCTCGGCTTTGGAGCGTTCGTCGAAAGCCAACTCGATGCCCGACGCGGAGCTGAGGTCGAAGCCGCAGGTAAAAGTTTTCAGATAGGGGAAACTCTTCGCCGCCACCGCGGTAATTGAGCCCGAATCCATTCCTCCCGACAAGTAGGAACCAAGCTCGACGTCGGTGACCAGCTGGCGGTTAACTGCCTGCGTGAACAGCCTTCCAAGCTCCTCGCGATATTCGTCGTCCGAAGCGGGCGCGGCCGGCTCGTGGAAGTCGAAGTCCCAATATTGCTCCAGCTCGAGCCGCGGCTTTTCGCGCCCCAGTTCGAGCGTAGCAAAGTGGCCGGCCGGAAGCAGACGGATGCCTTCGACAAGTGTGCGGTCGGTGAAGATGTTCTGGAATGTGAAATATTCAAGCAGCGCTTGGCGGTCGACTTGAGCGGTAATGACCCCGCTGGCGAGGATCGCCTTCTGCTCGGATCCGAAGGCGAACGTGCTGTCTGTTTGCGCGTAATAGAGCGGCTTGATGCCATAACGATCGCGTGCCAGCAGCAAGCTGCGCTCTTTGCGGTCCCATAACGCAAGGGCGAACATCCCGTTGAAGCGATCCAGCGCTTTTGCTCCCCATTCGGCTAGTGCATTCAGGACGACTTCACTGTCTGTCTGTGAGCGAAACCAATAGCCTTTAGCTTCAAGCTCAGTGCGCAGTTCCCTGAAGTTGTAGACCTCGCCGTTGTAGCTGAGCAGATAGCGATGGTCAGCGCTGACCATGGGCTGGTGACCAGCAGGCGACAGGTCGATGATGGCCAGACGTCGATGGCCGATGCCCACATTGCCCTCGATCCAATGACCTTCGCCATCGGGACCGCGGTGCGCAATGGCGTTGGTCATGCGTTGGAGCACCGCCGGGGAGACGGGAGCGTTGTTCAGATGAATCAGGCCGGTGACGCCGCACATGTGAAGTTCAATCCACTTTGCGGGCGATGACTGTAATGCCGGCGTCTTCGATTACTTCGCGCTCAATAACGAGGCCTGCCTCCTTGCACCACTCACGCACTTCCTCAGGGGACTGCCGCGCGGCATTTGCTGGGGCATACCAGTCATAGTTGATATGGTTCATTTCGTCGAAACTGAGATCGGAACGATAGAAGATTTTTGCAACATGCCAGTAAAACAGACGCTGGACATTGACGCGGCCTGCGGGAATACCGAGCAAATCTATTGGTTGCGGAATATCGATTTCAGCGTCTAGTTCCCCCAGTGCCACCCCGAGCTGGGTGAGAGGCTCCACCGCCTCCCAAGCCGCTTGGGGTTGCATCGACTGGAGCAGGTCACGCACATAGTCATCGGTGAATTCACGCAATGGCCCCTTGCGACGATATACGTAGAACATGAATCGTCCGCCTTTCTTCAACAAAGGGGCCAGTGACTGGAGTGCTCCCTTTGTGGAGTTGGTGTGATGCAACACGCCCTCAGAGAAAATCAGATCCACCGAACCCGCCCGGAGAGGAAGGTTACTGATGTCAGCTTGCATGAAGGCTGCCTGGAACCCACGTTCGGCGAATCGCTCAGCAGCGACCTCGACGGCGCCAGAGACATCAACGCCAAGATATCGGATGCGCGGCAATATCGAGCCAAACAACTCAAGGGCCGACATTCCAGCGCCACATCCTGCATCGATCAGGAGGGGCCGCTCGCCGTGCTCGGGAAGCCAATCGGCTGAAGCGAGATCGCCATACCGCTCGGTCAGCCAGGACCGCATCCGGGCCAAGGAAACTTCGGAGTCGAAAGTGTCCCGTTTCTTCCACTTGAAGTCGAAGGTATCCTCGGTCTGGCTCTGGGCCGCCGAAAGTATGGCCTGACTGCGGGCGATCCCATCGCGCTGAACGAACTGTTGCCCGCCAAGGTCAAACTCGTCG
>JBBREF010000262.1:0-2143 GCA_038203205.1 Gemmatimonadales bacterium | reverse complement strand
CGACGCATTCTTCGACCAGTTCACCAAGGATTTCTTCAGTGCCAACGGAGAATTGAAGGTCACCGAAGCGCAGCGGCAGGAAGCAATCGCGCTGTGCAAGCAGTCTGACCAGACCGCAGCGTTGGAATGCATGAAGTCGTTTGGCACCACTGATTTACGCGAGGATCTCAAGAAGATCACGGTGCCAACGCACGTCCTGCACGGTGATGCAGATGGCATCGTGCCGTTCGAAGGCTCCGGTGCGCAAACGTTGCAAGCCATTCATGGGAGCCGCGAATCGCTGCTGCCAGGTGCGCCGCATGGTTGCACTGCAAGTGACACCGCTGAGTGGAACGAGGCGCTACTTGCGTTCCTGAAAGACTGACGCCTGGTCATAAATCTGGAAACAAGGCTAGCTGCCAACAGGTGGTCAGAAGCTCATACGTTGAACCGGGGTTGCTCGCGTGACCCCGGTTTTTCTTTGACAGGTTAGCGCGTGGATTATGCCCTGCCAGTGATAATTTGTGATCCGCAAAAAATGTCCCTGATATTTATTTTTTCGACTCTTCCCACACTCTTCACTGCGGAACGGTTCGGTCGGACATAGCGTTACGTTTCCGCCGCGCTTGATTAGCGCCTTCCCATTAGCCTCGGCTACTTTGCGGTGGGCAAAGCGGGCGCGTTAGCCTTAGGATCGGATCAGCCTGACCTTGGTCCACAAACCGGAGCCCTCATGAAAGTCACCAAACTCGCCATCGCTCTTCTGTGCGCTGTCGCCGCGCCAGCCTTCGCGCAGGCGGATGCGGTGAAGTCCGATGCGATCAGCGCTGAAACCCTGACTACGATCACTGGCACGCTTGCATCCGACCAGTTCGAAGGCCGCGCGCCCGGTACGCCTGGCGAGGACAAGACCATCGGTTACCTCATTGGTCGCTTCCAAGCGCTGGGACTAGAGCCCGGGGGTGTCAACGGCAGCTGGGTTCAGCCGGTGCCGCTGCTACATACCCAGCTCGGCAAGCCCGAAAAGTTTGCGGTAACGGTCGGCGGAAAGACCACCGACTGGACATATCCGAAAGACGCCTACGTTTCGACTCTGCAGCCCAAGGATGTCGCCCGCATTGACGGCGCGCCGATGGTCTTCGTCGGCTACGGCGTCGACGCGCCCGAACGGGATTGGGACGACTTCAAGGGTCATGACCTGAAAGGCAAGGTCGCGGTCTTCCTCGTCAACGATCCCGATTTCGCGGCGCTGCCCGGTGAGCCGGTCGCGGGCAAGTTCAAGGGCCGCACCATGACCTACTACGGCCGCTGGACCTACAAGTTCGAAGAGGCGGCGCGACGCGGCGCGGTCGGTGCGCTGATCGTTCACGAGACCGAAGCGGCCGGCTATGGCTGGAACGTGGTCGAGAGCCCCCGCGGCGAGAACTACGACATCGTGCGCAAACCAGGCAAGGTGACGAGCCTCGCCTTGCAGGGCTGGATTTCAGGCGGTGCCGCGCAGAGGCTGTTCGCCGATGCCGGACTGGACCTGGGCCGATTGCGCACGCAGGCGCGCACCGCCAGCTTTACGCCGGTGGCGCTGAAGGCAACCATGACCGCCAGGATTCCGGTAACCCAGAAAGTCGTTCAGAGCCAGAACGTGCTCGCCAGAATCGCCGGCACCACGCGCCCCGAGGAAGTCGTCATGTACGGCGCGCACTGGGACGCCTATGGCAAGGGCCCAGCCGACGAAAACGGCAAGGTTTACCGCGCGGGCGCGAACGATGACGCGCTGGGCATCGCCGCCATGATGGAGATCGCGCGGCTCGTGAAAGCCGGTGCACCGCCCGCACGCAGCGTCGTTTTTGCCGCCTGGAGCGCCGAAGAACGCGGGCTGCTGGGTTCGGAAACCTACGCCAATGCTCCGATCTATCCGTTTGAAAAAACCGTCGCCAATCTGACCATCGACATCCTGCAGACCGCGGGCAAGGCGAGGGACGTGATCCTGGTCGGCAAGGGGCAGGGCACGCTGGAGGACGATCTGGCCAAGTATGCCTCCCTGCAGGGCCGCACCGTAGCGCCCGAGAGCCTGCCCGAGCGCGGCCTGTTCTACCGCGCCGACCATTTCTCGCTCGCCAAGCGCGGCGTGCCGGTGCTGCTGATGATGGGCATTGCGGGCGCGAGC
>JBBREF010000261.1:0-2253 GCA_038203205.1 Gemmatimonadales bacterium | reverse complement strand
CGAAAGGGCGGTTTTGCATACAGGCGTCGCGTAGCACATCGGTCAAATCGAGCGGTTCGCGTTCCATTGCAAGAGTGCCCGAACCCAACTTTTCAATGTCGAGAATGTCATTAATCAGGCTGTTCAGGCGGTCGGCATTCTTGGCCGCCATCTTGAGCATCAGCATCGATTGCGGATCAAGGCTGGCTTCCGCCTTGCGCCCCAATACAGCCAGCGCGCCGCAGATTGAAGTGAGCGGCGTTCGCAGTTCGTGGCTGACGGTCGAAACGAATTCGTCCTTCATCCGCGCAACGCGGCGCTGCTCGCTGACATCCTCAAGCGTCAGGATGAAGCGTCCATCGGGAATCGCCGCGCGCCAAGCGTTGAGGATTCGTCCTTCCGACCCGATTATCTCGAGACGGCGACTGGGCGCCGAGCGGATCGACAGCGTAAGATCGGCAACGATCCCTTCGGGGTCACCCTCTCCGAAGCCGCCATTGCGGGCGGTCGCAAGTAGCATGTCGGACGCCCGGGAACCCGGCGGAAAGCTTCCCATATCCAGGCCGAGCAGTTGGAACAGGCGATCATTTGACAGCATCAATTTCAGATCGTGATCGAACACACCAATGCCCTGCTGGACGTTGTCGAGCGTTGCCCGCAGCAATTCGGCCTGATGTTCGAGCGCCTGCTGTCGTTCCTCCGCCAGCCGGCTGCCCAGCCTGAACTCCATGAGGTTGACGACTGTGTCGGCGAGCAGTTCGAGCCGGCGCTGGTCTGCCACCGAAAGCGTTCTTGGCACGCGGTCGATCAGGCAAAGCGATCCAATAGCAACTTTCTCCCCAAGAAGGAGCGGCGCACCAGCGTAAAAACGGATGTTTGGAGTGCCGGTAACCAAGGGATTGTCACGAAAGCGAGGATCGGCGAGTGCATCCTCGATTACCAGCAGCTCGGCCTTTTTAACCGTCAGGTTGCAAAAAGCGTCTTCGCGAATGGTCCCATCATCGTCGATCCCGCAAGCGCCTCGGAACAGCTGGCGATCATGGTCGAGCACGGTAATGATGGCGATGGGCACGCCAAACAAGTCACTCGCGAGCTCAGTCACCGAATTGAATGCCGCCTCGGATCCCCGCTGGTCGAGCTGATACTCGCGGATGATGCTTTGCCGGAGATCCTCGTCATCGCTGCCCGGAATCGACGTCATGCTTGCTCCAATCCTCCCGACCGCTCTTGTATTCATGATCGGAATCCCGCTTTGTCAGGCTCGGCATCGCCAGTCGAGTTGGAGTTTGCAATATTGGTCGACCAAACTGCTTCAAGCGGAGACCGCCGCGCCGAATTGCTGCGTTCGCATATGGAAATTCTCAAGGTCCGGTTCGTCCAACGCGCCGCGGATGATGCCGCTGGGATGCGTGATAGCCTGGACCGCGGGGATCGTGCGGCGTTGGGGGACCGTGCGCACCGCCTGGCCGGCATCGCCGCAACCTTCGGTCATCCCGCCATCGGCGAAGAGGCAATTGTCCTCCAGCGGGTAATTGCCGAGGAAGCGTCGGAGGCGGACCTCGGCGTCGCGGTTCGACGACTCGTCGAGTTGCTGGAAATGTGCAATTTGCCAACGGACTCAGAAAAGGCTCGCCGCCCGTGAAACGAATCGTTCTGATTGTCACTCTTTGCCTCGCGAGCGCCGCCAATGCTGGCGCAACAAAGGCGGAGTTTTTTGGGCGCGTCGCATTGAGTGGGATCTACGCCGACGAGACCAGACAGGCCAATGATGAAGAGCTTGACGGTTCCGCGCTGGTCGCGCGGGGCGATGCTGGCGTGCGTCTTAATCCGCGAGGCAATATGAGCCGGATTCAAGCCACCACCAATCATTATAGCTATTTCACGCGCAGAGACCGTTGGAGTAATGCCTTGGAGGCCGAACAATTGTTCCGCTTGGGCAAGGGGCTCAATATCAGCTTCGAGGGTGCTGCGGCGACCAATTTGCTGACCCTTGAAAGCCGTTCGACCGATCAGGTGCGGCTCGCGGGCCAGGCATCCCTAGAGGCCGGAAACCATCGCTTCACCCTCGGTGCTGGCACCCGTCGGCGCTGGTACGACCGCAGTGACGCCACTTCATGGGCGCCATTTGGCGACGTCGCCTATCGCTATCGACTTGGCAGCTGGCATCTGCTCGAAGTTGAGGCACGCGGCGAGGCGGTCAACAGCGATCTCGACACGCTGGACTATAAGCGACTGGCAATGAGCGCTTTTTACACGCGTCCACTCAATCGTGTC
>JBBREF010000260.1:0-2391 GCA_038203205.1 Gemmatimonadales bacterium | reverse complement strand
ACTGGTCGACAGGGGATTCCGCGTCTCGTACACGCCTCACGCTGTCGTAGGGCATCCTTTCCCGCCGACAATGGACGTTTTGCGCTCGCGGTACCTGCGCGACCTCACGGCGAGCACTGCTTATTTCACGATGATGCTCGTGGAAGAAAGCGGACACCGGCGCCATACACTGCGGTATCTGTGGGAAGCCCTGCGCGGTACCGAGCGCACGTGGCGCGGCACGTCGACGCATCCCCCGCGGGTCGTCTCCCCTCTTCGCACCGTCCTCGCCCTCAGCCTCGGTCCGCTGCGGTACATTCAGGGCGTGTTTCTGAACGGTCCGAACTAGACTGCCATGAAGCCGGGCTCTGATATCCGGGGAAAGCTCAAGCAGCTTCCCGGCTTGAGGAGCACCGTCTATCTCGCGATAGTCCTGAAGCAGATGCTCACCGATCAGTGGAGGGAGCCCGATTCCTTCGACAGGATCTTCAGTGCCGGTGCGGACCCATGGACTTCCGAGAGTGAGGCCGAGCGTGAGCGGTTTGCCGTCACTCTCGAGGTGCTCGCGGCGTCGGGTCGCGAACGGTTCGACGATGCCGTTGAGCTTGGTTGCGCCGAGGGGATCTTTACGACAACACTCGAGCCCATGTGCGATCGTTTGCTCGGCCTCGACTTCTCAGAAGTCGCCCTCGATCGTGCGCGGGATCGCCTCGACGCGTGCCCGCAGGTTTCCTTCGCACGATGGGACATGCGCAATGAAGACATTCCCGGGCACTACGATCTCGTGGTTGCGATGGGAGTGATCACTTCACTGTATCGTCCGGGAGACGTGCGGAGAGTATCCGATTCTGTCGTGAGAGCGGTCAGGCCGGGCGGATTTCTTCTGTTCTCAGACGTCAGGCAGTCGAAGGTTTTCGAGTCTTCGTGGTGGGGACCGATGATGCTTCGCGGCGGCGAGCAGATACGGCGACTTCTTGCGGGTCGCGAAGATCTCGAGCTTGTCAAAAGCGCTGACACTGACTCGCACGTCTTCGCTCTTTTCCGGAGAAAGGCGGCGTGACGGGCACACATCCTCTCGTCTCGATAGTCGTCGTCGCGCACAACAACTGGCCGGAGCTCGAGCTCGCTATCGAAAGTGCGCTCTGCCAGTCGTGGCCGCACATCGAGGTCATCGTCATAGACAACGACTCGACTGACGCGACGATCAGCGAAGTGCCCCGCCTGTATGGCGACAGGCTCGTTTATATCAGGCAGCCGAATACGCTCGACGGCGGTGGATACAATCGCGGTATCGCCGAGTCGCATGGGGAGTTCGTTCAGCTGCTTGATGGCGATGATCTACTCGCGCCGAACAAGATCGCGCGCCAGATGCAGGTGTTCGCTTCGAACCCTGAAGCCGACATCGTCTACGGCGATGCGCGGCAGTTTCAGGGACAGGCGGGCAAGCCCGACTGGTCTGACTGGGACACGCGGTCACATCCTGACATGCTTGCAGCGATCATCGATCCGGCGACAGAAGGGGCGGGGCTCGTTATTCATGCTGCCCTGTTTCGGCGCCGCGCGCTTGACCTGGTTGGTGCATGGGACGAGCGCTTCGTCGGCGCCGACCTCGACTACTGGCTGCGCGCTGCGTGGGCAGGATGCACGTTCGTGTATTCTCCTGGTGCCTGGTGTTTCCATCGGAGGCGGCGGGCACAGATGAGTGCTGACTTAGCTGCGATGTATGCACGCACCCTCAGGACATTCGAGAAAGCGCTGACTTATATCGATCGCGAACCGTACCAGTCGGCGGTGAGGCGGCGGCTTGCCGGACTCTTATACGCAGACGCAATGACGAACCTCGACTTGCCGCCTGTCGCAGCGCGTGAGGAAATCGAAGTCGCTCGCAAGCTCGACCCCGATCGCATCTCGGCACTGTCGTATTCAGCTGCAATCGCCGTTCTGGCGATCCCCGGCGCAAGACGTGCGATCAAGTCACCGGTGCTTGCAGCGCCACGCAGGTTGATTGCCCGAGCCTTGGGAGTGATCGACAGATGATGCGCTCTGATGCTCGCGTTGCTGCGCTTCTCTACCATCACGTCGGGCCAGTAACACACGAGAAGTGTCGCGGACTTACGGTCGCGCCCGATGCGTTCGCGCGCCAGATCGGAACGCTTGCCGCAATGGGGCACAAGACCATTCTCCCTTCCGAATGGGTCGGCTACGTGCAGGGAAAGTTCGACCTTCCGCGCAATGCCGTGATGATCACTTTCGACGACGGCTATGCCGACCTCGTTGAGTATGCATTCCCCATTCTCAGTCGCCATGGGTTTTCAGCCACTGTGTTCGTTCCTACTGCCCTCCTTGGCGAATCGATCCAGTGCAATCCTGACGTGCGCGATGCCAGAATGGCAATCATGAGCGCATCGCAGA
>JBBREF010000259.1:0-2678 GCA_038203205.1 Gemmatimonadales bacterium | reverse complement strand
TCCTCTTGCGGCGCTTCTTTGCCGGCGGGGCTTTCTGCACCTCGCCGGATGACGGTCTCTTAGCAGGGGTCTTCTTCTCGGTCATACCACCCTCCTTAAGGGTTAAGATATGACCTCACACACAGAATTCCTGACAGGTCCCAGCGGGGCTTCACAAGCACTGTACTCGGCAGCGGAATGACGGACTTCCGTCGTTGAACAAAGAAATGAAAAATCAGATCTACCCGGGATCCTGCTCGCTTCGCGATAACGCATGCTCCAGTACCTCCTGAACCTCCTGAACCTCCTCCCCCATGCGTAGTTGCATTCGCCTTCCTTCTAGCTTGCAGCCGCAGCTCTCCCTGCCGTTCTCCCCGAAAAAATACAGCCGCCAAGGAACGTTCCCTCGAGGGCGCGATAGCCGTGCATGCCTCCACCACCGAATCCGGCCACCTCACCAGCCGCGTACAACCCTGGAATCGGATGACCGTCGGTTCCAAGAACGCGCGCTGACAAGTCGGTTTCCAACCCGCCAAGAGTCTTTCTTGTGAGAATGTTCAGGCGCACCGCTATTAGCGGACCGGCTTTTGGGTCGAGCAGTTTATGCGGCTTCGCAACCCTTATCAGCTTGTCCCCGAGATAACTTCGTGCACTGCGCAGTGCCGCGATCTGAAGATCCTTGGTGAACGGATTGTCCATCTCCCGATCGCGCGCGGTCACTTCGCTTTCGACCCGCGAATAATCGAGCAGCGAGCTTCCGGTCAGCTCATTCATTCGTCGCACGAGATCACGCAGGTCGCGCTCGACGATGAAATCGACGCCCCGCAGCTTGAATGCTTCGACAGGTGCGGGTGCGCCGCCGCCAACGCGACTCAGGACACCGCGGATGCTGCGCCCGGTGAGGTCGGGGTTCTGCTCAGATCCAGAAAGTGCGAACTCTTTCTCGATGATCTTCTGAGTCAGGATGAACCAGCTGTAATCGTACCCGGTGCTCATGATGTGACTGAGCGTCCCAAGCGTATCGAATCCGGGAAACAGCGGAACCGGAAGGCGCTTCCCGGTTGCATCGAGCCACAATGAGGATGGACCGGGAAGAATCCGGATACCGTGAGCCGGCCAGATGGGATCCCAGTTGGTGATCCCTTCGACGTAGTGCCACATGCGATCCGGATTTATCACGCGCGCGCCTGACGATTCGGCGATGCCGATCATTCTTCCATCGACATAAGCGGGCACACCCGACAGCATGTGTTTCGGCGGGGTTCCCAGTCGCGACGGCCAGTTGCGCCTGACGAGGTCGTGGTCTGCCCCGATTCCGCCCGTGGTAACTATCACTGACTGCGCACGAAGCTCGAATTCCCCGGAAACGCCCCGTGAGCTGGTTTCACCTCGTCGCACCTGGCTTGCGGCGAGTATTTCGCCAGCAACCCCTTCGACAAGTCCATTCGTGATCACGAGCCGGCTCACTCGATGCCGGAACCGGAATGAGATCAATCCGCGCGATTCCGCATCGCGCGCCAGTTTTACAAACGGTTCGAGCAGCCCAGGTCCCGTTCCCCACGTTACGTGAAACCTCGGTACCGAATTCCCCGGACCGTTTGCTCCGTAGCCGCCGCGCTCAGCCCACCCAACGATTGGAAAAAATCTCACGCCTCGCGAATGCAGCCATGAACGCTTCTCGCCAGCGGCGAATTGCACGTAGGCCTCTGCCCACTTTCGCGGCCAGCGGTCTTCATCACGATCGAAGCCGGCGGTCCCCAGCCAGTCCTGCCAGGCAAGGTCGTATGAGTCGCGAATCCGCATTCGCCGCTGCTCAGGCGAATTCACCAGGAAGAGGCCGCCAAATGACCAGAATGCCTGGCCTCCCAGGCTTTGCGCCGGCTCCTGATCGAGAACGATGACGCGCTTCCCCGCCTCGGCAAGCTCGCAGGCAGCGACAAGGCCCGCGAGCCCCGCCCCGACGATTATCGAATCTGCATCCAGAGAAGCCACGGTTCGGTCAGCGAACAGAGCTGGCCGCATCGCGGCAGGTACTCGCGGGTATCAGCATTAACGAGATTCCACTATCGAACATTCTGCGAAAACTCATCGACTCTCCGCCGCAGGCATTGCAGCGATTGCCCGCATCACGCCACAATAGGTATATGCAACCAACACGTTCGCTCATTCTTGCGGCACTTGCCATCGCCGTTTCTGCAACAGCGCCGATCTCCGCCGCATCTCAGACTCCGAGCACCATGCCAACCGGTCCCTATCCGAGTCCGGCCGGTGCAAGACCCGCTGCGAGTCTGGACGCGGTCGAAAAGGCAATTCTCTCCGCTGTCGATGCAAACGCGCCAAAAGGAATCGAGCTGCTCGAGCGCCTCGTGAGCATCAACAGCGGCACGATGAATTTCGCTGGCGTGAGGCGCGTTGGCGACATTTTGAAACTCGAGCTCGATCGACTTGGCTTCGAGACCACGTGGATCGATGGGGCGCCATTCGGACGCGCGGGACATCTGGTAGCCGAGCGTACGGGTACTGGTCCGCGGATTCTTTTGATTGGGCATTTGGACACCGTCTTCGAGCCGACCAGCGCGTTCCAGAAATTTGAGGTTACGAGCGATTCAACGGTTCGCGGCCCCGGCATTACCGACATGAAAGGCGGCGATGTGATCATCGTTCAGGCACTCAAGGCCCTGAGAGCGGCCGGCGCGCTC
>JBBREF010000258.1:0-2733 GCA_038203205.1 Gemmatimonadales bacterium | reverse complement strand
CCCGAAATTCGTGGTTGCCCGTGTCCATGGGAAAGCGGTCGGTGGTGGTGTCGGCATAGTGAGCGCATCAGACTATGCACTCGCCGCGCAGGGCGCATCGCTCAAGCTGAGCGAGCTGGCTGTCGGCCTCGGCCCATTCATTGTTGGCCTGCCGATCCAGAAGAAGATCGGCGTGGGCGCGTTCAGCGCGATGTCAGTCGATGCAGACTGGCGTGATGCTGAGTGGGGACTGCAGCAAGGACTTTACGCCGAGCTGCACGATGACATCGCTTTGCTCGATGACGCTGTCGACAAGCGCGTGAAGATGCTCGCTTCGAGTAACCCCGAGGCGATGGCGCAGCTGAAGAAGGTGTTCTGGGAAGGAACTGATGGCTGGACGGAGCAGCTCGAGGCCCGTGCGAAAATGAGCGGGACGCTCGTGCTGTCGGAGTTTACGAGCAAGGCGGTAGGGCGGCGTTGATGGCATCAACGCCCGCCGGAAGCGTAGCCTAGGCTTTTTTCAGGAACGAGAGGATGTCGCTTGTGAGCCTGTCCTTGTCGGTTACGAACAGGCCGTGCGGCGAACCTTCGTACTCGATGAACTCCGACCCTGAAATCCCGGCCGCGGCTTTGCGACCAGTGATGTCTATCGGGACAGTTTTGTCCGCGGTGCCGTGGATGATGAGCGTTGGCACCTTGAACGCAGGCAGATCCGGACGGAAGTCAGTGGAGGAGAAAGCCTTCGCGCATGCGAGCGTCGCCTTGAAACTCGCTTCCATCGCAATCTTGCGCGCCCACTCGAGAACCTCGGTGCTAACCGTCGGGCCGAAGAAATCCTTGAAGAAGGTGCCCCAGAATTTCGCACGGTCCTCCTTCATGAGGGCCGTCATGCCGTCGAACACTGATTGATCGACGCCATCCGGGTGATCGGGAGTCTTGAGAAGGAACGGAACGACTGATCCTATGAGCCCGGCCTGAACGACATTTTTCCCGCCGTGGCGAGACATGTATCTGGCGACTTCACCGCCGCCCATCGAAAAGCCGATGATCGTGGCGTCCTTCACCGATGTTTCTTTCATTACATCGGCGAGGTCGTCGGCAAGGGAGTCGTAGTCGTAGCCATCGAACGGTTGCGAAGAGCGTCCGAAGCCGAGGCGGTCATAGGAGATGGCGCGGTAGCCGGCATCGGCGAGCGCCATTGCGCTCTCATCCCATGTGTCAGCACAAAGGGGCCAACCGTGCATGAGGATTACCGGCCGGCCGTTACCCCAATCCTTGATGTAGAGCTTGTTGCCGTTCCTGGTTTTGATGTATGTCATGGGATGAACCCGGGCAACTGTCGTGCCTTTTATCCCGCAACAGGATTTACGTCGAGACGCAACTTACTTCGGCCTCCATGAAGGCTCCTGGAAGTTCTCACCGCGGATTGTCGTTGAATACCGAGTCCCGTCGATTCCGACAATTTGAATCGCGCTGATGCAGTCCCCTATTTCGCAGCCGCGCTCGAAGGCACCGAACGCGATCTTCTTCCCGTCTGGCGACCACGCCGGCTTGGACGCGGAACGAAATTCAGGAGCCAGGCTGCGCTGGTCTGAGCCATCCGCCTTCATAACGAAAATCGCTTGCGCCCCACCCGAAACTCTGGAGAATGCGATCGTGGAGCCATCGGGAGACCATGCCGGGCTGTGATCGCCCGTAGAGTTGGATGTCAATCTTATGAGTCCAGAGCCATCCACGTTGACAAGCCAGATGCCACCGCCTTCGCGCGTGCTCGCGAACACCAGTCGCTTTCCGTCCGGCGACCAGTCGGGGGTGACGTCACCCGGAGTTCCGGTCGTAACGCGCACGCGTCCCGTGCCGTCTGCATTCATGATGTGTATCTCCTGCTTGCCCTGCGGCCTGCTCGAAAACGCGATTCGCTTGCCGTCTGGCGACCAGGCTGGCCCAAAGTCTTCGCTTGCTCCCGGGGTCAGTGATATCGGAACCTGATTTTCTCCCATGACGTAAATCATGAAGTGGCCGCTACGGTCGCTGTGGAACGCCATCTTTTTGCCATCGGGCGACCAAGCCGGGGACTCGTTCCAGCCTTCCTCAAATCCGAGGTTTCCAATAGCCCCGCCATTAACGTTGACCCGCCGCAGTACGCGGGGCGTCGCAAAGGTGTACCAGTCGGTGAGGCCGCCACTAGAGAACGCAATTTCCAGTGGCTCATTGCAGGCGACGTCAACCAGAAGAGATGTCACACCTCCGGCGCTCAGGCCAAGCGAGCGGGAGTTCGGCGAAACGAGGACGCAGTTCGGAGCCAGTCCCGAAAAAGTCAAAGTGTAGTCGCCCCCCGGCAGGCCGGCGACCGCCTTGCTTTCGTTCACCCCGAATGAGACCCGAGCAGTGTCGGATCCTGCCCCGCGTTGAAGCAGGACCGAGTATCCGTCTTGATCCAGTTCGATTCCCGTGGTGCGGGCTGTCACTTCCAGCGTGGCCGTCGTCGTCGTCGTCGCCGGCGGCGGCGGCGGCGGTGGCGGTGGCGGTGGCGGCACGAAGTCCGAGCCCGGGCCAGTAGACTGGTCGCATGCGAGAATGACCATCGCCGAGACTGCCAAGACCAGCCTGGAGTAGCCTTTCGACATTTGCCTCTCCCACTTTCAACATGAAATCGCGGAGGAGTCGATGCCGCATTGACGGCTTACTCCCGGTCATCGTCTAATACGACAAACGGTCTCCGATTCAATCACGTTGAATTGCACGAACTGCTTC
>JBBREF010000257.1:0-2886 GCA_038203205.1 Gemmatimonadales bacterium | reverse complement strand
AAGCCTGCGGCTCGAGCTCTCGCAGCGGTGAACGGAAGGCTGAGATCGAGTGGCACTATCGTCGCTCCAAACTTGATCGCGGCATCGGGGCTGCCATCGGTGGAAGCGCTATCGACGTAAACTAGCGGATAGCCAGTTCTCTGCAAGGAAAGCAGGCACAGCTTCAGGCGCTCGCCTTCATTGCGGCCGATCGTCACAACACCGGTTCGTGGACCCGATTCAGCCACGAAGCAGCACACGCATTTCCAAGCATTCTGCCGGGCTCGGCCCAAACCAGGCGTGCGCGAGCATACGCGCGAGCGCGACTCGGGTAACCAGATGAATGACCGGCCACGTTCCGAACAAAACCACTTCCTTATCGAGATGGCTTACCCGCGGGCTCGATGGCACAGTAGAGGTGAGGCGTTTAAAACGCGGAGGTAAGGCAGAAGGATTGCGCATCGGTGCCGTGTTGAAACTTTGTCGAGCGGGGACTCACTTTGAAGCCTTTATGTAAGCGTAAGTACCGAAGATATGCCAGTCGCGATTAGCCGCTAGTTCGGAGAACTTTTCATGCATCTGCTTTAGTATCGGAATCCTCTCATAATAGAAGTGACCATAAAAATTGCGGAACTGCACTTCACGATAGCCGATGTCCATGAGCATGCCGGTCATCCGGTCGGGATTCGCGTAGCAGGCTGAATAAGGTGCCGGGAACTTGGGACTGATCGACCGCCGTGGGCTAAAAAGACTGAGCGCCTTGTCGGTCATAATTTCGGGAAGGTATTTGTTGATCACGAACGGTACGGCATAAAGCGTCGGAATAAGGTGGAACGCTGTGCCCCCCGGACGCAAAACCTGAAACACGTTTCGGTGCATCGCCTCACCATCAGGCACGTGTTCCGCAAGGAACCTCGAGAAGACCACGTCATAGGTATCGGTAAAGCTCGTGGCGTCACCGCAGACGTCAAAGCAAGCCTTATCGTAACCTTCAGGCAGCAGCGACAATTCGGCCTCGTTGATGTCGTTCACCGTGTAGCTGCGGACCGAGCTGGGCATCTCTTCGCGAGTGAATGAGGCCCATCGCCCCGCACCAAGCTCAAGGATATCGGCGTTTTCGTGACTGGCGACAATGCGCTTCAATTCGTCAGCATAGCCGAGCATGGACGTTTGCCATGCCTTCGCCTTATCGATCGCCATCTCAACTCTTCCTTTCCGATCCGCTTGTGCGCAGAAGACCCGAGATTGCTCCCCAGCAAGCCCAGCCGTTCTGCCCCGCCCTGAGCGGAATCTTCGGTACCCGATAGCAACTTAAGATCTTGTTGCAACGCGATACAGGCAGAGCATTCGGTGATAACGGCGTCGATCAGACACGGGGAACAATCGCTGGATGGCGATGAGCCGCGTCGCTTGATGGCAGGAATCTTCCTTGATTGGCGCGAGCTACGACGATAACTCGCCACGGCTCTTTGGGCGGTTGGCTTTGTGGTATTCGTGTTGCCCTCGATGTGGAGTCCTTATGGCACTGTCTGATGAGCCGCAATCATGACGCTGGATCGATTTGACCGAATCAGGGTGATTAATCTCCCCGAACGGCGCGATCGACGTCGAGACATCGAGCGTGAACTTGCGTCGATTGGTCTCGGCGAGGATCCAAGGGTGGCGTTCTTCCCTGCCATTCGCCCTTCCGCCGCAGGTGACTTCACCTCCGTAGGTGCCCGGGGAGTGTATCTTTCCCAAGTTGCCATCCTACGCGAAGCTGCAGCGGCGAACGAAACGGTGCTGATCCTTGAGGACGACTGTGCCTTCTCACTGGCGGCCCGCGATTATCCGACTGATGGTGCGTGGGACATCTTCTACGGAGGTTACGAGGCGGCTGACCCCAAAAATTTGGCGACCAGCGACATCGTCGGCGCGCACATGATGGGCTTTACAGCCACCGCCGCAAGGGCCCTCGTCGCCTGGTTGGACAAGCTTACCTACGACGGCATTCATCCTCCAATCGACGCGGCGTATATATGGTTCCGCCGCGCCCACCCCGAGGTCGCAACGTTTTTCGCGGTGCCACGGTTGGCTCACCAACGTTCCACGCGCAGCGACATTACGCCACGCGCATTCGATCGTTTGCCGGGGTTGCGCGCAGCGGTGGAATTGGCTCGTCGGATCAGGCGGCGTTTAGCTCGCCATTAGATGGATCCTGACGGCTCCGTCGGCGTTTAGAAGCCGGGCGAACGGATGTCAGATCGGAAGAGGCTCTTTTGTTGCGGCACTCTGGAGCGCCGGGTGTTTGCGTCGCGTCTGTCGCGAGTAATCGGGGACATCGTCGACGAGGCACTGGCGCTTTTTGGACGACTTCCGAAGCGGTATTCGGACATTAGACCCCCTCCAATCGCGCCCGAGCTGCTGTTCGAGGGACGCTCCCTTCAGGCACTCTTCTCGGTGCGCTCCGAGCGGCTCCGCTTTATGCTCTGGTAACCCAGTTATGAAAGGGCGAGAGAAGCTTATGGCCTGGCGTGCCCGGCTAGAGAGCGAGCTGAATGAGGCCCACGCACGATGGCTGCTCTTGACCTGATGGATGCCGATAATCACCAACGCCGCTTGACATTTCGGACTAATCATTGCTCCGCGACCGGCTTACCGAGGGATTACCGGTGTCGATAAAAATTTCGCTGGCTTGGATGGGAGCAGCTCAAGCCGCATCCTTCATTGCACAATTCGGCTGTTCGATCGTGCTGGCGCGCTATCTGTCTCCACACGAGATGGGTATCTTCGCAATCGCCATGGCTACCGTTGGCCTCCTCTCGCTAGTGCAGAGCTTCGGGCTGCAACCGCTGATCGTGCGCGAAGAAGTTTTGACCGATTCGATTAAGACTACCGCGTTCACCATCAATGCCGGGGTCTCAATCC
>JBBREF010000256.1:0-2905 GCA_038203205.1 Gemmatimonadales bacterium | reverse complement strand
GATCGCCGACGGTAATCAAGAAGCCTTCAGCGCTTTGTTTGCCGACGTCCGCGAGTTTTTCGGGGATTTCACGGCCGAAGCCATCGAGCAGTCCAGTTTCCTGATCGACCGGATCGTTGAACGCACCTGAGGGTTGCATTGGGGAGCATCGCCCCGGGCACCCAATCGTCCGGGCCAGTACGGTTCCAACCCTGTTCCGACTAATTTCCCCTTATGCACTCTCGTTTTCGTATTTCCGTCGTGGCGGCCGCCGTGGTAGGCGCAGCCTTGGCTGTTGCGGTGAATCCTTCGCCCGTGGCCGCACAGCAGAAAACCACCATCCGTGATCGCGCGGCCCGGGAGGCGGAGCGGAAGCCGCTTCCGCGCGCCGGCATTGGCAGCATTGATGGCATCGTCACCGATACGCTGTTGCGGCCACTGAGCGCTGCGGACATTTCGGTGATTGGCGTGGGTGCCCGAGTCGTCACATCCGAGAACGGTCGCTTTCGTATCCTGCAGGTCCCGGCGGGCCAGTATCTATTAGTGGTGCGCCGGATTGGATTCGCGCCGACCTCTGGTATTGTGGAAGTCCCGGCGGACGATACGCTCCGGCTCACGTACTCGCTGGCTCGCTCAGTCTCCACTCTGGATACGGTCCAGGTGCGCGAGCGGCGCGTGTCGATCCGCATGCTGGCCTTTGAACAGCGGCGTCGGCAGGCGCAGGGACAGTTCATGACGCAGGAAGAGATCGACCGACGCGGGTCACTGCAGGTGGCCGATTTTCTTCGAGGATTCAGAGGCGTTGAGGTGTCGCGGGTAACCACCGAGCAGTTTGCTGGCACGCAGGCCTATTCCCGGCGCGAGGGGGGCGGGCTTACCAGTGACAGTCAGCAAAATTTTTGCGCCCTTCAAGTTGTGCTCGATGGCATCATTCTGCCCCGCAACTTCAACCTCGATCTCCTGCCACCCCCCAAGCAGATCGCAGGCATCGAAGTGTATTCTGGCCCCGCCACTATTCCGCCTGAGTTTAGCGGGCCTGATCGGCGGTGTGGACTGCTCGCGGTGTGGACGCGCGACGGATACTGAGCACCGTTGCGAGACTCGCGATGGAGACAAAAGTATGACTTGCGCTTGTGGGAGCCCGTTGTACTTGCGCAATCCGCCTTTTTGAACCGCAGAGAAAACTGAGAGGACGCGGAGGGACGCAGAGGAGGAGCACCAGAGCTTCCGGCCCGCTCCAGTCCCCACCAACGAAAGCATTTGGGAGTGTGACATTCGGCTGTGGAAGCGCATGGAGCAATTTAATTGCCCTTGCTTCTCCTCCGCGTTCCTCCGCGTACTCCGCGCTCTCTACGGTTCAAAGTGTGTACGTCGCCGATGCCGCCGCATGCCCGAGCGTAGCGAGGTGCCGCTTCCGTCCCCATTCAAACAGTACCCACTCGAAACACTGATGGACCGAAACCAAAGAGTTGTTCGCTGTATTCCGCACCTCCGCGCAAAACCAAAGCGCCCCGTGAGACAGTTGTCTCACGGGGCGCTTCGTATTCACTGCAACAACGGCTACTCCTGCAAGATCAGCAACCCGGGCCGGCCAGCGGGCCCGTCGTGAACTTCACCCGCTGCAGGCACTCCGATTGCGGCAGCGGCTGCACCTTGGCCACGAAGTGCGCGTTCACGCCCGTCGTGAGGTCACGCGGCAGGTCGGCCAAGCGGCCATACCGCCGCATGTCGATCCACCGGTGTCCTTCCAGCAGTAGCGAGTACCGCTTCTGCAGCAGCAGTTCGGTGAGGATCGCTGCATCTGACGACGCGGCCGTCAAGGTGGACGGTGCGAGGCCACCCGCGTTCACCCGAATACTGTTGATGAGCGTCAAGGCACCCGCCTTGTCACCCGTAGCCAGCAACGCCTCCGCGCGAAGGAAGATCAACTCCTCGTTGCGGATGATCGGGATGGACGTGGAGATCGTTGGGTACCGCGAGAAGCCCAATGACGATTCCACACCCAAGCCCTGTGGTGCATTACGCGTGGGGCGCGTAATGATCTTGGCCGTATAGCGGTCGTCCTTATCACCGTTGGCCTTGAGCGGCACGTCGGTCAGAATGGACATGTGCGCATACATGTCGGTATTCGTGACCTGATTGAGCGGATTGGTCACGTCCGGTGCCGCTGCAAACGGATGATACACGCCCACGGCGAGCTGCGCCGGGGTGGTGGCCGCCGTATTGATGAACGACGCAGACAGCGCCGTAAGGGCACGCTGCCATGCCGCCGTACCGCCGCCAGCCGTGGCATAGTACGCCGCTGCCCGTGCTGTAATGGCGCGGTTGAACAGCTTGTACGTGCTGGGCGTGTTGAATCCGGTGTACCCGGCATGCAACGTGAACGGGAAGGCGGCGCCGCCCGCGGACAGGTCCGCGTTGGCTTCGTCTAACGTGTTCAGGATGTACTTGTACACCGAGTCGCGAGACACGAACGCCGAGAGATCTTTGGCATCCAGTTTGATCTCAACCACGGCGCCCAGCGTGTCGCGGGTAGCGATGACCGTCAGCAGCTCCATCGCCTCGATGGTCTTCGCGAACCCGAGCGACGCCTTCTTCTGTTCCGCCGTCAACGATGACGCGCCGACAGTGTTTTTAAAGTTGAATACGTCGCGCAGGTTCCCGTAGGGCCCACTCCAACTGCCTACGGCAAAGCCCGACGGATCCAGCTTGTTCTGACCTGAGAGGCCGATCAAGTACGCCGACGTGTTGCGCCCTTCGGAGGGCGTGTACACGTAGCTTTCCCGGCCAAACCGGCCGGTTTCGGAGATATAGCCGCCAATGCTGTTCCGGCTCTGGCGCAGCAATCCGGTGGCCTGCAACTGCAAGGCCTGCGGATCACTGCCGGCACCTTCAACAGTGGGTGTGTTAGGGTTGGGAACGATCA
>JBBREF010000255.1:0-2908 GCA_038203205.1 Gemmatimonadales bacterium | reverse complement strand
GTCGAGCCGAGCACGAGTTTCTCGACGACTGCGATGGCGAGTATCGGGATTCCCGCCCACAGGAACGGCGCGCGCCGAGCCCATGCGGAAGAGAGCAGCAGCCACGCGAAGATCGGCGCGTACCACAGCCCGTGAATGATGAGCATGTGGTAGAACAGGTCCACGGCCATCGAAATCGGCGCGACTTCCTGCCACAGCGTTGCGACCGGGAGTCCCTGCATCATCAGCGCGGCGCTGCTCATCAGCAGCATCACAAGGTGGACCACGATCGTGGCCGCCGTCGTGAACAGCGGCAACACCAGGAGCGGGACCATCGCCTTCGATAGGACGGTTGTCCCGTCGGAGACCGGCAGCGATTTCCAGAAGAGGATGCTTCGATCCTTTCTCTCGGAGTAGAAGGCGTCGAGGCAGTAAAAGACTCCCACCACTACGCCCACGATCATCATCACCAGTGACGCGAACGTGAATGGCTCGACGAAGGCCCCTTGTCGCGGCGGGCCGGCAGTCAGGCTGAGGAGGTGCCCGAATAGGAAGATCAGCGCGGCAGCGAGAGGGGCGACGTACACCGACCGGTTTTCCCAGAGCTCGCGCCTCACGCTCCACGCGAGTGCCCCATCGAGCCTCATTGTGTGCCCCCGGATGCCACGCGACCTTCGCGCTCCATTACAGCCAGGAACAGGTCGGCGAGTGCGGGAATGCGGGTTTCGCCGAGGGGTTCGAGACGCTCGCGGGGGACGTTGTCGAATACAAGGATCGATCGCCCGATCGCCTCGCGCTCGTGCATCGGACCTAGCGCTCTTGCGGCCATCAGCCGGTCAGGGTGTACCGTGACTTCGACGAAGCGCGATTCGATGTCGTCTATGCTTGAAGCAAGCGCAACTCGGCCGCGGTCCATGAAGACGACGTCGGTGAGAATGTTCTGAACCTCCTCGAGCTGATGCGTGGCGATGACGATTGTGCGGTTGCCATCGAAGTAGTCGTTGAGAAGGGAATCGTAGAACTTTTTCCTGAACAGGGGATCGAGGCCCAGTGTCGGCTCGTCGAGTACGAGCAGGCGTGCGTCGATGGCCAGTGCCAGCGCGAGATGAAGCTGTGTCACCATGCCCTTCGACATTTCCCTCACCTTGCTGTCCGGCGTCACGCCGGTGGCAACCAGCAGGCGGTCTGCCTTTGCCCGATCGAAACGGGGATGAACTCCGGCGACGTAGTCGAGTAACTGATGAGTCCGAATCCAGCGTGGCAGTACTGCGACGTCGGCGACGAAGCAGACGTCGCGCATGAGTTTGTCGCGACTGCTCCAGGGATTGTGGCCGAGGACGTCGAGGTGTCCTTCGTAAGGGGTGAGGCCCACTATGGCGTTCAGCGCGGTGCTCTTGCCGGCGCCGTTCGGGCCGATCAGTCCGACGATCCGTCCTTCGGCGACTTCGAGGTCGATGGCATCAAGGACCACTTTGGTGCCGTACTTCTTTCGGAGCCCGCGGGCTGATATCACCGTCATGGGATCACCGTCGTTCCTTCATTCTGGAGCGCGATGTCTTCTTCGGGACGAGCTCGATCAGCTCCGCTGGATCAAGTCCGAGGCGGTGGATCGACTCGAGGATCCGGGGCCATTCCACGTTCAGGAAGTTGTCGCGCTCCGCGCGCAGCGCAGACGTGCGCGCACCCGCTTTAACGAACATCCCGACCCCACGTTGTTTTTCAACGAGGTCTTCGTTTACGAGCTGCTGATAACTCTTCAGCACGGTGATCGGATTCACCCGATACTCGGCAGACACCTGGCGCACCGACGGCACCGCATCGCCTTCCTTCAGCGTGCCGTCGATGATCATCGCGACCACCATGTCGCGAAGCTGCCGGTAGATCGGCTGGGTGCCGCTCCAGTCACCTGCCATTACTCTCCAAGGTTCGTCGTCAGACCGAAGGTATCGTCACCCGGCGCAGGTCGAAACGCGCCTGCATCTTCCGGTCGCCCGGTAGAATGTAAGTCCATTCCTCGATGTGGTGATTCTCGTCGACGAAGGTGAAGACCGCGCGGCTCATGTGACCGTTTTTGGTGGGACCGGCGAGATCTACGATGTCGAACGTCAGCGTCTTTCCATCGGGAGAGATCTTGCCTTCCATCCTGGGGCGGTTTCCCGCGTCGCAGTAATGGGTGAGCAGCAGGCGGTCGTCCTCCAGGTACAGCATGGTGATGGGGTCGTCGGGCCGGCGCGGGCTGGTCATGTTGTGCATGATCGAGTTTCCGAGCGACGTGACACGCATAACGATTTTCATGTCGTCCCCAGCCATCTGGGGCACGGCCGGGTTGACGGTCACGCTTCCTTCCCACGTCCCGGCCAGGGTTTTCATCTGGTCGAACCATTTCTGCGTGGCTGGCGCTGGGGCGGCGACAACCCTGGCGGGTTCATGCGCGTGAGTGCCCTGGCTTGCTGGCGTTGCCTGGGCGAGGGCGAGCATGGGGGTGAGGATGAGTGCTACTGGGAGGGCTGGGTGAAGGATTTTCATTGTCGGTCTCCTGAGCGGGAGGCTCGGGGCGGGTATGGTGTTATACATAACTATATCACCAATACGCCACAAGGTCGCATTTGTTTCAGCCGTAATTCGAACGGGGCTGTTGGGGTTTAGTATCAGGCAGTTACTATATAATACCCGCGTCAGCCATCGAAGGACGTACAGGACCGCTCGGGATGTGCCTGAACGCCACTGGCTATGCGAATCTCCTATTGCCATCCGAACAGGGAGCGGAACGATAGGCTGCGGAGGCTCGCTGTCTGTCGTGTCGATATCTGCTTACTCCGTTGCTTCTACCTGCTTTCTAGCCAAGGAGCTTACGACATTAGCTGTGGACTTCCTCAAGGAAGAGTTCTGCGAAGCCTTGCTGTGATTGCAGATTCTCTGCAGCATATCA
>JBBREF010000254.1:0-3134 GCA_038203205.1 Gemmatimonadales bacterium | reverse complement strand
TTCGCTGCTTCCCCAGTTGGATGAGAGCCGCACAGTCATCGGATCTTGAAACAAACAGGCTTCATGAAATTGGGATTGGGCGACAATTGCTCGAGAGCGATAAAAGACCCTCGCCCTTCCTGCCGCCCGACCCAATCAATTCGTGCCCAGCGAAAACTGGACACCAAAGCCTATCGTCCAGCTGTGAAGCGACAGCTCGCGCGGGATGTTTGCCGGCAAGGGCCCCCCAGTCCATCGGATACTGGGGAACGGACGCCAACTGTATCCCGCTTCGCCGAAGAAACTCAAATTGACGACGTCGATCGACTCACCGATCGCAACGCCGGTCGAAAAGCTGTCCGCCTCCCCGCTCCAGGTGCCGCCCCGATCGTCGAATGCCTGAAGTGACTGAAGTCGCATGAAGCCCGAGCGCAGACCGACGTACGTCCCCGTAGGTACATAGGACGCATACAGCGAGACGGTGGGCAGGTCGCGCACCGAACCCTTCATTTCGAGCCCCTCTACATTGCTGCGAAAGCCCGACATCTGGCCATATCCGAGGCCGAGCTCCAGGCTCCAGATTTCTTCCGTGGGCTGCCTGACAGCACCTGGTTTCACGGTATACGTATAGATCGTGTCCGTACCCTTCGCGTTGGCAACGACCTGCATCCCGGTCCAGGTCAGGACAGCAGTGTCTCGACGCACAGCGGGTCCGGTCGGCCGATTTACGCCCCCGATCTCAACCAGAACCTCGATGCCGAACGCCGACAGGCGGTCCGCACGCACTTCCGGCGTGGTCGGGGCGAGGCCGCCGGTGTTCATATAAAAACTCACGTCTGAAAAGCGCCGTGCCAGCGCGTCGAAGATGCCGATCTGGGCGGAGACCGGGGCCGGAACACAGAATGCCGCCGAGGCAATCAGGAGGGCGACTCCTGGACTACGCAAAGAGCCGGTGCAACCGGCGCCGTTGCAGAGCGTTAGACGCATGAGGCCTCGGGATGTTGGCGCGGGGAAAGAATCTGACGGTATAATAGGGCACCCTGCGACTGCAGGCCACAAGTCTATTGCCCCGCGGGCGGGGAGCCGGAGTGTGCGAAGAGAATGAGCGGTTTCCACGTCCTCGTTGATTACATGGTGAGAGCGGCCTTGCTGCTGACAGCGCTGCAGCTCTACCTGACGATCAACAAGCTATGGAAACGAAAACACGAACGCGCAGTCGCAGACAGTATCTCCATCCTTGGTGAGTTCGTCGGCCTGGTTCCGGTAACCTTGTTCACATTGAAATTCGCGCTCGATGGCGAGTGGGAGGGCGCGGCTGACGGCGGATTGTGGATTTTCGGTGCAGTGTTCGCCGTGCTGATCGGCTCAGGACGATGGGTGGAATCACGCCGGGGCAGGGGAATGTTCACATTGATCAGGGAATCAATCCATCACGAACGCGGAGAGGTAGGGTATCTCGCCCGCTCTTTCATCAGACCTTCAGGCGCGAGCCACATTCTGCGAATCCTCGGCCGCGTCGCGCTTCTCGACGACCATCTCGATGATCGCGAAAAAAACTTCGTCGAGTCGTTCGCGCGCAGCTGGGGCATCGACTTCCACTGGGAGGACGTGCCTGCGGCGCCCGGCGATGATCCGCTCGACTTCCTTCCATTGCGACAGGAGCTGGACGACTACCTGGCGACTTCACCGCCACCCGCGCAGGTCCAGCAGCTCGGCGAGGTCCTGCATGCATTGGTGAGTATCGATCAGAATGTGATGCAAAGTGAGTCGCTCATGATGACAGAGCTCGACGGCATGATGGACGCCTATCTAAACACGGATGAAGGCAGTGGGCTCATGTACGCCGTCGTGCTCGTCCCTCAAGGCCAGGACCAGGATCGGGCCATTGCCTCGGTTCTCCCTGATCTCGCTAAACGCGACCTGAATGGCGGCCAGGTTTACGTCGCGGGCAACTACCATTCATTCGATTTCGCCGAAATTGTCGCAGCACAATATCGCGCGCTCAATTTCTTTACTGCCGTGGTGCGTACGGAAGGGCGCGGTCAGACCGCCGCGGCATGACCCCGTCAGGAAGACGCTTCACAATGCATCCACCACATCCTGATCAAACTGGGAGTCACCCGTCGATGAAATTTCCTGCACCGCGCGGTCCCATGTCGAACATGACGATACGACCACGAGCCCGTCATGGTGTCGAGGGCGTTCGCGCCGCCAATACGCCGTTGGTAGATCTTTGAAGAAAACCATATACTCGACGATCTCCTTGAATAAGAAAGTCATCCATGCACAGCAGCCCGTTCCGCCGTACGCTCGAGTGCGCCCTACGCGTACGTAGTCTTCTGCTGCTCGTCGCCTGCGGCGGCATCATTGCAGCACTGCCGCAGAGCGGCTCCGCGCAGGCCCCGGAACGGTACCGGGTTCAGCGACTGACGGGGCCGATTCAGCTGGACGGGCGTAGCGACGAGCCGGCGTGGCAGGTCATCGAGCCCCTTCCTTCAGTCGGCAGCTTCCCGGTGCTCGGGGCTCAGCCGTCCGAACGAACGGAGTTCCGGCTGGCATATGACGATGACTACCTCTACGTCTCGGCGCGCAACTTCGACGGCGACCGTCGCGGCATCCGCGCCACCTCTCTCAAGCGCGACGATGGCAGCTTCAGCAATGACTGGTTCGCCATCAATCTGGATACGTTCCTGGACCGCGAAACGACGCTCGTCCTGGGTGTCACCCCCGCCAACACGCGTACCGACGTGGTGTTCTCCGGTGATGGCGCCAGCAACAACTTCAACTGGAATACGTACTGGGACGCCCGGACCATCATCGCCGAGGATGGCTGGCACCATCGCGCGGCTGCGGGCTCAGCTGATGTTGAACGCTGCGCTCTCCGGCGTCGGGTTCGTACAGTACAACAGCGCGACCGACGCCGTGGTACTCAACGGACGAATTCGCTGGAACGCCAGGGAGGGGAACGACCTGTACATCGTCTACAACCAGGGGCTGAATGCCGACCGCTTCGGCTACGATCCCGTTCGTCCTCTGACTGACAACCAGACACTGCTCCTCAAGTATTCACACACGACCCGGTTCTGACGCAACGTGCGGTGCTTCCCGTCTCCGCAGCACCGCGCGATACCCCGCGTCTCGCGCTGAAATCGTGC
>JBBREF010000253.1:0-3228 GCA_038203205.1 Gemmatimonadales bacterium | reverse complement strand
GGCGCGCGCATCGGTTTCGTTCCAACGATGGGCGCACTTCACGATGGACACGTCAGCCTTGTCGAACGCTCACGGCGCGAGACAGACGTCACGGTGATGAGCATCTTCGTAAATCCGCTGCAGTTCGCGCCGACTGAGGATTTTTCCAGATATCCGCGACCGGTCGAGGATGACGACACACTTGCTCGCGAAGCCGGAGTTGACATCCTGTTCCGGCCGTCCGTCGATGACATGTACCTTGGAACGCGCACGATCTCAGTTACTGCCGGAGCCCTCGGCAGCCGATGGGAAGGCGCGAGCAGGCCGGGTCATTTCGACGGCGTGCTGACAGTTGTCGCGAAACTGTTCAACATCGTTCAACCAGATGTAGCCATTTTTGGACGCAAGGATCTTCAGCAGGCTGCGCTCGTCACTGCTCTTGTCCGCGATCTCAACATGCCGCTGACGATCTCGCTGGCGCCGATTGTCCGCGAATCCGATGGAATCGCGATGTCGAGCCGGAACCGATACCTGGCTGGAGATGATCGTCAACGCGCGCGGGTGCTCAGCGCAGCGCTGCGCGCGGTAACGCGCGCGTACGATGCAGGTGCGAGGGAGGTCGGTGATCTCGAGGAAGCCGGCCTCGCGATCCTTCGCAGCGAGCCGGAAGTTGTTGCCGACTATCTGGCAGTCATAGATCCGGACACGTTCGAGCGCCCGCAGATCGGGAGCACAGCCAGTGCTGTGATTGTCGCCGCGCGGGTCGGCAGGACGCGGCTCATCGACAACATGCCTCTCGCTGACGATGATAAAGACTGACGCCAACGGGCTCCCGGCGTGGGCGTGTGTCGGAAGCAAGCGCCTCGCTCACATCGAGCGCGTGACGTCGCTGCTGCGAGCATGGTCAGCCGCGATGCGTCTCAGCGCTGACGAGGCGAACGCGTGGATCGACGCGGGCTCATGGCACGATTGCCTGCGCGATGCGCCGGAGACACTGCTGCGCAGTATCACGAAGGACACCGAAACGCCCGAGGCACTTCTTCACGGCCCCGCCGCGGCCACGCGGCTCGCCGCCGATGGGGAAACCCGCACCGGCGTTCTTGACGCGATTCGGTATCACACTGTCGGTTCAGCAACCTGGGACCGTACAGGCAAAGCGCTATACATGGCTGACTACCTGGAGCCAGGCAGAAAGTTCTCGCGCGAAGATCGTTTCTTTCTTGCTGCCCAGGTCCCGCATTCGTTCGACGCAGCGTTCCGTCAGGTAGTACGCTTCCGCCTCGACTGGTCTGTGCGGGAGGGCAATCACATCTTTCCCGAAACCGTCGCGCTCTGGAATAGTCTCAGGTGAAGATCGGGAGGTGGATTCTCCTCGCTCTCGTTCTCGCGGGCGCGGGTTATTTCGCGTGGATACGATATGGAACAACACCCGGTGATCTATTCGCCGAGGCAGATGTCTCCATTGCCGAGTCGATGGTTCCTCCCGGCGTGCGGATCAAGGTCGAGGTGCTGAACGCGACGAATGTACCGGGGCTCGCCCGCAAGGCGACGATGTTCCTCCGCGATCGAGGCTTCGACGTAGTCGAAACATCTACGGCGAGCGAGAAGCGCGCGACGACGCTGGTGCTCGACCGGTCAGGCCATCCCGACTGGGCTGCGCTGGTGGCAAGAGCGTTTTCGTCGAAGGTCGAGGCGCGAGCTGACACGGCCCGCTTTCTCGACGTGACGGTGCTGCTAGGCGATGACTGGCGGCCTCCGCCGCTCCCTTTCTACCCGTAGCTGGCCACACGCGGCAGCGATGTCTTTACCGCGGCTCTTTCTGATCGCGACCTCAACTCCTTTCGACCTTATCGCGCGCGCAAACGCTGCGATTCCCTGAGGACTCGTCGGGGTGAAGTCACCCGCTCCACCGGCATGCAGCGGGATCAGGTTGACGAACGCCTTGCATCGCCGTGCAAGCTCCGCGAGCTGGATTGCATGAGCAGGTTCGTCGTTCACGCCGTGAAGCATCACATACTCGAACGTCACACGACGGTCGAACACTCGTGCTGCTTCGATCACCTGGGCAAGCGGATACTTCGTGTTGATCGGCATCAATGTTCTTCGCAACGCATCTGTCGGTGCGTGAATCGAGATCGCAAGGCGGAACTGCTCTTTCCGTTCGCCAAGCGCGATAATGCCCGGCAGGACTCCAACCGTGGACACAGTGATATGACGCGCGCCGATCCCGAAACCGTTTTCGTCGTTGAGAATCGTCAAAGTCGGATCGACAGCCTTCCAGTTCATCAGAGGCTCACCCATGCCCATGAACACGATGTTCGTCGGCTGCCGTCCGGTTAACAGAGTTACCTCCCGAACCTGCCCGGCAATCTCGAAGAGTCTGAGGTTCCGGGAGAATCCCATTGCGCCCGTCGCACAGAACGAGCACTGAAGAGCACACCCCGCCTGCGATGAAATGCAGAGTGTGAGACGCTGTCCCTCAGGGATTGCGACGGTCTCGATATGTTCGCCGTCAAACAGGCGAAAGAGGAACTTCTCGGTTCCGTCAGTCGACAACTGCCTCGCCGAGAGAGCAAGGCGCGGAATGGAAAACTCCTCTGCAAGCTTGTCGCGGAAAGCCTTCGGCAGCTGGACTATGGCCTCAAAGCTTTCACGCGGCGACTTCCAGAGATGGGGAAGCACCTGGTCAGCGCGATAACCATCCTCGCCATTGCGAGCTGCGAAAGCACGCAAAGCGCTCCGGGCATCAGAAGGCAGCATGTCGAGAAGATTGACGCGCGGATCTGCGTCCAAAACCGGTGCGATCAACGCGTGCGCTCCTTCCACCAAATGTATATCACACTTAAGTTTAACCCCTTGCAACGTCGACTTCGACCCACGTCCCGATGTCGTTCGAATCGGGCCTCGCGCGGCGTGTTTTCCGGCCCGCTCGGGAGGTCTCCCCGCAATTCAGGTAGAACAACGCATTGGTGACTGAAAGCGATGTTTTTGGCACTCAAATGAGGCCTGGCGGCCTTGCGGGCGCCCTGAGGTCTGCTGACGCCGGACGATCAGTGACTGTCGCCGGCTGGGTGCACAGGGTAAGGAACCTCGGCGGCATAATCTTCGTCGACCTTCGCGATCGCGCAGGACTTCTTCAGGTCTCTTTCAACCCCGACTACACAAGTCCGCCGGTCATTGCGGCAGCCGATACTCTTGGACAGGAGTTCGTGGTCCAGATCGAGGGCAAGATAGTGCTCAGACCGCCCG
>JBBREF010000252.1:0-3400 GCA_038203205.1 Gemmatimonadales bacterium | reverse complement strand
CGGGGTCATACTTCGAACGGCTCGGAGTCCCTCGGCTTGCCCCAACTACCTCAACTCTTTGAACCGCCGGATGCGGACCCGCATGTCCGGTGGTGTGGGAGGGGAGTAGCAGCGATCAGCCGCTACCCCCTATCCCGATTGCCTGCAGTTCCGCGTTACCTGCGAACTGGCATAGCCTTGCTTGGCGGAAGCTGCTTGTATCGCTCTGTAAGCAGCTCCTGCCTGTCTAGCTCCCGGTACTCCCGGCCGCCAACGAAAACACGCTCGGCCACAGTTGAGAACTCGAACGGGTCTCCGCTCCAGATCACGACATTGGCATCGCGACCAGCCTGCAGCGATCCAACTCTGTCAGCGACACCAAACACTTCAGCGGGGGTAAGCGTTACAGAACGAAGTGCATCATCCCACGACATTCCGTATGCAACCGCGTTGCCTGCTTCCACCTTGATGTTGCGGACATTGAACGTCTCCTCATCACCGCCGCCGTTGCCAATCATAATCACCTGCACTCCGGCGCGGCGGAGGATTGCCGCGTTCTCCTGAGTCTGACCGAGCGTAGTGAACCCACCCGGGATGTTGTTCATCGCGCCGGTGAGAACCGGAACCCTGGCTGCGGCCAGCCTATCGGCGACCATCCAGGCTTCCGCACCGCCGCCGATAAAGATGCGAATGTTGTTCTCACGCGCGATCCGCAGCGCCGCATCTATATCGGTCGCCTTGTCGGCCGCCATAAGCAGTGGAAGCCTGCCTTCGACAACGGGGATCATCGCCTGCAGGTCCAGCCTGCTGGCCGAGTAGTCTCGGGTTTCCGCTCGCTCGAATGCGGCGCGGTTCCGAGCGAACGCACGCGTATCTTCGATCAGCTCTCGCAGCCTCACGAGAAGCTCACCCCGCGCACCAACTCCCGCGCCGCCTGGTGACTGTATCTGCGCGACCATCGCGACCGGCCCGCGGAGCAGCATGTCACTCGGCATGCCATCGACGAGATTCAATACCGCCGCCTGGCCGGAAATGAGGTTCTGGCCACTGGGCACAATCGCCACGCTGGTGATTCCCTCACGCCTTGCCGGCGCAATGAGAACGGACATGCTGTTGAGTCCTTCCCACGAGGTGAACGAAGCCGCGACGTTGTCATGTCCGCGTGCAGTGTCATCGCGCGTGCCCTGAACCTGACCTACTTCGGACAAGCCGAGCTGCGTGGAGGAATTGATCAGCCCGGGTGTTACCCATTTGCCCGATGCGTCGATCCTCTGCGCATCCGATGGAATCGTAACGTTGGCTCCGACTGCAACGACCTTTCCATCACGGATGAGAACAGTGCCGTTTTCGATAGGAGCGCTGGATACCGGATAGACCTTGCCTCCGGTGATTGCGATCGTCTGAGACGCCGCCGGCCGTGCGCCGGCCGCAATCGCCAGCAGGGCGCTCGCGCAACCCAATAAGTGATGTGTGTATCTCATCGGTTGATTCCGGCAGGAGTACGAACGAAGCCAAGCTCGAAGTCTGTGCGCCACTGCTGGCGGGGGTCATTTCTGTCGTAAAGCATCGCACCGTCGACCCATACTTTCTCGGGACGCGAGTATACGCTGAACGGGTTCCCCGACCAAAGCACGATGTCGGCGTTCTTGCCGGGCTCGAGCGTCCCGATCCTGTCATCGAGTCCCAGCTGCCACGCTGGATTGCTCGTGATCCACGTGATTGCGATGTCCTCGGTAATCGGGATGCCGGCTGCGATTCCCGCGGCCATTGCCTTCGCTGCTTCCTGATTGAGGCGCTGCGATCCGGAGGCATCATCGGAATGCACAGCGACGTTTGCTCCTGCCGCCTCAACGAGCGCGACATTCGCCTTCACACCGTCCAGCGCTTCCATCTTGAACGATCCCCAGTCCGACCACAGCGAGCCGCCAATGCTGTCGCGTGCCAGAAGGTCTGCAACCTTGTACGCCTCGACCCCATGATGGAATGCGCGAATCTTGTAGCCGAATTCTTTGGCGATGTCGATCATCTGCGCCATCTCGTCGGCACGATAGCAGTGATTATGAATGAGGATGTTTCCGCGAAGAACTTCGGCGAGAGTCTCCTGGCCGAGGTCGCGCGCTGGCGCATCCCCCTTCTTGTCCTTGTTCCACTTATCCCACTTCCGCCGATATGCTTCGGCCTGGATCCACGCCGCCCGGTAGCCTGCGACGTTCCCCATTCGCGTTGACGGGCCGCGGCTCGCATAAACGCGCTTCGGATTTTCGCCGCACGCCATCTTCAAGCCATACTTGGCGCCGGGGAACTTCATCCCCTGTACAGTGCGCGATGGAACAGTCTTGAGGACGACACTCCTGCCGCCGATCAGGTTCGCTGATCCGGGGAGCACCTGGATCGTCGTGACGCCGCCCTGAAGATCACTCGGAAACTGCGGATCCTGCGGCCATACAGAGTGTTCTGCCCATACATGAGCCGTGACTGGATTTGTCGCTTCGTTGCCGTCGCTCAGCGCCTGACCACCGGGCGCCGCGTACACACCGATGTGCGAATGCGTGTCGACGATTCCAGGCGTGACATACTTGCCGGCGCCGTCAATCACGGTGGCACCTGCGGGAATGGCGACGCTCGCACCAACCTCGATGATCTTGCCGTCGGCAATCGAAATCATGCCGTTTCGAATCGTCGGTCCCGCTGCCGTCATCAGGTTCACGTTCCTGATAACCACCGGCCCGGATGGGAAGCGGGTGTAAGTACTCGGGAAAGGATTGGAGTTCGGCGTAGACACCGCGCCGGGTCCCGTGGGAGAGACCGAATCCTTCGGCGCCACGGGTGGGGTCTGCTGGGTCTTTGCCGGTGCACATGCTCCAATGACGACGAGCGCTGCGACCGACGCGAAATGACTTTTCATTGCTATGGGATTCCTCCGGGGTTCACAACTCTGATGCGTAACGCGAGATAACTTAGCCTTCAGGACGCGCGGCGCGAGGTCAGCGCGTGTAATTGTTTCGACTCGATCATCGCGCAGATTCGGTCCAGTCGACGAATAAATCGATCCGGTCGGTGCAGATACCGTCTACTCCCAGAGTGACGAGGTCTTCCCACTGACTTTCGACGTTGGGGGTCCATGCGATCACCCGTCCGCCAGCAGCGTGAACGTCCGTCACGAGCGAGGCGTCGATGAAATCCGCATGCTGCCAGAGATCGGTTGCGCCCGACTGGCGCATTACCGACCGGGTGTCGACAAGGTAGGAGACCTGGAGAATTCCGATTCTGACCGAAGGTGCGAGTTCGAGAATTCGCTTTGCGATACGGTGATCGAACGCGTGCACCGCATAGCGCTCGGCATTGTCGAGGTGACGCCTCAGGCATCTCGCGACTGCGCTTTCTATCCCCGGCACCTTGATTTCGATGAAAACATCCGCGC
>JBBREF010000251.1:0-3468 GCA_038203205.1 Gemmatimonadales bacterium | reverse complement strand
GTAATACTTGCAGCGGGCTCACAGGTGCCACTGACAGCGTATGCTCAGGGCGGAGCGCGCGTTACCGGCGCCGCCATCAGCAAGGTGGCTCGTGATACCCGTAAACTCACCGTGAGTGCGCAGGCGAATGCAGGATCGACTTCGGCGAGCGGAACGATGCAGTTCATCCATAACAGCCCAGCCGGGTTGTCCCGCTTTCGCGGCACCGTAACCTGCATGAGCGTTAGCGGTGGCACGGTGCAGATCAGCGGGCTCATCGAGCGCGGTGAAACCGCAACGGGCGGACTGCTCGACGGAAAATCTTATGCGTTCACTCTCAGCGCCGGAAGCGGAAACCAGAGCTTCTCGCTGCCGAACGTCGGCGATGGAATCGGTGCATGCTCGGGCGGACGCGCTGAATCAGTCCCGGTGACCGAGGACGGATTCACGCTTCAATAACCCATCCAGCGTCGGCCTAGATCGGGCTTCGAATCCTGAGGCCAAGGTCAAACGTGTAGTAGTTGGCCTTGTCAGTGGTGGTGTCGCCGCTGGTAACTCCCGGGAGCTTGTAGTCGAACTTCTGGCCGACATACCTCACCTGAGGGGTAATGCTGAAGAAGCCAAGAAATGGGATGTCGACACCTGCCCCGACCTCGTACCCCGGGGTGCGCTCACTCGAAAATTGGGGCGTGCTCGAAGCGCCACCGAACTGGGTCTCGAGCTCGCTGAAGGTCACTCCGGCTTTGACCCACGGCTTCATCATTGGAATCAGGGGCAGAATCAGGCGCACACCTGCACTGACTCCCTGCATCTTGAATTTGCTGTCGGGCGCAGAGCAGGCCGCTTCAGCACATTCGAAACGCATTTTGTCGAAACCGGCATAAATTCCGAGCGGGCCCAGATTGATTCCCGCGTCGAGCCCGTAGCCAAACCCCGTTTTTGCACCTTCGACAAGCTGGTTTTCCCCCGTCGTTCCGCCTTCAGCGAAGGCACCAGTGGGAACTGCAGCACCCCCGCGCAACCCGAAGTACACGAACTGCGCTTCGGCCGGCGTCGCCAGGGAGACAAGGCCTGCTGTAGCGGCGATCAATGCTGCGTTCTTCATTTCGTCTCCAGTTAGCGTTTGACGGGCTGCGCATCAGGTACTCGCCTGAATGTGAATCCCGCGTAGTCGAGCGCACTCGCGACGCCGTCCCCTATTGTAAATGCAACCGCATCGATTCCCTGCCACCGATCGTCGTAACGCACGCTGAACCGGTCGTACTGCCAATGATCGAGCACGCCCCGCAGCACCTTCCCGGTCTCGAATCGCAATGTTCCGTTTGATTGCTGTACCGATACTGTACCGGCGATCGGGTTTTCGTAAGCGCCAGCGTACCCCGTGAGTGCGATCGAAGGTCGGGTTCCTTTTATCCGACGCGATTCTCTTGCGGCCCGCACGGAATCATTACGCACCTTTCGTTTGTCGTACACGAGTTTCAGATCACCGCTCCAGTCGCGCTCGGGATTGTCGAGCCAGGTATCGATCGCCCGGTACATCAGCGCGTGTCGAATTTCGCTGTGATCGAGATTTGCGGAAATGAACACACCAAACTGTTCATCCCGAACCAGGCCCAGTATCGCGACCATTCCTGCAAGACTGCCGGTGTGGAAGTCGAGTTTCTTCCCCTGATAGTCGTGCTGGAACCAGCCAAGTCCGTATGTCTTCCAGTTCGGCCTGGTCAGTTGCTGTGAAGGATAGAACTCGTCTGACGGCACCATTGTCTGGGGGGTGAACAGCTCCGCGAACGTCGCCGGCTCGAGCAACGCTACTCCGCCAACGCGCGCACTGTCGAGCAAAAAACGCATCCACTTCGACATGTCAGCGACACTCGACCACGCGTCGCCGGCCGGACCGACCGCACGTGCCTTGTCCAATCCGATAACCGAAACGGTTTGTGGCCCAAACGACCAGTGTGGCGACGCGGTTTCAGCCCCAGGCGGCACCAGTGACAGCAGAGGATAACTTCGCGACATTCCGACAGGCTCGAAAATTCGCGTCTGAACGAACTTCTCCCACGGCATGCCGCTGACTGCGGCGACTACCTGCCCGGCTGCGATGTACATCGCGTTGTTGTAGATGAAGCTCGAACGCAGCGAATATTCCGGCTTCAGCAGTCGCAGCTTCTCGACAAGCGAGTCCGCTGGAAGATCGTTGACGTACCAGAAGTAGTCGGCATTGCCGAGACCGGCGCGATGAGTCAGGAGGTCGCGGATGGTAACTTCGCGCGTGACGTACGGATCGTATAGCTGGAACGACGGAAGGTGGCGCGTCACCGGGTCATCCCAGGTCAGCTTGCCCTCGTCTACCAGCATCCCGAGTGCTGCGGCGGTGATCGCCTTCGTCGTCGACGCGATTGCAAAGAGAGTCGACGTATCCACTGGCGCGGGTTTGCCGAGCTCGCGAACGCCGTAACCCTTGGCGAAAACAATGCGGCCGTCCTTTACCACCGCGATGGCCAATCCCGTCGTATTCCAGTCCTTCACGGCCCTCGCTACGTACGAATCAAAATCGGTGGCTTTTCGATTCGCATCCGCGACCTGCGCATCCACCGTCGCGCTCAAAGCGAAGAGCGCGAGAAACGCGATCCCTGAAGTTCGTCTCATCCTGATGTGTCGTGTTTGGGGTTTGTGGCTACTCGCGATTTCCCTTCCAGCCCGGCCCGCGCACTACCCGGCCCGGCTTTGCGCCCGTATGGGCACCGTCGCGCACAACCTGCACGCCGTTGACGAAGACATGGACCATGCCCGTCGAGTACTGGTGGGGTTTCTCGAACGTCGCATGATCGATGACCTTGTCCGGATCGAATATCGCGATGTCAGCGAAGTATCCGGGATTGAGTGCGCCCCTGCTCGCGATCTTGAGGTTTCGGGCGGGCAGCCATGTGAGACGCCTGATTGCCTCCTCCAGCGGTATGATCTTCTCTTCACGAACGTAGCGACCGAGTAGCCGTGCGACATTTCCGTACGCGCGCGGGTGTGGGTTCGACTTGAGGAAAACGCCCTCAGTGGCGGGGGCTTCCGCATCTGATCCGAAACTGACCCAGGGGATTGCCACCTGACGCCGCACATTCTCCTCAGACATGAGGAAATAGACGGTTCCGACACGGCTCCCATCTTCTATGACCAGGTCCATCGCCGTTTCTTCAGGTGACTTGCCACGCATCGCGGTAACTTCAGCCAGAGTCTTTCCCGTCAGTGATTTCAGCGAATCATTCCGGAACCCAACGAGAATGATCTTGTCGGGTGTCCCCACGGCTGTAAAGAAATTCTCCCACTTGTCAGTCGGCGTACGCATCTCGAGCGCCACGCGTGCGCGGATCGCTGGATCCTTCAGCCGCTTTGCCCACTCGTTGTAGCCGCCCTCCTGCACCCAAGGCGGCATTGACGCATCAAGACCCGTGGCACCGGCCGTGTAGTTGTACATATCGGCCCTGATATCCATGCCGG
>JBBREF010000250.1:0-3481 GCA_038203205.1 Gemmatimonadales bacterium | reverse complement strand
GGGTGAGCGCCAGCGGATGACCATCGCGAGGCTCCTGCTCGCCCAGCCGCGCGTCGTCATCCTCGACGAGGCGACGGCGGCGCTGGACTCGACGTCTGAGGCCGCCGTGCAGGCGGCGCTCAGCGAGGCGCTCGAGGGACGCACGGCCATGGTGATCGCACACCGCCTCTCCACCATCCGCAGCGCGGACCTGATCCTCGTGGTTGAGGACGGCTCGATCGTGGAGCGCGGCACGCACGAGGAACTGCTTGCTGTGGGTGGGCGGTACGAGGAATTGCACCGGACCCAGTTCGCCGTGCAGAAGAATGTTGCGGCCGATGAGGAAGTGCTGAGCGGGACCTAGTCGCTGAGCTCGTCGCTATGGCACGGGCGAGTGACCGCGGCGACAGATGGTCGAGTTCCTGCGAAGCTTCATTTCTTTCGGCGCCCGTAACACGATCCCTCCGGGCAGCTCGCGCTGGGCGAGGCGGGCGCATCATCCCACTTCGGTGCGCACCTGCTACGGGATCTGAACCCCAGAGCCTTGCCCCGCGCGAAGCCTGTCTAGGCTCGCGAAGAGTTCTCGTCGTTCTTCGTCTAGGGGTTGCACTGGGTCGAAACCTCGACGCGACCAGAACAATCCGGCAGAGTCGCGAAAGGAAATCTCGGGCAGGTAGTGGCTGCTCATTCCCGGAACCGCGATGCGGATGAGCGCCGTTGTCTGACCCGGTCGCACGAAGTCCGCGCCGATCGAGCCGGGTACGACACGCTGCTTCTTGAAGTCGTATAACTGCGCCTGGAATGCGCCGATCACTTCCGTGCTGCCGTTGTGTATCTCTAGGTCTATGATCTGAATGTCTTCGAGCGCGTGGAAGTTCCCTGCCACACCCTCGGTACTGCCAAGCACGTTGCCACCAACCTGAGTCATCGAGTGCTCTCCGTCATGGCGCGGGATGGATTCGCCCTTTCGGTAAACGGATACTCCGCGCGTTGATGCGTAGACGAGACGCGCCTGAGCCTCATTCCGTGCGCGCACGTCCTCGGCGTAGACTGCCTGAGCGATCTGATTCGCTTGCGGACTCGATTGGTTTGCCTTGCGACTGAATCGCAGCGCAATCCCAGCGACGATCACCGCGCCGAAGGTCGCGACGACTACCAACCAATCGGCAACTGATCCTGGTTCCATTGACTCTAGATCGCGACTAGGAGAAGCGAGCGCGCTGCGACTGAGTCGCGCGCTGAGCGGCGCGGTTACGGAGGATCGTTTTCGCGCGCTGCTCCGCGGTGAAGGTGGCTGTCTTCTCTTCGCGCTTTGCTCGCGCGGCGACCTTCGTTGCGTTGAGCTTGCCGCTCTTTATCTCAGTCATCCGATCCACCTCCTGTATTACGTCCATGTTCACCACGCTCGGCTGATGCAAAGTAGAAGCCGAGCGCAGATGAGTACACAGCGAGTGATTCGCCATCCCGCGCGTCGAGCTCCCCTTCAACGGAGGAATCGACGCTGATCAGACCGTATCCCTTACCGCCGACACGAACGGGGACGCTGATAAACGACACATAGCCGCGATCCTTCGATCCCCACTCGTCGGGAAGGTCATCGACATTGTCGTGGAGCTCGAACAACTCGTCGATGTCCAGTCGGTCAAGTCCAAGCTGGCCGCGAACATCGGCGCTCGCGTCGAACGCGCGCGCATCACCCTCGCGCCCCGACGGACCGCGGCATTGTTGGAGTGCTGCTCATGCGGTCTCGTCGCTGTCGACGCCTTCCAGATCGGTGAGCAGATCATCTTCATCCATTGTCACGATTCGTCGAAGAAGCGCATCGTCCGGATCGGCCGGGCGGAGGGTGCGTTGAAGCAGTTCCGCTGGTCCGTGATCGACAGTTCGATCGGGTTCGATGTAGTGACCTTCGGTAATGGCGGTGGAGCCATGGCCGAGAAACGCGGCTGCCGCATCGGTGCTGCCACCGCGGGCGATAACGGTCGCCCCTGTGCGGCGGTACCAACGCAAGATGATGTCGGTTTTGTCTTGGCCAGCCAGCTCCAGAAATGCTCGGAACGTGCGGCGAACGTTGTAGGGACTGAAAGGGCCACCGTTCCAATTCGCAAAAATTGTCCGTTGGGTATTGTTCGGACCCATGGCGGCAAGCCGCGCGCGAAGAACTGTAGCCGCGAACTCGGGCAGGGCGATGCGGCGAACCGAATGCTCGGGGTGAGACTGGCGGACAGCGCCGTGACCGGTTTTCAAGACGACCGTGCCGGTCCCCTCGATCACCATGCCTCGCGGACGATCATGAACATCGCACGGACGCAAAGCGAGGGCCTCGCCAATCCTGAGCGCCGATCCAAGAAATACTTCCAGAATGTCCCGGACCTGCCCGTCGGGTTTTGGGCCGAGAACGTCGGGGCCAGTGCGCCAGGTCACTGCCGCGTGTCTGATGGCCGCGATTTGTTTCAAGGTCAGCGCCTCCGGAGTGCCTTTCGGCTTCTTCAGCTGCGAGGTGCCCTCGACGGGATTCCGTGGGATCGCGTCGTAGCGCAACGCGAAACCGAACAAAAGATTCAGCATCGTCCGCGAATGCTTCGCCCGGGAGTACGACACTGCCAGTTCCGACTTCAAGAAACGTTCCACGCGACCGGTCGTGATCTCCCTCAGAGTGAAGTATTGGAACGCGGGCAGCACATGCAGGCGGATATCGTCGCGGTAGTTCTCTTTGGTTTGATCCACGAGATCCTGCAGTTCAAGATCTGCCAGCCACAGCGCCACAAGGTCACCGAAGGAACTGCTGAGCGACAGCATCCCGGATGTTCCAAAGCCCGAGCGATTCAGTAGTCGCAATTTCAGAATCGCCTTGGCTGCGGATTCGAATTCGCCGCGCGCGGTCACTACCCGCAGGCGTCCGTCAGCATCCCTGTAGCGTGTGGCTACAAGGAATCGGCCGGCATGGCGGCGAACGCTGATCTGCCCGTACGTGCCTATAGCCGTGTGAGGGCGGCCGGCCATTATCCTCGCCCCACCCGCGATCGTCGTTCGTCGTCGTCTTCCAAACGGCGAAGCCACGCCTCGACCTCGGAGGTGCGAAATTTCAGCTCCCGGCCGATACGGAAGCCGTGGGGACCTCGACCATGATGGCGCAGGTCGTAGATCGTCTGGATCGGGACGCCGAGACGTGCCGCCAGATCGGAGATAGACAGAACCGACTCGAAGTCGCTGGAGAGGGAAGTTTCTCTAGTCATACCTACCAGGTGTACACGCGATTCCGAACCCGCCCGGGAACACCTCGAGGGCATTCGAAATACGTGAGTACGAAAGCAAAAAGTGTCGAATAAACGTCGAACGGCCATCCCAAATCCCTTGTTAGGGTTTTGGAATGGCCGTCTGACTACTACTTTCTGTGGATCCAAGGGGATTCGAACCCCTGACCCCCTGCATGCCATGCAGGTGCGCTACCGGGCTGCGCCATGGACCCGCATCGCCCTCCCGGATAGAAGCTCCGAGAAGG
>JBBREF010000249.1:0-3496 GCA_038203205.1 Gemmatimonadales bacterium | reverse complement strand
AGTGAAGCGCTGGCTCGACCACCACAGCGAACCGTTCCGCTGGCGCATACCGCCGGACCGCGTCTGTCGCAGTCTGGCTTCAGTCGGATATGTCGTAGACGGCCGCTGGGACGGCAACGACTTCGGAGAGTACGTGATCGAGGCCGGACCGGCTCGGTGCTGATGCGGTCGGATGTCGGTGCGCAAAGCAGGCGTGCCAATCGCCGCCGGTGCCTGCACCTTGGGGCTGTCGGCTTTCGGCCAGAAGCGGACGCTTGGTTTGTTGTCTCAACAAACATCGCAATTCAGTTCAGGAGGCGTTATGGATGCGGGCTAACGGTCCTTTGCACCTTTTCTCTCAGAGGCTAATCTTCTCTGGTGCGAACAAAACTTATTCGTCGAGCACACGTCGGCGCTCACGCTCGTACTCGTCATACGTTTCTCTAGTTCGCTTCACGCACTCTTCGTACTGCGAGGGTGGACCTTTGGCACATTCCTCGCGCTGGTTGATTCGGAAGTTTTCGTATATCGCTCGATTGCTGCATCCGGCCAAGGACATTGCCATCAGTAGCAAAGCCATCGATTTCATTTTCTTTCTCCCATGCCGTTCGGCGTGCTGTGGCTATTGACTGGGGACCACGGCGCGCGATTCGCGCGTCAGAGTCGCGGCTCCCGTGTCCCAGGCAATATTGATGGCGGAATCGTCCGCCAAGGCGCTCCGCGCCCTGCGAATGTCGCCGCAGGATTCACTCACCGGCACCCCGTTAATGGACGTCACCCTCTGCCCCGGCCGCAGTCCAGCACGATGTGCAGGCGACCCGTTCCACACCAGCGAGATCATCGGCTCGTTCTCGAAGCTCATGCTGAAGCCGAACGATGCGCGGGAAAATGGACCGCCGCGATACTCCTCGAAATATGCTGTAGAACTCCTGGTATCCAGGGTGACGACGAAATGCTCGAGCACTGACGCCCCGATAAGGCTCGGATTAGAACGCCTGACTGGGCTTACAACCTCTCCCAACTCGACATCTCCGATAGAGAGACTTCTGAGCACGGCGAGCTCTTGGCTACCGGGAGCTGCATCCCCGCCAATCGAACCCCCAAGGGAACCGGCACCTTCGATCGACCTCGACAAGCCGCCACTGGTTCGTGCTCCCTTAAGGTCGGCAGGCGAAAGCGTCAGGTAGGTCTGCGACCCCGTGTCGAACAGAGCCTTGCTGGTCGCCTTCTCGCTCAGCCTGATATTCAAAAACGGCGCGTGCGGATAGCCAAAGGAATGCAGAGGCTGCTGCCTCGCAGCATCGATGCCTTTCAGTCTCGATAGCTGCGAACTGCAGCGAAGCGCGGAATCCCGGCTGTCCATTTGCCACGCACATAGGGGCAGCACCTCGGACCCCAGAACGCCATCGAACAGGCATTTCACCGTCTCTGGAAAGTCGGCCACGAATACGGGAGTTTTGCGGAACGTGGTGCCGCCGAGGCTGATGTCCGCCTGCACGATATCCGTATCGACTACTGCACCTTGTCCGTCCTGTGATTTTCGCCGATCCACGATTTCCAACCCAAGTTCTTCCACAAGGCTCCGGCTCATCATGGATGGAGAACCCGTATCGAAGAGGAAGCGGCGTCTTACACCGCCAACCTCAACCTCGACGATAGGCAGGTTCGACAGGTTCTCCATCGGAACATCGATCCACAATGTCGAGGGATCATCCACGTAGGGACCCTCAGTCAGCCATGCGGGAATCCGGTCGGTTGCGAGCGCTGCTGGGAAACAGAGGCAGGTAATCAGCGCTGGAAGAATCCTGATGAGTTTTATTTCATGTCCCCTTGAGGAGCGGAAGCGAGATCTTTCTGGGCCGTTGGGAGGGAGCAGAATTGCGGCGCGCGGGTGACTGAGGCTGCGACGCTGCGGATGCTAGATGTACTCGATCTCAACCGCGCGAAAGTCGCTTCCCTGCTTAAACGACCGTTCCTTGATCTTCCGTGGGCGCTCGCGGCGGTGCAGGATGTCCGATGGCTGCGACGCTAGAGCGTCGCACTATTGACCCTTCGGAGCAACCCTGGCGGCACATAAGACTGCCGGTCACTCGGGCAACGCGATTGCAGGTTCGCGCAAAGGTTGTAGATGTCGTCGTCCGCAGGGAAAAGGAAGGATCTGGGACAGCCTGTCGGCTCAAGCCAGCGCGCAAAGCTCTGACTGACGGTCGCTGAGGTAATCGACCAGCGAAAGTGCAGCCGACGCCCCTGCTTTCAGCAGCGAGGCGATTAGAGACTGGGGTTGGGATATCCGATCTCGGCAGTCCGCTTCGGGTCGGTAGCGGCCGGGCGCCTATCGGCCAGGAGCGGTCACTGACGAAGGACATACCACCGGCCGAGCGCTCGCATCCGCGCGCCGACCCAGCCGGTATCCGCCGGGGTTAGCACTCTAAGTGCACGTAGTTGGTCATCGGCCCGCAGGCATGAAGGAATAGTGTTTTACCGGGGCGAGTATCTGACACATCACGGTGGACTGGCGATCGGCGTGTTCTGATCGTGGACGACCCTCCATTCGCCCTCCTGCAGTTGAAAGCCGAGCGAGAGATAAGCCGGACTGGCAGGCGCTGGTCCCGCGCCGTCGCCGTCGAACGTTACACGATAGAGAGCATGACCATAGTCGCCCAGCCTCTGGATATGCAGCGGATCGAAGGTCATCACCCAGTCTGGATCAGCGAACAGTCCCTGGTGAAAGCTCATGTAGTCTGCGCGGGTGGTCGACAATTTTCCGGATGGCAGAATCAGCAGCAGGTCCGCGCCTTTGGTTATCGTCGCCTCGATCCCCGCAAGGTCGCGAGACTGGATCGCAGCAATGTGTCGCTGTAACCGGGTTTCAAGCGAGATCGCCGTGGTGGGCGTCGGCGTGACGCACGCAGCAAGACCAGCAGTGGCAACAAGGAGGAGAGGAGCGTTGCGAAGCATGATCGGGGCCCGATGACAACGTAGTCCAATCCTGCCTGCGGAGGACGCGGAAGTCCACGATACGTGGCGAATGCCCGGCAAGGGTGGGCGGCAGACCCACCGCCCATCCTTCATCATTTCGCCGGGGGAAACCGCACTCGGGCCCGGGTTCGACCCTTCGAGGCTACCTCCTTCCGGTCACGGAGGTTTCTGCCACGCCGCCAGGTGAGGCACAGGTGTCACGCGGGGCGCCCCTGTGACGAATCGCGCCATCGAACGAATCATGGGTTCGAATCGCACATCCGGTTGCGCGGGAGTCACCGGTGGACCATGCATCCGGAGACATGCCTAGCTTTTGGACGTAGCGGTCGCAGGTTCGAACCCTGTCTCCCGACCCGTGGTTCCGATGAGTTGGCGCAGATCCAGGCTGGTTCGGACGTTATTGAGCTGAACCCGTAAGGCCGCCGCGCAGAGAGGCGATCGGCCCGCCGTAGAACTTCGCCTGCACAAGCGCCCTTCGAAACACCGGCGCGATCAAGGCACCCGCTCAGGGCAGATAGATCGCCTTGACGTTGACGAA
>JBBREF010000248.1:0-3544 GCA_038203205.1 Gemmatimonadales bacterium | reverse complement strand
GTACTCGGAGGCGGACCGCGAGTCTCTTCACGTCAGGTTTGCCGACGATGACGTCTGCATCGGGCCGGCGCCTGCGCGCGACTCGTACCTCAAGATCCCGCGTATCATTGCGGCTGCTGAAATCGCCGGCGCCGATGCGATCCATCCGGGCTACGGCTTCCTGGCGGAAAACGCGGAATTCGCCGAGACGTGCGCGGCGAGCAACATCGCCTTCATTGGTCCGACTGCCGAGCAGATCCGTGTGATGGGTGACAAGGCGGCTGCGCGGAATGCGATGAGCAAAGTGGGAGTGCCGATCATTCCGGGAACGCCCGGCGGCGTCGAGGATCCTGAGGAGGCGCTCAAGTTCGCTGTGGAAATTGGATTTCCGGTAATCATCAAGGCGGCTGCCGGCGGGGGCGGGAAGGGAATGCGAGTTGCCACCGAGCCCGACGATTTCATAAGGGCGTTTCAACTCGCACGCTCCGAGGCACTGTCTGCATTCGGTAACGGCGAAGTCTACATCGAGAAGTATCTCCAGCATCCGCGGCACATCGAATTCCAGATCATGGGCGATCGTCATGGAAATGTCATCCACCTGGGCGAGCGCGACTGCTCCGTTCAGCGGCGGCATCAGAAACTCATCGAGGAAAGTCCGAGCCCGGCGCTGACGCCCGAGCTTCGTGCGGCGATGGGCGATGCTGCTGTGAGAGGAGCGAAGGCGATCGACTACGTCGGGGCCGGTACGATCGAGATGCTGCTCGAGGACGGCAAGTTCTACTTCATGGAGATGAACACGCGCATTCAGGTCGAACACCCGGTGACCGAGATGCTCACCGGTGTCGATCTCGTGAAGGAGCAGATTCTCGTTGCTGCCGGTGAAAAGTTGTCAGTGCTCGAGACGCCGGCGTTTCGAGGTCACGTGATCGAATGCCGTGTGAACGCGGAGGATCCCGCGCGCAACTTTCAACCGTCGCCAGGCCGGCTCGATGTATTTCATCCGCCTGGTGGCCCCGGAGTTCGACTCGACACGCACGTGTACACTGGCTATGTCGTACCCCCGTTTTATGATTCGCTCATCGCAAAACTCATCTGCCAGGGGCGCGACAGGCCGGAAGCGCTGCGCCGAATGCAGATGTCACTCGAGTCATTCGTAATCGAAGGTGTCACTACGACAATTCCATTCCTCGCGCGTGTCATGGCGAATCCGCGTTTCCAGTCTGGCGATGTCGACACCAAGTTCCTCGAGCGCGAGACGGATTTGATGCGTGACCCGGTCTGAATGAAGGTTGATGTCTACATGTCGCCGCGCACAGCGCCAGGCGATTTCCAGGGGAAAATTGTCGCGGTAATAGATGTACTCCGCGCGTCGACATCGATTGCGGTTGCGCTCGACAATGGCGCCCGTGTCGTCGTGCCGTTCGAGACGCCGGATGAAGCGATCACGCGTTCGAAGCACCTCGAACGCGGGGAGGTCCTTCTCGCCGGAGAACGAAAGAATGTAGCGATCCCCGGATTCGACATGGGCAACTCGCCGATCGAATTCAGTGCGGAAAAGGTGTCAGGGCGCACGATCTTCATCAGCACGACGAATGGGACGCGCGCACTTACCGGGCTCCAGGGAGCGCGCGATATCGTTGTCGCCTCGTATGTGAATCACACGGCGGTTACCGCGATGTTGAGGGCAGCATCGAGAGAAGCTGATATTCTGATTGTATGCGCGGGCGAGGAGGGACATTTTAGTCTCGAGGACGCGGCCTGTGCAGGCAGATACGTTCGCGCCCTCACAGAGCAGAATGCGTCGCTGACTACCAACGACGCGGGACTTGCCTGCGCGCTCATCGACGGGAAGTATGGCGACAACATCGCGAAAATCTTCGAAGACTCGTCCCACGGACAGGCGCTCGCCGAAGCAGGGTTCGGGGACGACCTCGTCGCCTGTGCTGCGGTGGATTCGCACCCTGTTGTCCCCATCTACCAGGACAAGCAGATCACCCGCCTCGGACCTGACCGGGAACGCTGAGCCGCAACCCAGAAGCTCCGCGCTGAGGCGCGAGCTGATGGGCATTGCACTCATTCTGTTCGCCCTGTTCCTCGGCGGCGCACTGGCCATGCAGGGCATTGCGCTCCTCAGCGGCGGCGATGTCACCCGGAGTTTCGGATGGGCGGGAGACCTGCTCGCATATCCACTCGCACACATTCTTGGCTGGCCCGCGGCCGCGCTGATTCCCGTCGCACTCGCAGCGCACGCGTTACGACTATTTGGAAGGCTCGCTGAGCGAACCGACCGGTCGTGGATGGTGTTTCTTCTCGGGCTCGTCGTGCTGTTGCCAGTTGCGCTCGGGCTCGCTGAGGGCGGATTGCGAGAAGCGACCGCGCTTTCGGGGCTATGGGGAGGTCTCACTGGATTCTACCTGCTGCAGTTTGCTGGAAGGGCAGGGGCGTGGATCATCGTGCTGCTCTCGCTCAGTGCATTGATGGCCGCGACGCTGAGCTGGAACCCAATCCGAGCTGTCCTCGGGCGAGGCAACGGAGCTGGGAGAGAAGAGGGCACCGACACGACGGAGGCAGACACCGAGGCGGCAAAGACTTCGCGTCGGCGTACTCTTGTTCAGGAGCCGCTGCCGGAAGAAATGCCGGCGCTGGACATCGGGCTGATGTCAGCGGAGCCAGTGGAAGAAGTGGCGCAGCGCGATCGGAAAAAACGGGAAAAGAAAACGCGGTCTGGGGGAATTACAGAACAGGATGAACGCATAGCGGCCGCTATCGATTCGACAGCGGCGTCGAACGCCCCCATCGATGAGGAGTTGCCAACACCCGACCTTCTCACACCGCCACTGCCACGGAACGCCGACCTTGGCAGACGCGAACTCGACGCGATGGGGGTGAAGCTGATGGATGCGTTGCGAACGTTTCGCGTCGACGGGGAGCTGGTTGGAAGAACTACCGGGCCGGTCGTGACGCAGTTCGAGATCGAGCCGGCGCCCGGTGTGAAAGTGCGCCAGTTCGCAACGCTTGCGAATGACCTCGCGCTGGCGATGCGCGCGCAGAGCATCCGTATAGTTGCGCCAATTCCAGGGAAAGGCGCGGTAGGAGTCGAGGTGCCGAATCCGGTGTCGGAGATGGTCGCGTTCCGCGAGATGCTCGAGTCGGCGGAGTACCGCGATTCAAGAAAGCACGCGTTGCCCATCGCCTTGGGAAAGGACCTCGAGGGTAAGGCAGTGATCGCCGACCTGGCCAAGATGCCGCACCTGCTGATCGCTGGTGCAACGGGCTCCGGAAAATCTGTGTGCGTGAACACGCTCATCACGAGTCTGATTTACAGGCACACGCCGAAGACGCTGCGCTTCCTGATGGTCGACCCGAAGATGGTCGAGCTGTCCGTCTACAATGTATTGCCGCACTTGAGGCACAAGGTCGTCACCGACAATCGCGACGCCGCTTCAGTGCTCAAGTGGGCGGTGCTCGAGATGCAGGAGCGGTACGAGCTTCTCGCCGAAAATGGTGCCCGCACCATTCAGGACTTCAATAGAAAGGTGAACTAAGGCGCACAGCTCAAGGTGCC
>JBBREF010000247.1:0-3586 GCA_038203205.1 Gemmatimonadales bacterium | reverse complement strand
CCTGCCACTGAAGGAATACAGTGATTGCGCCTACTCCCGCCTCTACGATTACTGCGTCGTTGGCGACCAGCGGCGGAATCGGCGGAATCGGATCCGCGACGAACGGGTCCGCCCCGCGTGGCCATTTGCCGAGCTCCCTTTCCACTGATGCAAATATTTTCTCTGGATCGACGTCACCGGAAACGATCAGCACGGAGTTGTTCGGCACATAATACTTGCGCTGAATCGTGCGCATTTTCTCCGGCGTCGTCGTGAGAATCACCTGGCGGTCGCCGATTACGTTCTTCCGGCTGAAGTTCCCGGGATAAAGGAGCTTGTCCATTTCCTGGTTCAAACGGAAAAAGGGGCTCGATTCATTACGGTCGTACTCACCGATAACAACTTGCCGCTCCCGCTCGAGCTCCTCCTGCCGAAACAGCGGCGCCTGAAGTGCCGCGCTCAGAAACCGGATCCCTGCATCGACGCTGTCTGCCGCCAACGTTATGTAGTAGTTGACCCTCTCTTCCTGCGTTGTCCCGTTGAACACCGCGCCGAGCTGGCCTGCGCTGGAAATGAATGCCTCGGGCTGGGGATACCGGGCATTCGACCTGAAGAACATGTGCTCGTACATGTGCGCGAGTCCGGCAAACTCAGGGCTCTGAGTAAACGAACCGTTCTTTACATCGACTTCAATGGTCGCCAGCGGCACCCCGTGGTTCTCGACCACTATGACTTCCAGGCCGTTTGCCAGCACTCTCCGCTTGATGATCTTCTCGAGCTCCGCACGCTGCGCGAGCAACGCCGACGGCACCAGCGCCGAAGCCATCAAGATCAGAAAAGTGGCGAGCCGGACTCGACTGCGATTTCTTTGAGAGCCGTTCAACAAGAGCCTCGATGATTGATCAGTACGAAAAATTAGCCGCTCGTCTCAATGAGTCACAGCTGAAGCGGAATGAGGTGCTTGCTCCATACACCACATTCCGCATTGGCGGTCCGGCAGATCTGTTCTATTCGACGGAAGTCGCCGATGACCTGGCGGGCGCCATCCTGACCGCCCGTGAATTGCACGTTCCGTACTTCGTTCTGGGGCTTGGTGCCAATATTCTCATTGGCGACAAGGGGTTTCGTGGTATCGTAATCCGGAATCACGCCAGCCACTTCACGTTTTCAGACGATGGCAGGCTCTGGGTCGAAAGCGGAGCCGTCGTGGCCGATATTATCCCCGAGGCTGTTGAACGAGGATGGTCCGGCATCGAGCACTACGTGGGGATCCCAAGCACCGTCGGCGGCGCGGTGTGGCAGAACCTGCACTTCCTGGAGCCGGAGCCCGAACGCAAGCGAACCATGTTCATCGCCGATGTCTTTCACTCCTGTGAGTTGCTCACGGAAGAGGGTGAAAGGAAAACCGTCGGCCCTGAGTACATGAAATTCGGCTACGACACGAGCGTGCTGCATGAACGAGGAGACATTGCGCTTGCAGTGACCTTTCAGCTCGAGCCGGGTGACACCGCAACTATGCACCGCATCATGCAGGAAAATCTCAGCTGGCGCGGCGCCCGGCATCCGTGGCTCCAGTTTCACCCGAGCGCCGGCTCGATCTTCAAGAAGATCGAAGGCATGGGCGCCGGGAGGCTGATCGATCAGTGCGGGCTCAAGGGTCACCGGCACGGAGGCGCCCAGATCTCCCACATCCACGCCAACATCATGGTGAACCTCGGCAATGCTACGGCGCGAGATGTACGCGAGTTGATCGTGATCGCGCAGGACGCCGTTGAAGCGAAGTTCAACGTGCGGCTTGAACCCGAGATCGGTTTTATCGGAGAGTTCTAGACGGTCGTCCTAGCGCGTCGCACCCTCGGCGGCTTCGGTTGCCGATGTCCATTCGTCGAGTGCCTTGTCGAGCTGTCTCTTGAGCTTGTCAAGCTCCGTCCCGGCATTCAGCGCGCGCTTCTTTCCATCCTCGTTCATATACAATTCGGGATCGCCGAGCAGCTGCGTCAGCTCGGTGATGCGCGACTCGAGATCTGCTACGCGACGCTCGGCCGCATCCGCTTTCTTTTTTGCTTCGCGACCCGCATTGCGCTGCTGACCCTTGTCATCTTCGCGCCGCTTCGTTTTCTGCTTCTCATGCATTCGGCGAAGAGCTTCTTCCTCGGATGCTGTTACGGCCGCTGCGTGCGCACGCTCGCTGCTCACGGTCTCCCATTCTCCGAAGCTGCCCGAGAAATCGGTGATCTTCTTGTCGTGAAGTACCCATACCCTGTCGACCAGCACTCTCAGCAGTTCACGATCGTGACTGACGAGCAGGATCGTCCCGTCGAATTCCTGCAAAGCATCTTCAAGCGCTTCGATCGACTCCACGTCGAGGTGATTCGTCGGCTCGTCGAGGATCAGCAGGTTGGCCCTCGACAACACTATCATCGCAAGCGCTACACGCGCCCGCTCGCCACCTGAAAGACTTGCCGCGCTGCGTTGCACCTCGTCGCCTGAAAATCCGAAGCGCGCGAGGTGACTCTGAACCTGGCGACGTTCCCACAATGGCCTGAGATCTCCGATGACGTCGTACATCGACCTGTCCATCGGTACCTGACTCAGGTCCTGCCGGTAGTACGCAGGCTTGATCGAGCCGCCAAGCCGTAGCTCGCCTTTCATTATCTCGTGTTCGCCGAGTAGCGTACGGATCAGCGTTGATTTGCCGGCGCCGTTGGGGCCGATGAGGCCGACCGTCTGGCCACGCTTGAGCGCGGTTGTGAAATCCTCGATGAGCGTTCTGCCGGCGACTCCGATCGTAACGTGTTCCGCAACGACAACCTGGTCGCCTCCGCGCTCCATTGATTCGAGACGAAGTGCCATCGTTCCGTCGGAGCCAATCGGCGCACCCAGCCGGGGAAGGCGCGACAAAAGCTTTCGTCTTCCCTTTGCCTGCTTCGAGTTCTGCCCGGCAAGATTACGCCGCACGTAATCTTCCTGCGCGGCGACGAACTTCTGCTGCTTGTCGAACGCGCGCTGCTGCGAGAGACGGCGTTCTTCACGCTGCATCACGAACGCTTCATAACCTCCCGTGTATGCAAACGCGCTGTCGCCTTCGAAGTGCAGGATGTGATCTACGACGTTTGCAAGGAATGCACGATCGTGACTGATCAGCAGGATCGTCTTGTCGGTGGACTTGAGATAACCCTCCAGCCACTGAGTTGTATCGAGATCGAGGTGATTCGTCGGTTCGTCGAGCAGCAGGACGTCGGCCGGGCTTACCAGCTGCCTCGCGACCCCGAGCCTTCCGCGTTCCCCGCCACTTAGATGCGTGAGCGGACGTGTTCGTGCCTCGACCGGGTCGAACCCGAGCCCGTGCAGAACTGCGTCGACACGGGGCGCGAACGTATACCCGCCCTCTCGGTCGAACCGCTCGAGATCGCGATCGTAGCGCGCAAGCATTGCCGGCGTCGATCGTTCCCCAAGTTCCCCGATAGATACTGCCTGGTCCGCGAGCGATTGCTCGAGTGCAAGAAGATCGGCGAATTGCCCCGCTGCTGCTTCCCAGACCGTGTTGGCGCCACCGAAGTCGCGATGCTGCTCCAGCAGCGACACACGGATGCCGGGCTGCTTCGAT
>JBBREF010000246.1:0-3590 GCA_038203205.1 Gemmatimonadales bacterium | reverse complement strand
GAGAGCGTTGAGATTACCTCTTTGAGCGAGCGAGAGTTCGAAGCAGCAACCAGTGCCTTCGCCTCGCCTGCATTACAGCTTTGCATAGCAGGTTCAATCGCCGGCCCAGGGGAAGTGCAGAACCGTACTTCCTGGTTTCCGTCGCTTCCATCTGACTTCGGTAGCGCGACCAGCCGCCTAGCGCACCCTCGGCGATCGATTTCAACGCGCCACCGCGGAGAAGGTCGACCATGTCGGGGTTGAGCGGACCTTCCCGCAACTGAAGAAAGAAGAGCTCCTCGATTTTCGACGCCGCCTCAACAATCGATGACGCTGTGTCCTCGAGCAGCGCACTCCTGGCACGCTCGAGAACAACACCGGGCCGAAGCCCGTGCAGAATCGCGATCATCGCGAGAGTCGGTGCCTGTATGCGGCAGTCGCATGCCGCACGTGCGAACGAAGTCAGTTCACTGTCATTTTCCATCAAAGTAAGCCACGACTCTAGATCGAGCAGATCCCTGATCATGTCATCAGGGACGAAGTTGTTGCGCAGCGCATGGTGAACTGTGAGGAGCGCTCCATCGATCATTCCGACGACTGCGACGCTCTTCCCTTTCATATCGACACGGCGAGCGCGTCCGAGGAGCGACTTCGGCTCGAACATCGCTGCGCCGCGCGGCCCGACTCGCCAGTGAACATCCACCTCGCCGCCATCAGTCGCGGCAAGCAGCAAGGCTTCGTTTCCGGAAAACCCCGGTGACCTCTTTACGAACCTGAAGTAGTCATCGAGAGAACCAGGAAAGGTGCGCCGATACCCGCACGTCTCGAGGGCACTGACCGACTTCATCACATCACCCCGATCGACGATTACGTCAACATCTTGCAGCGTCCGCCCGCCACGCTCGGGCGCAACCGCGACAATCGCCAAGCCCTTGAATGCGGCAACATTGACCCCTTCGCGAGCAATCGCGTCAATTGCATCGATACCTCGGGCAACAACCATCGACGACCTGAGAAACGACTCCCGGCTCAACTTGCGAAACTCACCCCTCGTTTCACCGCTGATCGCGATGTCGAAGGTGGTCAATTGGCGATTGAGCTCAGGCAGCGCCTTCCATTCGAACACTAACCTCACAACTTCGCCCCACTTGCCGCGCCGCTCGATTGCTTCAGCGGCGGAGAGTGCTGTCTCGCTGTCGCCGAGTATGAGTCGTAGAGTCGATTCACGTTCGGCGGTTTCCTTGTTCATGTCGGGGCGAGTCTCTCGCGGGTCGACCAGAGGATCGCGCGCGCAATGTCGCCAGGTCCGCGTGATCTCCGTATCAACCCGAGCCGGCTTCCATATGCGCTAAGTAGTGCTGCTGTTGTCGCCGCTTCAATGTCCACGTTTCCTGCGATGCTCGATCGCAGCTCATGAAGCACTTCCACGGGAACTGGAGCACGAAGCCTCGTCGCGAGATAGTCCAGAGCCACGCGAATCACGAGCAGTCTGCCGCCGGTACGCGCCGCGGTCACAACCGTGTTCCAATCAAGATTTTTCCCGTAGTGCCTCATGTGAAACACGGAGTCCGCAGCCCAGCATGGCGAATGCTGACTCCCAGTCGAGAGTCCCGTGCAGAGGATGTGCAGCAGTTCATGTTCCGGTGAGAGAATTCTGACATCGCATCCAGCGATCATATCAGGTACTGACATTTTGATGAGTGAATCCCTATCGACATTCCACGCATTCACCCGAAACGGGACGGAATGGAGCCCCACCTGGAATCCGGATGAATCGCTGAGCCATCGCGTGCTTCTCGAGGCCCCTCGCCTCGTCGACGGTTGGTATCCCGTTTCATTCAGGACCTTCGACGCAGCGTCGACACGTTCGATCGGCAGAAAGAGGTCGAGGTCATGACAATGCCGCGTCGCGGGTTCCGGATAGACCAGCTCGGCAGCAGCTATTCCACCGGTTACGATCGGCGCAATGCCAGCATCAGATAACCTCGAGAGCACTGCTTCGCAGATCTGCCTGACCGACTCCGTTCTCATCTGCTCCCTCGCTCTCGCCGTGCGCAGGTATGTCGTCAGGCTCTTATCGGCAGTCACGCCGCGCTCCTGAAGCCTGAGATAGATCAGCGACAGCAGCCTGCGAAGACCATTGCTGCTGCGACCGAGAGTGTATTTCGATTCCGCAGTCAGCCCGATGTCACGCTGCCAACGCGCGAACGCCTCATCGTCGGCATTTACACATACATCAAGAGCAACGGTTTGCAGCTGCGAAGGGAGCGCGCTTTTGACGAGGCGCGTAGCCCACTCGAGACGAGCCTTCACGCTTCTGCTGTTTGCGTGGCCGAGGCACGCCGCCGGGTGAGCGATTCTCCAACAATTCGAGCGAACTCCTCTTTGCTCGCCTCAGACCTTCGGCGCGTGAGGTTCAGTTCGTGCATCCTGTGAAACGTCAGAACATCAGGCATGAGCTCCAACTCAATACCTGCCTCGCGTGCGCGGATGAACCACTCTGTCGCATCCGAGAACCAGAGATCCGTGCGGAAGTTCCCGATCCGCTCGAACAGCGAGCGCCTTGCAAGCAGTGTCGTCGTGGCATAACCGGGTATCGCTTCGCTCCGCGGATTCTCACTGTATTCAAGAGCTTCGTGTTCCAGGCCCGGCACCCAGAACATCTTCGCATGTGTCACGCACGCCTCCAGCTCGGGTCTCGATGAGAACCTCGCCGCCTGACGATCTAGCTTCTCCTCGTGCCAGAGGTCATCGGCATCGAGGAACGCCAGAAAATCGCCACGCGCCGCAGCGACTCCCAGGTTCCGCGTTGCAGCGGGTCCCTTCGTTTCCTGACTTGTCAGTTTGACCCGTTCGCCGAATGCCTCGACGATCTCCGCTGTATTGTCGGTAGATCCGTCATCGGCGACGATCACCTCGATGTTCGTATATGTCTGAGAGAGGATGCTTTCGAGTGCCTCGCCGATGTAGCGACCGCTGTTGAACGCAGGCACGATACAACTGATAAGCGACTGCATAGCTTACTGATCGTTGTGCTGACCCGCCTCTCGTAGCGGAATGTCGCGCAGCCCGGGCATCGGCGGATCGAGCGCGAGGAGGTCCCCCATGTCGCGATAGATCTCCAGAGACGGCGTGGTATACGCCTGCCTATCTTCACCAGCGGGAGGGACGTCCGCAGCGGCCCCAGCCTCGCTCGTCTCTGTAACGAGATCCTCGGCAACGAGCTTCTGTACCAGTGTATCAATGTCGCTTCGCGCAATTGCCGGCTCAACCTCATAACGCGCGGAAATCTCAGCGGAGATCTGGTCAATGGACACGCCGCTCTCCAGCATGTTCCATACGACCGCGCCGACCATATCCATACTATAGTATACGCCCGTCGTGAGATTGACGATTATGGCCTCCCCGTCGATCACCGTAGCAGCCGTGTTGTCAGATTTTGACTTGTATCGCATGCTTTTCGGTGTCATTGGATGCCCGTGATCCTCAGGTACAGCTGCTCGTGCTCGTCGACGTGCCGTTCGAAGGGGAAATGCTGCGCCGCCCTGGCCCTTCCCGCAATGCCCATCTGGAAAGCACTTTCGCGGTCAAGGAGAAAACGCTCGAGGATT
>JBBREF010000245.1:0-3596 GCA_038203205.1 Gemmatimonadales bacterium | reverse complement strand
CCGGCTTTGTGGCGAATCCGAAGCACTGATCGAGACTGTTACGAACAAGCCAAACTTTCGGATATCGAGAGAATGCGAGCATCGGATCCGCCGAGTTCTCTCGGCGTATATGCGCGCGCACCAGGAGCTGTACCACGACCCTGGGCCCGTCGAACGCGAGCCGCGACGCGGAGTTGAAGAGGTTGAGCTGCGATCGCGCGAATGGCGCGGCTTTGAAGTGATCAACTCGGCCGGCCGGTGCATCATGTACGTGGAATGGCCATCGAGGGGGGTAACGCAAGCGCGCATTGACGGCCTCTGGCGCTGGCTCGAGAAGGAAGACCCACGGCCAATTCTCAAGGCGATCTAGGCCGCGCCGTCATCGTTCCCACCGTGTCGCCGGTTCTTCGCCACAGCAGGGAGATCTTCGGTCTTTGGCGCCGGTTTCCGCCGCCTTACTTTTTTCGTCTGTCGTGAAGTAGGCTCGCTTACCGCTGCAGCCGCCGACTCGGTCACGATAGCTGTCTCGCCGTAGGCCAAGGAGCCGGGAGTTTCCCCTAACTCCATCGCAATTGCCCAGTTCTCGGCGAGCGTAGGCTCCTGAAGCCCTAGCTTGATTCGGCTCATCTTCGCTGAATCCATCGCGCTCGCACCCGCAAGCCGTCGTTCGACTCGACGCGCGAGTTCCGACCACGGCAATTCCGTGCCGGTTCGCAGCTCGTAAAGCTTGACCGCCCGAGCCAATCCCTTCGCGTAGTCGGAAGCCGTAGGGGGTTGTGTCACGTGAAACAATAATATTTCGTAATTACCACTTGACTGTCTCAAAAAATGAGATACCTTCACGTTCGTCACTATTACGTAAGGCTTACGGGGGAACGATGGCTCTTAGCAAACACGACCGCAAGGACATGCTTGGGCACGGCGGCCTTACGCGGGTTGCTGAAAAGCGGGGTGTGACCCTCGGGCACGTCTCGCAGGTGAATAGCGGGCTTCGTCGCGACGTGAACATCGAAGACGATATCGCGACCGAGATCAGCGAAAAGCACGACATCCCGAAGGAAGACGTTTTCGGGTACGATGCCGAACCCACGCGGGCAGCGGCCTCCTGATGCGCACCCTCCTTCCTTGCAGCTGCGGACGCGTGCCGTCCACCGATGCCGATGCGCGCGGCGAATTCTCCACGGGCTGCGTGTGCGGGAAGTCTGGCGCCTCGAGCTGGAGCGCACGGCTAGCTCGCGCCTCGTGGAACAGGCTTCGTAAATCTGAGAACAAGGCGGCCGCATGAGGTCTTCATCGGCGGTATCAATCGCGCTTCCTGGCAGACACTGCCAGCAATCTTTCCGTCAATCGTTGCAGCGCGACGCGGCAATCAAAGAGTACTGCACCGCGCTTCCGGCTCCAGTTCATCACGCGCAGTATGGCGCTAAGCGCAGCGACCGCAGGCTAACCATGCTCGCGGCGAACGTTGGCCGCCTGTCGAACAACGCAGCGAAAACCACGATCGACCTTCTGTTCGGTGCGCTCGACGTAGGCGTGCCCGTCGACGTTGTGCTTCAGGTTCCGAACAAGCTCGCCAGCCTGATCAGGGCGCGCGTGCCATCGCCTAAGACAACGCGATCGATGAACGACTTGCACGTCCTCGAAACCGCGATCGAGTGCCGCCTAAACGAATTGCAGGTGGCGATGCTGACCGGGCAGGCTACGGTCAGCGACCTGATCGAGGCGAGAAAACGGATCGCTGAAATGCAGAAGGTGTTGAGCGAGTTCGATGCTGAGCTCGAGCGAGACATTAACGACGCGACCGTTAACAGAGCGCCCGGCGCGAGGGAGTCACGATGATGGCCACGCTTCTCATCGTCGCCGCGCCTGCAGCCACGTGGGCCGATCGCGGAAAAACTGCAACAGTGCTCGTGATCATCGTCGCGCTGATTGTGGTCGTCGTCCGGTGGGCAACGCGCAGTGAACGCACCGCGCCGCTCAACGAGGAAGACGAGGTCCAGCAGGTGAATTCGTTCGCGCCGAATCATCCAGCGAATAGGCTCACACTGCGCTCCCGGCAGGTGTCATGAACGCCACGATGATGAGCGCCGCGCGGCCGCATTCCGAGTTTGTCGTCACGAAGAAGATCGACAACGTCGACACTATGGGCCGCCGCGCGCTCCTCCGTTTCATTCTCTCCGGACACGGCACCGATGGTGCTCGCAGTCGCGCAGCGTATCGCCTGGTCGCGGACTACGGCTGCAGGATGCCGCGCTTTCATCGGCTGCTGGACCGGGGCTGGTGGGCTGCCCGACCGGTCGATGAGGGGAACGCGTTCTGATGACGACCAAGCTTTGCGAATGTGGCTGCGGCCAGACGACGAAGATTGTGAAGTGCTCTCATCCCGAGCGTGGGCAGCGAGTAGGCGATCACGCGCGATTCGTCCGCGGCCATGCGCGCGTTGGGAAGTACAACACCAATCCCGATCGCCTCTGGAGCAATACGATTCCCGAGCCGAACAGTGGCTGCCTGATCTGGCTCGGCGCCGCAAACGAGAGCGGTCACGGTCAGATCCAGTGGAAGGGCCGGAAAGTGCCTACTCACCGCCTCGCGTATGAGCTGACACATGGTCCGCTGCCGGACTACCTCTACGCCTGCCACCATTGCGACAACCCGCCGTGTATCAACCCAGACCACTTGTTCGCCGGCACCGCGCTCGACAATAGCCAGGACGCAGCGCGAAAGGGTCGCTTGAGAAATCATATGACGGGACGCGCAGCGTGCTCGGCCGGACATGAATACACGCCGGAAAACACGGCGTGGAAGAAGAATGGAAGGTCGGCCAAGCTCAATCGTGTTTGCCGCACATGCAAGCGAGCGACTGCCAATGAAGCGAACCGCCTCAAACGCGAGGCGGTGTCATGACCGTCGCAATCGCACCTGTTGAGAGCAGCGCGCGCGTTATTAAGCGCTTCGCCCCCGAGACAACAGACCTAGCGCCGCTCAAGGCTCGCGGCGACCTGTTGGGCTGTTTCGTCGATGTTGAGTCGACGGGAACGAACACGCAGACCGACCACATCATCCAGATCTCGATTGTGGAATTCACGTTCACGGCGAACGGGGCGATCACCGGAATCGGGAAAGCGTTCACTCAGCTCGAGGACCCCGGCACACCGATACCTGCTGCGGCAACAAAGGTGAACGGGATTACTGATGCGATGGTGCATCGAAAGCGGATCGCGGACGGCGACGTAAGCGAGATCGTCTGCAATGCCGCAATCATCATTGCCCACAATTCAGAATTTGATCGGAAGATGTTGGAGCGTCGCCTTCCGGTTTTTAAGCACGTCCGCTGGGGTTGCCTGCTTCAAGATGTGCCCTGGGCGGAGGAAGGCTTCGACTGCCGAAAGCTCCGGTGTCTTTTTCTTGAGCTGTGCTCAATGGACTTCGATGCTCATCAAGCAGACGTCGACTGTCATGTCGGCGCGCACCTGCTCTCGACCTCTCTGCCGTCAGGCCTCCGGGTGCTGCACTGCGTGCTCGATGGCGCGCGACGGTCGTATGCGCGGATCTACGCGACCGGGTCGCCGTTCCAATACAAGGACTTGCTCAAGGAGCGCGGCTACAAGTGGGACGCG
>JBBREF010000244.1:0-3634 GCA_038203205.1 Gemmatimonadales bacterium | reverse complement strand
ATTTCAGGCACTGCTGGTCACGGCTTCGCCGGCGAAGGTGGGCCGGGTGCGTTCGATCTCCGCAACAATGCGAAGCGCGACAGACAGTGCGCGCTTGCCGTCTTCGCCGGTAACGACAACCGGACTCTCGCCGTTGAGTGCAGCCACAAAGCTGTCGAACTCGAGCCGCAGCGGCTCTCCCTCAGGCGCGGTGAGGGCGATATGGTCGACGTAGTCAGTAATATTCACAGGCCCGGCGGGCGGGCGCGTGGGATCCATCTTTTCCTTCAGCCTGAAGAAATGGCCCGTGCCGGCAGCAAGGTCGAGTGACATGTAGCCCGACTCCTGAAAGATCCGGATCTTCCTGACGCGATCACGCGATATCCTGCTCGACGTGATGTTTGCAACGGCCCCCGACGAGAAGGTCACGCGCGCATTCGCTATATCAAGCATCGGAGTCAGCACGGGAACTCCAACCGCCGAAATCTCCTCTGCCGTATCGCCGACCAGAGTGAGCACGAGATCGATATCGTGTATCATCAGGTCGAGCACAACCGCAACGTCCGACCCGCGGAGGCTGAAGAGAGCCAGCCGCTCACTTTCTATGAAGCGCGGCCGCGAAACATAAGGGAGCGCCGCACGAACCGCGCGATTGAACCGCTCGACATGGCCGATTTGCACGATGCATCCATTAGTAGCGGCAATGTGCAGGAGCTCTTCCGCTTCCTCGATTGTCGCAGTGATCGGCTTCTCGATAAATACGTGCTTCCCGGCGGCAAGCGCTTCCCTCGCAACCGCGAAATGAGCAGAAGTCGGCACGACGATCGTAACCGCATCGACATCGTCAAGCAGGTCAGTTTCATTCGCGTATCGCTTGACGGCAAGCTCTGCAGCGACTTCCGCCGCCCGGTCGTCGCGCGCTTCGACGAACCCCGCGAACGTTACAGTACTCATTCCACGCAGGATGCGGATGTGATGAAAACCCAGGCTTCCCGCGCCGATTACACCTACCCTCATCATTTTTGTCAGATGACTACGCCCCGCCCGCTGCCTTCGACAAACTGAATGAGTTCCCGCACCTCAGGGTACAGCTCGAGCTCTGTCTCAGCCCGGTCAATAGCCTGCGACAGGTTCAGGTCAGACCTGAAGAACAATCGATAGGCCCGCTTAAGCTCACGCACAACTTCGTCTGAAAAACCGTTTCTCTGCAGTCCGACGCCGTTGAGTCCGTAAAGCCTGATGGGGTTGCCCACCGCTTTGAGGAACGGTGGAATGTCCTTCGATACGCGCGAGCATCCGCCGATAAAGGCGTTTCTCCCGATCCGCACGAACTGATGGACGCCAGAGAGGCCCGACAGTGTCGCGCGATCCTCGATGGTAACATGACCGGCCAGCTGCACACTGTTGCCAAGGATCACGCCATTACCGAGATGGCAGTCGTGCGCAAGGTGAACGTACGACATCAGAAGGCACTTGCTGCCGACGCTGGTTTTCATGGATTGCGCCGTGCCACGATTGATAGTAACGAACTCGCGAATAACACTGTGGTCGCCGATCTCCACAGTTGTCTGCTCGCCTGCGTATTTGAGATCCTGAGGGGGTCCACCGAGCACGCTGCTGTTGCCGACCTTGACGCCGGCGCCGAGCTTGACGTCACGCTCGAGTGTCGCACGAGGCGAGATCACGCTGTCGTCGCCGACCTCGCATCCCTCACCTATAATTGCAAAAGGGCCGACCTCCACTCTTTCGCCGAGAACGGCATCCGGAGAAATGAGGGCGGTCGGGTGAATACCAGGCGTTTTCATCTATCGCGAACCATCGCCGCCATTTCAGCTTCCGCCACTACTTCCCCGTCTACTCTGGCCACACCGCGAGTCTTTGCAATTTTCCCCCGGACCTGGACCATTTCAACTTCGAAGATGATCTGGTCACCGGGGCGAACCGGTTTCCTGAACTTGATGTTATCGAGTGACATGAAGTACACGACTTTGGTGTCCGGCTCCTTGAGCGTGCCGAGCAGGAGCATGCCGCCGACCTGAGCCATCGCCTCTACTATCAGCACGCCAGGCATGATCGGATGGCCGGGGAAATGTCCCTGAAAGAACGGTTCGTTGATCGTGACGTTTTTTACGCCGACAATGCGTTTATTCTCCTCGATTTCGAGAATGCGGTCGACCAGCAGAAACGGATACCGGTGCGGCAGAACGCGCATTATATCCTCGATCTCATACACTGCTTTTTTTGCCGGTCCGGTCATCTTCTCAGCCTTCCCTTTTGCAGATTGAATGCTTCCCGCGCGCTTGAGCTCGCGGACGAGCGTCACAGTGCCCCGATGGCTCGGCTTCACAGCGACGATCCGCGCCTGAACCCGCGCCCCGACAAGAGCAAGGTCTCCAACGCAGTCCATCGCCTTGTGCCGCACGAACTCGTCCGGCCATCTGAGAGGCCCATTCACAATGTCTGTCTCGCTTAGGACTATCGCGTTTTCTGTCGAAGCCCCCTTGATCAGCCCGCGTGAACGCAGCCACTCGACTTCGTGCACAAAACCGAACGTTCGCGCGCCCGCGAGCTCCGAAGCAAAAGTCTCCTCAGTGACAACGATCCGCATCGACTGCCGTCCGATCTTCAGGTGCGGAAACTCGATTGATACGTCGAGGCTCAACTCGTCGGCCGGGAACGCCTCGTAGACGGACTCGCCATCTATTATGCGCACCGGCTCCGTCAGCACCAGAATCTCCGGATGCCCATCCTGAGCCGCAAGCCCGGCCTTCTTCAGCACTTCGAAAAACGGCGCCGCGCTCCCGTCGACAATTGGTGGTTCCGGTCCCGTCATCTCGATGATCAGGTCGTCGATGCCAAGTGCAGTCGCAGCGGAAAGAACGTGCTCGACGGTGTGAACGGTGTTGACACCCGAACCAAGCTGCGTGCGGCGCTCGCTCGCGCTGACCTGCTCGACTGACGCAGGTATAGGAGGAGCTTCCCGCAGGTCCGACCGCCTGAACGTGATACGGTTGCCCGCCGGCGCCGGCAGAAACGTGAGACTGCACTGCTCGCCAAGATGGAGCCCGATACCAGCAATCTGAGCCGGCGAGGCAACCGTGTTGCGGCTCATTTAGTCTCGCGTTCGTCGACTATCTTTTCGACTCGCTTCATCATCTCAGGCAGCTTCAGCAGCGCGCCGGTCGCGCGAAGCGACTCACGATGCGGGCGGGCCGGGTAACCCGACCATACTTCACCAGCTGGCACATTCCCGAACACTCCAGACTGCCCACCGATACGGGCACCGGCGCCAATGTTGATGTGTCCCCCCAGGCCGGCCTGCCCTGCAATTACACACCCATCACCAATGCGGGCTGAGCCGGCAATGCCGACCTGGGCCATGATCAGGCACAGCGACCCCACATGAACATTATGTCCTACCTGAACGAGGTTGTCGATTTTCGTCCCTGCTCCAATCATGGTGTCGTCGATGCTGCCGCGGTCAATCGTGGTATTTGCGCCGATCTCCACGTCGTTGCCGATGATACAGCGGCCGACATGTGGAATCTTCGAATGAAGACCGCCAGTGAAGACATATCCGAAGCCGTCAGATCCTATCCTCGCTCCTGAATGCAGTGTCACCCGTTCGCCGATCGTCCCACCCGAATAGACGGTC
>JBBREF010000243.1:0-3667 GCA_038203205.1 Gemmatimonadales bacterium | reverse complement strand
AACAACGTGGTCCGCGTAGCGTACCAGGCAATGGCCGCCGTGCTCGGCGGAACGCAGTCGCTGCACACGAATTCCATGGACGAAACCCTCGCGCTTCCGACTGAAGAGTCGGTGCAGGTCGCGCTGCGCACGCAGCAGGTGCTCGCATACGAAACCGGAGTACCAAACGTGATTGACCCGCTCGGCGGGTCATACTATGTCGAAGCGCTGACGACGCAGCTCGAGGAAGAGGCTGAGTCGTTGTTCGCGCAGATCGAAGAGATCGGTGGTGTTGTGCGCGGACTGGAGACGGGCTGGCTGCAGCGCAAAATCGCGGAGTCGGCGGCGCGACAGCAGTGGGAGATAGAGCAGCATCGTCATGTGATCGTCGGCGTAAACGAGTTTGTGACTGACGAGCCGGAGCTGACGATTCCTCTGCTGAAGATTGGCGATACGGAGAAAGAGCAGCGGGAGCGGCTGGCGAATCTCCGAGCGACCCGCGACAACGCGCTCGCTGAACGGCGCCTCGACGAGCTTCGTGAAGCGGCGAAGTCGAACGTGAACACGATGCCGCACATTCTCGACGCAGCGCGTGCGTATTGCACGCTTTACGAGATACGTGCCGCGCTCGAGGATGTATTTGGTGCGTACAGGGAGCCGGTATTCTTCTGATCGCGACGCTGTGAAACGCCCGGAATGGTGGGAGAATTATTTCGACTCCCATTACCTGCTTGAATACGAGCCCCTGTTTACGCTGGAGCGTGATCGCAACGAAGTCGCGCGGGTGATCGAGATACTTGGCCTGCCATCCGGCTCGAGGCTGCTTGATGTTCCGTGCGGGCAAGGGCGGCACGCGCATCTTCTCGCTGAGGCGGGCTTCAACGTAGATGGACTCGACTACTCGGAGCACCTGCTCGAGATCGCCCGCAAGCGGGGAACTGGCCCAAAGCTCCGTTATACGCAGGGAGACATGCGCCGCATGCCGGCAAAGTGGCGGGGGCGGTTCGACGCTGTGCTCAACCTTTTCACATCGTTTGGATTCTTCACGAATCCGAGTGATGACGCAAAGGTGATCGGAGAGTTTGCGAGAGTGCTGAAGCCAGGAGGGATGCTCATCTGGCACGGCGGGAGCAGGGACGGAGTGATGGCGCGTTTCCTCGCGCGCGACTGGTGGCGGACCGAGGACGGGACAATGATCGCTCACGAGCGAAGCTTCGATTCTCTCTCCGGCGTGCTCACGATCGAGTCGACGTGGAGGGGAATGGCGAAGAAACTCGGGAGGCGCACGCATCGGATCAGGTTGTACACGGCCACGCGCATGGCTGAGCTTTGTGCAGCAGAAGGGCTCATAGTGGAGGAGGCCTTCGACGACTTTTCGACCCGCCCGCTCTCGAGAAAGTCTGGCGAAATGCTGCTCGTCGCCCGTAAAACGGGTTAATTTTGACCGCGTATGAGACCAATCAGAGTAGTCGTAGCTAAACCCGGACTCGACGGGCACGATCGGGGAGCTAAAGTTGTTGCAGCGGCGCTTCGCGACGCTGGCATGGAGGTCATCTATACAGGGCTTCACCAGACTCCTGAGATGATCGCGTCGGCTGCGGTGCAGGAGGATGCCGATGTCATCGGCTTGTCGATCCTGAGCGGCGCTCACATGACGCTGATCCCGCGTGTTGCGCAGCTCGTAAAGGCACAGGGCAGGGACGATATCCTCATTACCGGCGGCGGCATCATACCGAAAGAGGACATGGATCAGCTCCAGCAGCAGGGGATCGGCCGACTGTTCGGTCCCGGAACGCCCACGTCCGAGCTGGTCGACTACATCAAGGACTGGTTCGCCACCCGCGAGACTCAGGACGCACCAGCCGCGGGAGCGTAAAAGGTGACGTCCCGGCTGAGGGAGCTGAGCAGCGAAGTCAGGGAGCTCGAGAAAACGCTGCGGCAGGGCGGAGGCGCCGAGCGCATCGCGAAACTTCACGCTCAGGGAAAACTCTCTGCGCGTGAGCGAGTTGAGCGTCTCTGCGATCCCGGCTCGCGATTCCTCGAGATCGGGCTGCTCGTCGCGTATGACCAGTACGACGGCGGTGCTCCGGGAGCAGGAGTTGTCACAGGTATCGGTATCGTCCAGGGTCGCGAAGTTGTGATTGTTGCCAACGATGCGACGGTAAAGGCTGGATCGTGGTGGCCAGAGACGATAAAAAAGATTCTCCGTGCTCAAGAGATCGCCATGCGGTGCCGTGTGCCGATCATCTACCTCGTCGATTCCGCGGGCGTAAACCTTCCGTACCAGGGCGGAGTCTTTCCCGGCCAGTACGGAGCAGCACGAATCTTCTACTACAATTCCATCATGCGCCGGTACCTGCGCATTCCGCAGCTTGCTGCCGTGATGGGACAGTGTGTCGCCGGCGGAGCCTATCTCCCCGCGCTCTCCGACGTCATCCTCATGGTCAAGGGGACATCCTTCATGGGGCTCGGTGGGCCAAATCTGGTCAAGGGCGCGACCGGCGAAACGATAGATGCCGAAACCCTTGGCGGTGCTTCGACACACACGCAGATCAGTGGAGTCGCGCACTACGCAACTGAAAACGAGGACGACTGTCTCGCAAAGCTGCGAGAATTAGTCGGCAGATTGCGCGGATCACCCGAGCCTGACTCGACTGACGCCTATGCTCAGCGGTTCAGGTTTTCAAGCGACAAGTGGACGGCACCGGGAACTCGCAGCGCCTCCGGCGCCGACAAATCCCAGTCGGAAGCGCTCTATGACCTGCTGCCTTCCGATCATCGCATGTCCTACGACATGCATCCGCTTCTCTCAGCGATACTGGATAACGGTGCGATCGATGAGTTCCAGAAAGACATCGCGCGCGAGATGATTTGCGGTGATGCTTCGATCGAGGGCATCACCGTAGGGGTCATTGCGAATCAGCGCGGCCTCATCAAGGGGAGGCCAGGTGAGAAGCCGCGTTTTGGTGGGATTCTCTATGCTGAAAGCGCTGAAAAGGTCGCGTATTACATCGACCGCTGCGACAAGCAGGGGATTCCGTTGCTGTTCGTGCAGGACGTCTCGGGGTTCATGGTAGGACCTGAGGCTGAGCACGAAGGAATCATCAGGGCCGGCGCGAGATTTGTCGAAGCGATGGCGACGACGATGGTTCCAAAAATCGTCCTCACCGTGAACCACGCGTCTGGCGCCGGTTACTATGCGATGGCAGGGCAGGGTTTCGATCCCGATTTCATTTTCAGCTGGCCAACGGGGCGAATGGCTGTGATGGAGGGCGAGTCGGCAGTACAGGCAGTGCATGGACCGGCACTCGATGCCGCAAAGACAAAAGGCGAGGATCCCGCTCCCCAGGTCACTGCGGCCGTTGAAGCGATGCGGGAAGATTACGAGCAGCAACTCGATGCGCGTTACGCCGCCGCGCGCGGGTTCATCGACGCGATTGTGTACCCCGAAGAGACGCGCGACGTGCTCGCGATGGCGTTGAGAACATCATTGCAGAATAAAGGACCGCACATCGGTGCGTTCGTCCTGCCTCCGCACCTGGGAGAATAGAGTGAAGGAAATCGTTCGCGTTGCAAGCGGTCAGGGATTCTGGGGTGATTCACTCGACGCGCCCCGCCAGCAGGTAGAGGGCGGTGAAATCGACTACCTCATGCTCGACTATCTGGCAGAGGTGACGATGTCGATTCT
>JBBREF010000242.1:0-3689 GCA_038203205.1 Gemmatimonadales bacterium | reverse complement strand
GATCCTCGCCGACCAGTTCTACAATGAAGCAAATCCTCAGGCCCATTACGACATAACGGGCCCCGAGCTGTGGGAGCAGACAGAAGGCCGCATTACTCACTTCGTGTCTGCCGCTGGAACCGGCGGCACGATCACGGGAGTTGGGCGCTATCTCAAGGAGCAGAACCCGGCGATTCGCATCATCGCCGGGGATCCCGTGGGGTCGATTCTCGCCGACTACTGGCGGACCGACGGCAAGGAAATAAGCGAAGGCGTTCCATATAAAATCGAGGGAATCGGCCAGGACAAGATTCCCGGCACGCTCGACATGAGCGTGATAGACGAATTCGAGTCGGTGTCAGACAAGGTTGCGTTTGCGATGGCGCGACGACTCACTCGTGAAGAAGGTCTGTTCGTCGGAGGCTCTTCGGGCCTCATCGCGCACGTCGCGTTGAGAGTGGCAAAAGAGGTCGATGATCCGGAAGCCCTTGTCGTGACAGTGCTTTGTGATACCGGCGAGCGCTACCTGTCGAAGCTCTACAGTGACGAGTGGATGCGCGAGAACCAGATGCTCGACACGACCCGCGTCACCGTGATGGATGTACTCGGCAGGAAGGAAAGCGACACACCTGCCGTGGTAAGTACATCACCAGGCGCACCTGTGCGGCAGGCTCTTGGCCTGATGACGCTTCACGACATTTCGCAGCTCCCGGTTCTCGATGGAATCGATTGTGTCGGGTCGGTGAGTGACTGGTCACTCTCGCAGAAGAGTCTGGAGAATCCGAAGCTGCTGGATGCGACCGTGAGTGAGGTGATGGATTCACCGTTTCCGCTGGTCGCCGGAGATCAGCCTGTCGAGAGCGTTGTAAAGCTCTTGTCGAAGTCGAATCCCGCAGTGCTCGTGCGCAACGATGACAGGATACTTGGAATCGTGACGCGCTCGGACATGCTGCATTACATGATGAGCAGATAAGGAGCAGGGAAGTTGAAGATCACGGTGCTGATGGGCGGCTCATCATCTGAGCGCAATGTGTCGCTGGCTTCGGGAATCCGGATCGTGCTGGCGCTAAGGTCGAAGGGCCACGACGTGATCGCATTCGATCCATCGCGCGGGCCGCTGAGTGAGGACGAACAGCAGACGCTCGCGACGAGCGCGGTTGGGACGGAGCCGCCGTCACTCGATGCGCTCGAGCGCGCGACAGGCGGCGCGTTTCTAACTTCGCTCGAGACCAGGCCCGAGATTGCAGGCGCTGATGTCGTGTTTCTCGCGCTGCACGGAGGCATGGGAGAAGATGGAACGATTCAGGCACTTCTCGACATGGCGAAAGTGAAATACACGGGGAGCGGACATCTCTCCAGTGCGCTTGCGATGGACAAGGACCTGTCGAAAAAACTCTTTCGGGTTGCGGGTGTACAAACCGCTGACTGGCTGATGGCGCCTGCAAGCCTTGCCGAGGTTGAAGCGCAGTTCGGACTACCGGTGGTCGTTAAGCCGTCGAAGCAGGGATCCACCGTTGGTCTTACCGTCGTAAAGCAGTCAGAGCAATTCGAGGCAGCGGTAGCCGAGGCGTTTCTCTACGATGATGAAGTGATGATCGAGCAGTTCATTCCGGGCAGGGAGTTGACGGTTGGAATACTTGGCGATCGCGCATTGCCGGTGGGTGAGATCAAGCCCGTGCACGAGATCTACGACTACGAGTGCAAGTACACAGCGGGAATGGCGACTGAGGAGTTTCCGGCAGATTTGTCAGCAGAGCAGACGCTGATCGTTCAGCAGCAGGCCCTCGCAGCATTCAGGGCGCTCAAGCTTGGCGGGTATGCACGGATTGATTTTCGGCTGACATCTTCCGATGATGGAGCAGGTACCGCGGGTGGATTCTATTGTCTCGAGGCGAACACGTTGCCCGGAATGACTGAGCTCAGTCTCATTCCGCAGGGTGCCGCCGCAGCCGGAATGTCATTTGCGGAGCTTTGCGAGGAAATCGTCACTCAAGCCGCAGCGAAGTAACAGCAAGAAACCCAGCAGGGCAAACATGTCAGACACGTACGAAGAGGCAATTCAACATCCCAGAATGACGCCAGCGGTGCAGTGGCTGATGGCGGCGAATGTCGGCGTGTTTTTCCTGCAGGTCACCCTGTTTGGCGGCAACAGCGTTTTCGGAATCCTCGGCCTTGACCCCACCAGATTTCCTGCCGAGTGGTGGACGATCGTCACCTATATGTTCGTGCATGGCGGGCTGTGGCACATCGGCTTCAACATGTTGTCGCTGTGGATGTTCGGCCCGCGCATCGAGCACATCTGGGGCGCGCGCAGCTTTACCTACTTCTACCTGTGGTGCGGAATCGGCGGCGCGATAGCGCATCTTCTTTCGACCGGCAATGCAGGACTCGTCGGAGCTTCAGCAGCGGTGATGGGAGTGCTGCTTGCCTACGCGCTCAGATGGCCTGACGAAGAGGTCTACGTCTTCGGCGTTCTTCCGATGAAGACGCGCTGGCTCGTCGTGTGGCTTGCGCTGATCAACCTCGCGATGGGCATCACATCGGCGAAGGGTGGATCCGGAATCGGCTGGTTTGCGCATCTGGGCGGCCTGGCGTTCGGGTGGATTTATCTCCGCGTGTCGGCATTTGGCGGGCTCGACAATTTCAGGCGCTGGGTTTCACCGGTACCCGATGAGCCTGAAGATTTTCGCGCGGTTCCGCGCAGGGTGCCGCGTAACCGCGACAGGTCGGAGCGTGGTGATGGCATCGATGAGGTGGTGGCGAAGAGCAATGCGGTCGCCGCAAGATCTGCGCGGGCTGCTGTCATTCCGCGTCCGGGGAGTGAAACCCGCGAGTCAGCCGAGCGGCTCGACATGGTTCTCGACAAGATCTCGAAGCACGGCCTAGAGAGCCTGACCAGCGAAGAACAGGCGATTCTCGACGAGATGTCGCGCAAGCTGAAAAAAGAGGACATAGAGAGAAGACCCTAAGGGATGCCCTGAGTCACGGGAAACAAAAGTTGGGAGTGGGGTGAGTGAACTGCTGAGTTAGGTGAGTTTCCGTCAACGGTGCAGGCAATTGTCCTGCATTCGAGCTTCCTCTGTTGGGTAACGGCGGAACGTCGTCGCGGGTTCCGTATTCACCCTCAAGTCAGGCGGTCCTTCGGACCGAGGGGGCATCCTTTTCTGGCGCGCGATCACTCACGTAACTCTCGACTACTCGCGACAACTCCTTTCCGGCTTTTGCTCCAGCCTCTACCAGGGTCGAAGGCGGCAAGGAACGGCGCTATCTTGAGGGATGCCACGACCCGACCTGCTCGAGACTTTCGCGAATCCTTATCCTGATCGCGACTATGAAATCCACATGGACTGCAACGAGTTCACGTCGCTCTGCCCGCTTGGTGGCATCGAGAGCGACGCAGAGGAGCTCGCTTTACTGAAAGGCGGGGCTCCGGATTTCGGGATCATGCGGATCACCTACGTCCCTGCAGAAGTGTGTCTCGAGCTCAAGAGCCTGAAGCTCTATCTATGGAGCTTCAGGAACGATGGCATCTTCTACGAGAGGGCGGTAAACCGCATCCTCGACGATCTCGCTGGAGTGGCGAAGCCAAAGTGGATGCGGGTGGTTGGTGATTTCAACCTGCGTGGCGGTATCAAGTCGGTGATAACCGCCACGCACGGGTCGCGCTAAAGCTTTCCGTCTGGCGGAGTGGGTGCATCCGGCGTGTACGG
>JBBREF010000241.1:0-3791 GCA_038203205.1 Gemmatimonadales bacterium | reverse complement strand
GTCCAGAAGGATTACACTCCGGCGGATGCCGACTCCGTTCTCGAGCGGCTGGTTGCCAGCGGGATCGTCGACGACTCGCGTTATGCTGCCGAGTTTGCGCGGCAGAAGCTGGTGCATGGTGGGGCTTCGGTGCGCCGGGTGCGGCAGGTGCTTGCGCAGAAGGGGATCGACAAGGCGATCGCTGCTGCAGCGATCGACGGCGTTCTCGCTGATGAGCCCGTGGATCAAGATGCCGCGATCGAGCGCCTGGCGATTCGGAAGCTCCGTTCACTGGGCGATCTCGATGAAGTCGTCAGGCGGCGCCGGGTGTTGGGATTTCTCGTCAGGAAAGGTTACGATCTCGACGATATCAGACGGGTGCTGCGCTCTCTCTGTCAGACGTGACCGGATGGCGGGTAGTTAGTTAGCGCTTTGGCCTGCTGGTCACCTGGCTAGCCCGCCAGCGTGATCGTGAATGTGCTGCCTGCCCCCAGTTCGGACTGTACGGTGAGATCACCACCCATGCCACGCGCCAGCACCTTGAGCTGCTGTTCGGCACCTTCAGCTGCAGATTTTGCCGCCGCGGCGTTGCTCATCTGCGCTTCGAGGTCGGCAGCAGCCTCCTGAAGCTCGGCGTTCGCCACGTCCAGCTCGAGCGCATGATCCTCGAGCTGCTTGTTGACTGCCTCGAGCGATCGGCGAGCGAGAACCTGTTCAGTGACGTTCAGGCACTGGGTGAGAATTCCCGTCACGTTCCCTTCAGTGTCCCGGAGGGGCTCGTACACGAAGTTGAACCAGTGATCCTCAGGCACGCCGCCCTCGCGTGCGAAGACTACGAGTACCTCCCTGGCGCTGTAAGGCTTTCCTGTCGCATACACTCCGTCCATCAGCGCGTGAAACTCTTCCAGCTCGGGGAAAGCCTCCCGCACCGTGCGCCCCGTGAGGTGGTGACCTGTGGCTTCCGCCATCGCGGCATTCGCGTACACGTACTTGTGCTCCCGCCCGAGCGATAGAGCGAGCGGCGCCGGCGCCTGCTTCAGCGCGTCGAGAAGCTGCATGTCAGCGAGCAGACCAGAGTCGTTCTCCGCGCCACTGCGGGTTGCGATGGACTCGGCCAAGCTTCAGGTCTTTCCTTTCAGGGATTTCCTGCGGGGCTTGATGCGCGGGGAAGCGAATGGCGCCGGCCTGATCACTTTACTGGTCCGGCTGATTGCCTCGTGCCAGTGCCTTATCACTGCGTTTCGCGCTCCTTCGGCATTGCCCTCGCGAATCGCGGCAATAATAGTCATGTGCTCGGCGATGGATGGCGCGTAGTCGGCTTGAGCGTGAGTGCCGTAAATCCACTCGTAGCGCTGAACCTGGGGGCGGAGCGCACTATAGATACTGCGCATGTGCGGCCCGGCGGTTTCCAGCACGAACCCCTGGTGAAATCCGGTCTGCAGCTCGGACAACTTGTCGGCATTGCGCGGCTGCTCAGCGGCGGTCGCCCTGAGCTCCAGATTGATTCGCCGCAACTCGTCCGCGACCTTGATCCGCCGGGTCTCCGGGAGGATTGCGGTCATGGAAGCGGCGTAGCTCTCGAGAGACCCGATGATCTCCCATAACTCCCGCACGTCCTCAGCGGTGAACGGTGCAACTGCCAGCTCGGTCCGCTTCCCGCTGGTCACGGGCACGAGATAGTGGTCGTGAATGAGACGCGAAAACGCCTCGCGCACTGGTGTTCGGCTTACACCGAATCGCAACGCTACCTCTGCCTCGATCACGCGCGCGCCAGATGGTATACGTCCGCGAACGATGAGGTTTCGAAGGCGCTCGTAGGTGCGCTCAGGGAGTGTTGTCCGCGCGCTATCGGGGATGGGCAAAGTCATGGATGTCGGGATGTTTGAGTCAGGACCCGATAGAAGGTTGCTGCCATCGCCGGAAATCGCAAACCAAACGTTCTCGATCTAACCCGCTGTATGCAAAGGGCGAATCTCGTGGGTCGAGTCGACTTGGTTACTCGAGCGCCATGGCGCCATGCCCGTGCTGACCTGGGATAATGAGCGTAAATGCACACGGTGGCTCATTGTATGCAATGGGGGATGGCAAGCGTGCGGACCCAACGTCAGGCGTTGTTACTCCGCAATAGAGACATTTGCCACTTGGAGGCGGATTACGATGACGGAACGTAAGGATCCTCTTGTCATCTCGAGAAGCGGACAGCTGTGGGAAAAAGCCACGCGTCGGGACTTTATGAGATTGATGGGAATAGGGGGCGCGGTGGTGCTGCTGCCATCAGTGCTGGCTGGTTGTGAAGACGGATACACTGAGGGCGGCATTACGGGTCCCGGTGCGGGGCCCGGCACGGGGCAGACGGTCACGATCGACTTCGCCAAGGGCGACATCGCGATTCTTCAGTTTGCGTATGCGCTCGAGCAGCTCGAAGCGGATTTCTACACGAGGGTCGCGGCCGGATTTTCCGCATCCGGGCTCAGTGCCGCCGAGCAGGCGATTTTCATCGACATCAAGAACCACGAGGTCATTCACCGCGAGGCGCTCAAGACGGTGCTCGGCCCAGCCAACGGCTTCACGCTCGCTCCGATATACACCGGGGTGAATTTCAGCAACCGGACGTCGATTCTGCAGACAGCAAAGGCATTTGAGGATCTGGGAGTGGCCGCCTACAACGGTGCAGCCCAGTACATCGCCAGCGTCGACAACCTTCTGGTCGCGGGGAAGATCGTTTCAGTCGAGGGCCGGCACGCATCGGCTATCGCCGACCTGATCGCCCCGAAAACGAATGCATTCGCACCTCAGGCCTTCGACAATGCGTTCAGGCCATCCATGGTTGCCGGACTCGCGCAGCCATTCATCACCGAAAGGCTCGCGTTTGCCGGGACTGTGCCGGCTTTCGTTCAGGGCCCGAACAACAACGGCTGAGGCATACATACAATGGAAAAGCTATCAATGATCGAATCTCTCGATCCAGAAATGATGGAGCCAATCGTATCGCGTCGCGACGCGATTTCCCGAGGTGCGTCAGCCAGCAGCAAGGTCATGGCAGCCCTCGCCCTCGGCTCGGTTCCTATCGCGCTCGGCGCACTCGCGCGGGATGTCTATGGACAGGCTCCGGCAGATGTACTCGATGTCCTCCAGTTCGCGCTCACGCTCGAATATCTCGAAGCTGATTTTTACGTACGCGGTGTTGCGGCGGCCGGTCTGATTCCGGCGGCTGACCAGGTCATTTTTACGACGTTGCGCGATCACGAGAACATCCACGTGACGGCGTTGCGGGCCATGATCACCGCTAAAGGCGCGACACCCGGTGCGAAGCCGGCGTTCGACTTCACCGCAAAGGGTGCGGTCGCTGGCTTCAACTTCGGCGCAACCCAGTATCCGACGTTCCAGATTCTTGCGCAGGCGTTCGAGGATACCGGAGTGCGCGCATACAAGGGACAGGCGGGACGGCTCATCAACGACAAGGCCACTCTCACAGCGGCACTGACGATTCATTCTGTCGAGGCGCGCCATGCGTCAGAAATTCGCAGGCTTCGCGGGTTGAAGGGCTGGATAACCGGAAACAGTCGTAACGATCTGCCGGCGTTCACGCAGGCCATCTATGATGGCGAGGACAATATCACCCAGGCGGGCCTCAACCTCACGGCGCTTGGCACCAACAATGGTGGAACGGCTGGCGTCACCGAGGCGTTCGACGAGCCACTTACAAAGGCTCAGGTTCTGGCTATCGTCGGGCCGTTCCTGGCGTAGCGATGGCGCCGGGGGACCGTTTCCTCGCGGAGCGGTCCTTCCGGCGACACTCTCATTACCTCGAT
>JBBREF010000240.1:0-3792 GCA_038203205.1 Gemmatimonadales bacterium | reverse complement strand
CAGGAAGTTTTCCCCAGTTCCCGTTGCCGGCTGCCTTGAGGTGGTAGATCTCCGCGCCCACACCTCCCTCGCGGGCAATCGTCAACAACTCGTCGACAGACTCGAGTAGTCGCCCACCCTCGCTCCGCATGTGAGAGATGTACGACCCGCCGTACGGCGCAGCCGCCTTCGCAAGCGCAATGAGCTCGTCGGTCTTCGCATAGAATGCCGGCGCATAAATCAGCGAAGATCCAACGCCCATAGCACCCTCTTCCATCGCCACACGAACGAGTGCCTGCATTCGCTCGAGCTCGGCCGCAGTCGGAGCGCGATCCGCATACCCAAGCTCGTGAACTCGAACCGATGTCGCCCCGATAAAAGAGGCAACGTTCGGCGATACACCGCGCGCGACCAGGTGGTCGAGATATTGGCCGAGTGTCGTCCATTTAATGTCGTATTTGATGTCGCCCATCTGCTCGACGGCTTCCTTCTTCATCGCATCGTTCAATGGGCCCATCGAGAAGCCTTCGCCGAAAACTTCGAGCGTCACTCCCTGGAGGAGATCCGCCACGCCGCGGCCGTCTTCGATGAGCGATTCGGTGGCCCAGCTAAGCATGTTGATGAACCCGGGCGCGACGGCAAGCCCGCGCGCATCTATTTCGGTCCTGCCTCGCACACCGCTGAGATCGCCGACGCGGACAATGCGATCACCGTCAACCGCAACGTCGGTGACGCGCCCCGGCGTTCCCGATCCGTTGTAAACCGTGCCGCCTCTTATAATGATGTCGTACATCTTGGCGGGCATCGTGGCGGTAGTCGGTCCCGGCGTGCAACCGAGAACGCTTGCAGCAACAGCTAGTATCATGACAGCCTGAACGCGCAGCATCTGGCTCCGTTTGTTGGTGGGGGCCTGCGGCAATCAAATTATCGTCAATCAGCCGAGCTGGCACGCATCCTCGCGGAATTGTGCCTTTCACCGTTATTTCCACCTGATGGGCAAAGACAGCGACGATAACCAGATAATCCAGGGCCTATGGATCGGCCCTGCACTCTCGGCGATGGAGCAGCTGGGAATCGCATCGTACCTGGCGAACGGGCACGAGTTTCACCTCTATGTATATGACGCCGTCGCAAATGTGCCGGCTGGTGTGATCCTGAAGGACGCAACTGAAGTCCTGCCAGCGTCGCGGATCTTTCAATACCCAGCGCAAAAGACATATGCCGGTTTTGCAAACCTTTTCCGCTACAAGCTCCTGCTCGAAAAGGGCGGATGGTGGAGCGACACCGACAGCGTCTGTCTGAAGCAGTTCGATTTCGACATGCCTTATGTGTTTTCGAGCGAGCTGACGAACGGGACGCGAATGATCAACAACGGCCTGATCAAGGCGCCTCGAGGAAGCGACTTGCTCAAATGGGCATTCGCTGAGTGCGAGAGAAAGGATCCGGCGACTCTCGTGTGGGGCGAAACGGGCCCCGCTCTGTTCTCTAGTGCCATCGAGAAGTTCGCGCTGACCAACTACGTTCAATCGCCCGCAACATTCTGTCCGTTGGGATACAGGGATTGGCGCCACATCACTAACCCCGATGCCGATATCTATTTCGGCACGGAGAGCTACGCCGTTCACCTGTGGCACGAGCAGTGGCGGGCGGCGGGAATGGACAAGGACGCCCACTACCACCCCGGTTCCCTCTATGAGCGGCTCCGCCGGCAGTACCTCGGCAACAACGATCGAATTTCTCTTGACCGAATAGCAACGATTCTCAGATCCCTCGACAAACCGGCCGGTGCGTAAGAGATACATCCGCAATCGGATCTGCATCAGTGATTAAGAGGAGAATCAGGACCGCACTGAAGTCGTTGGGTCATGACCTGCTGCTCGGCGTCGCGTGGATCTGGAGGCACCTCATGTTCCGCACGACCTTCGTCGCCGTGACGGGCAGCCTTGGCAAGACGAGCTGTAAGGACGCGATTGCCTCGGTACTCGGTTCGCGTTTCAGCGTCGTCAGCTCACGCGGAAGCTCGAATCATTTTCGCGGCATAACGAAAACGGTGCTCAGAGTGAGACCATGGCACCGGTACGCGGTGATCGAGGTTGGAATAGTGAGGCCGGGCCAGATGGCTAAGTTCGCGCGGGCGCTGCGACCAGACGTGACGGTCTGGGTAAGTGTGGCGAACACGCATCGAATGAACTTCAGGACGCTCGAGACAACCGCGCGCGAGAAGTCGATCCTGGTGGAAGGCGTGAAGCCGGGTGGACTTGCCATCCTGAATGATGACAACCCGTACATCGCATCGTACGAATCTCCATCGTCGATACGGACGCTTCGCTACGGCACGACTGCGCGGTCGAGCTACAAGGTTATCGAAACTGGAGGACGCTGGCCCGAACGCTTTTCATTTACTGTCGCGCCTGAGGGGGATGCCCCCATTCGCGTGCCGACCCGTTTCGTTGGGACGCACTGGACGGGGAGCCTCGTCCCGGCCGTCATAATCGGGCGGGAGGCGGGAATGTCGCTGACAGAAGTCGCGAGCGCGCTCTCTACCTGCGAGCCTATGCAGCGCCGAATGTCTCCCGTAGAGCTCCCTGGCGGAGTGACGATTCTCCGCGACGAGGTGAACGGATCGGCGGACACGCTTGCTGCGGCACTCAAGGTTCTCGAGGAAGCGACAGCGGAGCGCAAGATGATCGTCTTCACTGATGTCTCCGACTCTTCACAGAAACCAAGAAACCGAGTGCGGGATGTTGGGAAAATTGCCGCGCGGGTCGCACACTCTGCGATGTTCCTGGGCGAACATTCGGAGTACGGAGCGAGGGGTGCGATCGCTGCGGGAATGCCGACGGACCAGGTGTGGCATTTCATCAACCTTGAAGACGGCGCTCGCCAACTCAAGGCCTCACTCCGCCCCGGCGATCTCGTACTTTTGCGGGGTCGGCGCGTCGATCATCTCGCGCGCATTTACTACTCGCTTATTGGCGATGTCACCTGCTGGCGTAACCGGTGCGACCTTCGGATAGACTGTGGCGACTGCCCGCGCCTCAAGGCCGGAACGCCCCGCTCATCCCGATCATAAAGATTCCGGCGTTTTCAGTCGACATGGTTTGATCACCGCCGATCGCCTTGCCACGCAGCTACGCGTATCGTCCCTGCCGCGGTTGCAGGCTCGAGCGTTGCTGACAACGTTTGGTTCAAACTCAATGGGGGCGACATGAGATCAGGACTTGTTAGTGCGCTGGTTGCACTATGCGTAATCACCGCTTGTTCAGAAGCGACAGGTACTAAAAGTCCAGCCATTTCCGGCACATATGCTCTCGTATCGGTCAACGGAGCGCCGGTTCCCGTAGTGACATCCGAAACGTCCGGGTTTCGCGCGGAGGTCCTCAGTGGAACCCTGGTGATCCGCACCAATGAAACGTGGACCGAGACGCGTCAGGGGCGAGTTACCCTCAGCGGCGTCACCTCAAACATCGAGGCGGTGACCTCAGGTACGTACACAAACTCTGCCGGCCAGCTGGTCCTAACGATTCCGCCAAGCGGCGGCATGGGGGCGATCACGATGCAAGGGACGTTTGCTGATAACGCGGTTACGTTCACAACTCAGGGTTCGGCTTTCCGATTCACACGCTGACTATCAGCCAGAATCGGGATAGGGGGTAGCGGCTGATCGCTGCTACTCCCCTCCCACACCACCGGACATGCGGGTCCGCATCCGGCGGTTCAAAGAGTTGAGGTAGTTGGGGCAAGCCGAGGGACTCCGAGCCGTTCGAAGTATGACCCCGGCAGAGCTGTATGCATTGCGCCAAGAGTCGATGC
>JBBREF010000239.1:0-3838 GCA_038203205.1 Gemmatimonadales bacterium | reverse complement strand
CCAATATCCACGCGGATAGCGGCAGGTGCTGTCGGTCGATCAGTTGTCACAGGCATGATTGATCTCCAGAAGGTTGTTTAGCGAGCTCACTCTGCCACGGTGCAGGTCGCTATCCACTCCTCATGGGATCTGTAACCTCGGGAAAGAGAGACTTCACGCCCTCCAGGCAGTCTCTCTTTCCCGAGGTTACAGGCTATCGAACGAGTCGAAGGCTGAAGCCAGTATCCGACTGAAGTCGGAGGGGTTGCTCCTCAGAGGGGACCCTAAGTTATCTGGGACCCCCGAGGAGGAGAGACTCATGTACAAGCATATTCTGATCACGACGGATGGATCCGGGTAGGGCAGAAGGGGGTAGATCATGGACTCTCACTCGCGGGTGACCTCAACGCTGGCGTCACAATCATCACCGTCACTGAACCATTTCCGATCTTTGCTGGCGGCGATCTCGGGTTAGCACCCAACGTGATTACCAATTACAGTTCGGCTCAGCGAGAATCCGCGAACACGATATTGGCCGCTGCGGAGCAGGCTGCAAAACACGCCAGTGTCGAGGTTGAGACAGTTCATGTGGCTGACGCTCAGCCTGGAGAGGCTATCATTGAAGCAGCCAAGTTGCATAATTGCGATCTCCTCGTAATGGGGTCGCATGGGCGTCGGGGAATTGGACGCCTCATGCTCGGCAGCAAGACCTGGGAAGTTGTAGCGAATGGCCACCTTCCGGTCCTCGTGGTACGGTAGAACGCGTTCTGCTAATCCCGTGCCTGATCCTATGGTTTCGGATTAGGCGGGCACCCACCGACGCCCATTTTGCGCGCGGATGCAGAGACTGTCCCCTTGTCGTCCAGCGCGCAGCTTGCTCGCGAGCGGCGAGCAAAAACAGCTCGCCCGCGTTGTCGCGCAGCGGCTTTCCCGCAATGTCGATGATTATGAGCGGCATTCGCCCATGAGAACGGATCGCAGTCACCCTCGAGCTGGCCGACACGCGCTCATGCCAAGTGATCTGGGCCAACCGCTACGATGCTGAGGCTAGGGCCGTCGAAGTTTTGCGTGCTAACATTGTCGTCGATGTCCTTGCCACGCTCGAGCAGCAAATCGCCATGCACGAGGCCCATCTGGCAAGTCTGCGCACGCCTTCCGATCTCGATGCCTGGGCGCTCTTTCACCTTGGGCTGCAACGGCTGTTTCGCTCGACCGCCAAAGACAACGCGGCCGCCAACGCGCTGTTCGAAAAGGCAGTGGCGCTCGATCCTGGGTTCGCTCGCGCTCAGGCGGGACTGTCGTTCACCCATTTCCAGAACGCCTTCATGCGCTACGTGCACGCGACGCGGACCGAAGCCGCCGCGGCGCGGCGATACGCCGAGCGAGCGATGGAGCTCGACCCTGGCGATCCCTTCGCCAACCTCGTGCTCGGTCGGTCGTTCTGGCTAACGAGTGAGCACGAGCGCAGCTTACCCTGGATCGACCGCGCGTTAACGCTCAATCCCAATTACGCCCAAGGTGGTTACGCGCACGCCTTAACCGATGCGCTGCTCTGCGACGGCAAGTCGAGCCGCATTTATGCTGACCGCGCGATGGCGTTGAGCCCAATCGATCCCATGCATTACGCGATGATGGGTTCGCGTGCGCTATCGCATGCGGTTCGGGGCGAGTATACGGAGGCGGCGGAGTGGTCCAGCCGGGCAGCGCGCGCACCTAACGCGCACGTCCTGATCGCAATGATCGCAGTGCTCTGTCAAAGGCTCGCTGGACGCTCGGAAGCCGCGGCGGCGTGGACTGAAGCGACGCGGGCAGCGAGTCCGAGAATAGGCCGTGACGCCTTTTTTTCTGCCTTCCCGTTCTACGACACGGCCATCCGCGAGAAGTTCGCGGAAACCCTGCGTCAGCAGGGGTTCTGATCTGCATCACTCAGCCGAACGAATAAGGCGGTGCGGTCACTGCGAGTTTGAGGGTATCGCGAAGGCCCAATATCTGCTGAATTATCTCGCGCATCGATTTATCGAGACCGACCGGTGTGTCCATCTCGATGACAACAAACGGCGCACCGCTCGCCTCTGCCTGTTTCAGCCCGCTGGCGAGATAGTCGGACGTCGCGGGTCCGATTGCCCCTTTTATTTCCAACACGGGTGCCGTTCTTGCACTTTGCGCGATGCCTCCCGATCCGAAGACAAAAGCACCGATCAAAAGAGCGATGCAGCCTAGCATGTTGATGGACCAAGGCCGGGTTCCTCCAGTCTTTGCCATGAACATCCACTCCTCGCAGGACTTCAGGTGGGCTCGCGTATCATCATTGTATCCACGGTGAGCCACGACAGCAGTGACTCGGCGGTGCTACCGATCGTAGCGTGGACAAATCCGCTTTTGCTATGTGTGCCAAGCACGACGAGATCGGCACCGGTCTCACGTATCGCCTCAGCAACTACGTGTCCCGTTTCGCCATTACCGAGCCGCGGCCGGACACGCGATCGGACGGCCTCCGGAATCTTTGTGTCGTCTGCGAAAGCTTCGAGATTGCGCTGCGCTTCCTCCTGCACTTCATCCCGCATTTCTTCCGTCGCGGGCCATGCGTCGAAGGGGGTGTGAAAGGCATGTATGAGGTGCAGCACGGCATCTGGGAACATGTCCCCGGAAGTCGTGACCGCTTTGCGGGAGCACGCCGACAGGTCGGTTGCGATCATCAGCGTAATGTACGGTTTACGGGGGCGCTGCTTGACGACCAGCACCGGTACATCCGCAGTGCGCACCACATGATCGACAGCGGTGCCAAGAAAATAGTCACCAAGGCTGTTGAGGCGAGCAACGCCCGTCACGATAAGGGTACTGCCGCGCTCTTCTGCTACTCGGGCGATTGTTTCAGGTACAGATCCGCGTTCCACCAGTACCTCACAAGACGGATGGTCGGGAAGTAATGCAGCGGCACGGCCGCGCGCGACATTCTCCTCATTCGCTTCGCCAGAAGATTCAATTACGTGGAGCAGATCGATTGGGAGCCCCAACTGTGTTGCCAGCGCCAATGCTCGATCGACAGCGCGGTCGCAGCAGGCGCTGAGGTCCGTGGCGACCAAAATTGGCCCCTTAGTCATCTGGTACATCCTTCATGTTGTAACGTCGCTCAATGGTATCACCGCGGCACCCCGGTCCGCCAGTAAATGCTCTAAAGCCGTCAGCATAATCCACAGATCCTATCCCCATCCGCAAGTAAGCGCTTGCTCGCCGAAGGGGCGGAATGACGGTCTTGAGAGACTGCTTTATCGAAACGAAGTTCGTGCCGAACCACCAGAACCAACGCATTAGCACCGATAAAGTTTCCCTGTAGCGGCCGTCACTGCAGCCTAAGAATCCGTTTCTTAAGGCCACCTCGAACAATGGCGTTTTCGGGTTAATGTAGGCCGCTCGCCGGGGTGACGGCCTGTATGGTCGTCGATTTCGGCCCTTTCGTGATCCCGCTCGGGTGCCATTCTCTTCGCAATCTGGCCGATTTGGTCACTGGATTGCGGATTTTAGGCGCTATCCGGCTGCCAACGCGCTGCGTTCGAGCACGACCAGGCGACGCATGTTATAAGCCAGGTTCTGCATCCCGATCTTCATGGTGGCGCGCGCGATGCCAAGAGTGCGCACGAGCTTGCCGCCCATGCTGGTGTGCTGGCTGCCGAACACATGCTCGACCCGCGCCCGCACCGACGAGCGGGTCTTGTTGGCTGCTTCCTGTCGCGCGGTGAGCGGCTTGTTGCGGCATCCGCGACGGTGGATCCGGCTGGTGAAGCCCCGCGCGGCGAGCTTCTCCTCGTTCTCCTTGCTGCGATAGGCACTGTCGGCCCACACTGTGCTGGCGGTGTTGTCG
>JBBREF010000238.1:0-3851 GCA_038203205.1 Gemmatimonadales bacterium | reverse complement strand
GTTTGCCCAGGTTGTTATGTGTGGAACGAGCTGCTCGAGCCTGACGCCGCGCGACGCCTTCAATAGAATAACCGCGTCAGGCTTGATCCGTGGCAACAGTGCCGGCCAGAGATCGGCTACGTTCGCAGACACGACAATCCGCGGATCGTTACCACCAACCCGTACCAGGGATTCAGCGAAGTCGCCAACGCCAGCGATTACATCGGCGCCGGAGTCGAGTGCAACCAGGCTGATTTCGTCGTGACACCTGACAGCAGCGTCGCCCAGCTCTCGCATCGTACCAAGGACTATCACACGTTGCCTGTCGCCATCGATACTCCTGACGATCTCGATTGCCGCGCGGGCCGAACCGGGATTCGAATTGTACGCATCGTTGATCAGCGTGGCGCTGCCGATCGTTTCCCACGCCATTCGCATCCGGGGGGCGGGCATCGCCCGGATTCCCGCCGCAGCGACATCATCGCTCACGCCGCACGACCGGGCGACTCCGATTGCGAGCATCGTATTCCGGAGATTGTGGATTCCACGCAGCGGCGGGCTCATCGACACCAGGCCAAAATTCAGCGTCCCAATCCCATCCGCGGTGATCGACCACGAATCGGGGTGTATATCGCCATCGTCGAGCCCGGCCGTTTTCACTTCCCGGGATTTCCCCTTGGCCGCGTCAGCTATCTCCGGTTGCGACGACGGGGCAATGGCTATCCTGACGCCGTCGAATGCTGCGGCCTCCTCTTCGAGCACGCCGGCAATGTCGCGAAGTCCTTCGAGATGTTCCTCACCGACCGAGGTTACCACAGAAATATCGGGGTCCATGATCTCACGGAGTATCGCGACTTCGCCGGGAAGGTTTGTCCCCGCTTCGACAATCGCGATCTCAGCACCGTGTGGAATTGCAAGAAGTGTCAGCGGCACGCCGATTCTGTTGTTGAGATTTCCTGTCGTCGCGTGGACGTGCATCGCCTTTGAAAGAGCAGCGCGTATCAGGTCTTTTGTCGTCGTCTTGCCATTGCTTCCCGCGACCATGACAACAGGCCCACCCCACGCCCGCCGGTAGTAGCTGCCGAGCTTTCCCAACGCGATCAACGTATCGGGAACGACGAACACAGGGACTGAAAGTCCATCGATACGATTGGAGACTACGACCGCTCCCGCTCCCTGCTCGACTGCTGCAGCCACGTATTCGTGGCCATCGAACTGCTCTCCCTGAAGCGCCACGAACAGCTGCCCCGCGACGATGTTGCGTGAATCGGTGGTGACACCGCTCAGCTCAGCCGTGCCTCTGGGATGGCGATTCGCCGCGCTGTCACCAAGTGCCATGGCGACGCGATCCAGTGTCCAGAAATTCAAGCAGCAGTTCCCGTCAGCAGCTCGTGTACAATAAGCTTCTCATCAAAGGGAAGCCTGGTGGTACCGATGATCTGGTATGTCTCGTGCCCCTTGCCAGCGAGCAGAACAACATCGCCTTTCTGCGCGTCCTTGAGCGCGAATTCGATCGCCGACTTCCGCTTCGTGATTCGCCTGTGCCTGCCGGCCGTCATGCCCTGCTCGATTTCATCGAGTATTCTCTCGGGGTCTTCCGTCCGCGGATTGTCGTTTGTGATGATGACAAGGTCTGCGCCCGCTTCGGCCGCCGCGCCCATCTCCACGCGCTTGCCGCGATCCCTGTCGCCACCGCACCCGAAGACGAGAACGATCCTGCCCGCCGTGAATGGCCTGATCGCGGCAAGTGCGCGACCGATAGCATCGGGCGTGTGCGCGTAGTCCCGTAGAACGGTCGGATCATGGGAGATCACCTCGAGCCGCCCTGGAACTTGAGGGAGATTCGCGAGGCCCGCTGCGAGCTCCTCGAGTGGAAGCCCGACAGTAAGTCCGACTGCGACCGCGCCCAGCGCATTGTGCACGTTCACATCGCCGATGAGCGGAAGGCGGACATGAAGAGATTTGCCACCGTAGTTCAGAATCCAGTCGCTGCCAGCAGGCGAGAACTTCACCTCGGTTGCACGAACATGTGCCCGCGACCCTTCGCCGAACAGAATCTTGTTGCGGCTATCGGGTAGTGCTCCCCAGTTCGAGTCGTCAACGTTGATGGCTGCTGACCCGTCGGGCTTCAGGTAGTCCATGAGCCGCGCCTTGGCCTCGAAGTACGCTTCCATCGTGTGATGATAGTCGAGATGGTCCCGCGTAAGATTCGTGAAAACGGCGGCATCGAAAGCGAGGCCATCGATGCGCCGCTGATCGAGGCTGTGCGACGAAACTTCCATTGCAACGGTTGTGACACCGCGGTCCACGAGCTCGCGGAGCACCCGCTGTAGCTCAACCGGTCCAGGCGTCGTGAGCTCGGTGCCACCCGGAACAACTTCTGCTTCGCTTCCGAACAGGACTCCAAGAGTTCCTATCGATGCGCTTCGCGAGCCGGGCTTGTCGAGCAGGTGCCGGAGAATCCCGGCCGTCGTGCTCTTTCCATTTGTGCCCGTGATACCGATCATGCGAAGTTCGCGCGACGGGTCGCCAAACGCTGCGCCTGCTGCAACAGCGGCAGCCTTTCGGCCTTCGCGAACTATGACCGTAGGAAGGGTCGTGCGATCCGGATCTTCCGCCATCGCGACCGAAGCGCCCTTGCTCACCGCGGCGTCAAGATAGTCGTGACCGTCGCGGATCGATCCGCGGACCGCGATGAAGAGCGAACCCTGAGTGAGATTTCTGCTGTCGTCAGAAATCCCGGCAACCGAGACTGGCAGCTGCCCGCGAGTGCCCACGAATAGATTCGCGGCCTCGAGTGCTTCGATCAAGCGGGCGAGCTCAAATTGCATCACGGAATATGTCGAAGTTTCACAATGCTGCCCGGTTGAAGGAGAGTTCCCGCCGCCGGGAGGGTCGGTAAGGTTTGCCCCGCGCTGAGCGTGACCCTGAAACCGGCTTTATGCAAAGCCCGAACCGCGTTTCGCGTGGGGAGTCCGGTGACGTCAGGAACCACCCTCGACCTGGTATCGGCCGTGCCCGACGTTCCTGCATGAGGAAGCGTTATCAGCCGCGCCGGCTCGGGCGTCTTCTCAGCGTATGGCAGGGGATCCATCCCGTAGGTCCTGGAAGTTGCCGGTGAATCTCCAACACTTTCCGCAAACCACGGCGATGGTGCCGCGCTGTCACTCCGGGTGAAAGTCGACTCCCTTGCAAGTGGCACTTCACGCTCCTCACTGGCGAGCTCACCGCGGTCAAGCGCCGCATCACGCGCGGCAAGCGCCGCACGAAGCACAACGGCGCTCACTGGCGCAGCGACCTCGCCACCATAAAAAGCGCGCCTGGGCGAATCGAGCTTCACGAGCACGACATACTGCGGTTTCTCCGCCGGAAATATCCCGACGAACGAAGCTGTGTAATTGCCGTCCACGTATCTGCCCTGAACAGTTCGTCTCGCGGTCCCGCTCTTTCCTGCAAGCTGAAATGTGGCGATGTCAGCCTTCACTCCCGTCCCGCTGTCGACTACGCTCACCAGCAGGTTTCTCACATCCCGCGCAACCTGGGCACTGAAAACACGCCGGATCGCGCGCGGCTTCGCCTGATACAACAGATCTCCATCGGCCGATCGTATCTCACGGACAATGTGCGGCTGCATGACATTGCCGCCGTTGGCAATTGCAGCATACGCGCTGACCAGCTGAACAGGAGTCACGGCGATTTCGTAACCCATCGCCAGCGACGCCGCTGAAGGCGCCTGCCATCTGGCGGGCTCACGCAGTGTGCCCGCAGCCTCGCCCGGTATCGGAATTCCAGTCGGGGTGCCGAAGCCGAGGTTGCGAAGCGTCTCGAACGTTTCACGCGGCGTCAGCCTCGCACCGAACTGCACGATGCCG
>JBBREF010000237.1:0-3885 GCA_038203205.1 Gemmatimonadales bacterium | reverse complement strand
GCGAACAGCTGCGGTTCAGCCGGGTGGCCAGTCCATATGCCGTCCAGCAAGCAGATGCAGATGGAGGTGCGGAACCGTCTGCCCTCCATCATTCCCCGTATTTATCACCACCCGGTACCCGCTCTCAGCTACACCCTCCTCGCGCGCAATCTGCGTGACGAGACCGAGAAGTGACCCGAGAAGAGCATGGTCGGCCGCCGATGCCAGCGAGTCGATATGCACTCGAGGGATTACCAGTACGTGCAGCGGAGCCCGCGGATTTATGTCACGAAACGCAACCGCGTCGACGTTTTCGGCAACGAACGCCGTCCTGATGTCGCCACTTGCAATTCTGCAGAACAGGCAGTCATGACTCACGCCCCATCCTCCTCATTGTTCATGCTGTCGCCGAGTCTTGCGCGGACTATCGCGAGTGCGGCGATGGCCGCAGTCTCGAATCGCAACGTCGGTCCAGCGATCGACACCGGAGCGAAACCACCGGCAATCATTTCCTCTTTCTCGCGATCGTCGAATCCGCCTTCAGGTCCGATCGCAAGCGCGACTGGAAGCTCAATGGTCGCGCTGATCAGCGCCTGGCTCGCGCTCGCATCAAGGAGGAGACGAGTCCCAGCAGGGGCTGCAGCAACGGCCCGAGTCACGGGCGCCGACGGATGTATCTCGGGCAACCAGGCACCACCAGACTGCAGGAGGGCGGAAATCATCCTGGACTTCAGTCGCGACTGAAACGCAGGCCCATCGCCGGCGGGCCCAACGCTACGTGATCGACGCCACATCACAGGCCGCCAACTCGCCGCCGCCAGTTCCGTGCACTTCTCGGCGAGCATCAGCATTCGATCACGGTCGGCGACCGGGACGAGAAGGTGAATCGGCGGCAACGCTCGCATCTCCCACACTTCGGTTACGTCGACCGTTAGCGAGCGCTTTGCTGTCCGCGATATCACTCCGCGCGCCGCTACACCCGCACCGTCCCTGAGGCCGACGGGTTCACCCGCACCAATCCGCAGAACGCGAGCGTGCTGCGCAGCTTCGTCGCCGAGCGTTATCGGGCTCCCGGAGGTGAAAGCCTCGGGCGCAAAGAACGTTACCGCGGGCGCTCGATCAGAACGCTCCACCACCCAGCCTCCTCATCCTGTGACAAGACGGTCCAGCCGCCGGAGCCGAGCACTTCGAGCATCCGGTCCTTTTCCTCAGCGAGAATCCCCGAAAGTATCGCACTCCCGCGCGGGCCAAGCGAATCGGAGATTGTCGGCAGCAAGTCGATCAGCACTGACGAAATAATGTTCGCAAGTATTAATCCGACGGGTGCAACCAGAGGCAACAATACGCCTGCGTCGCCCTCGAAGACGAAAACGCAATCCGCGACCCCGTTCGCTTCCACATTTAACTCGGCGTTTCCGATTGCATCATGATCTATCTCGATCGCAAAAACCTTCGTCGCGCCGAGTCGTGCCGCGCAAATTGCGAGCACCGCACTCCCTGCTCCGATGTCGGCAACAAGCTCGGGGATCCGTGGCAGTACCTGCATCAGCCTGACCACTCCACGCGTGGTCGCGTGCTCACCCGTCCCGAAGGCCATTGCAGGATCGATGACCACTTGCATCGAATCCTCATCGTCAGCCATCCACGGTGGCACGAGGCTCAGTTTCCCAAGGCGATGGGCTCCTACGGACGCACGCCAGGCGCTCCAGTCCACTGACGGAGCCTCCGTTACCTCGATGCGGGCAGACGGGTCGATTGACCTTACGGCAGCAGTCAACGATGCGACGTCGTAATCAGGCGGAAAGTGAGTGACGAGCGCACCCCCATCCTCCTGCACGCCCTGAGATCCTGCCGCAAAGAGTGCCGCCGAGACTATCTCCAGATCGACAGTGGGCGTGATGCGCAACGCGATCCACGGTCGCTTACCCTGTCCGGATTCCGTACCGGTAATGTCGCCGGTCACGCTCCCAGCGATTCCTTGACCTTCGACCAGAACCCTTTCTCGCGACGCTGTTGAGGAGCCACCTGCAGCTCACCCAGACGCTTGATGAGAGTCTCCTCTTCGGCAGTCAGCTCTTCAGGCGTGTACAGTTGAAGTCTTACGTGAAGATCGCCCACTCCCGAAGCATTGACGCGGGGGAGGCCCCGGCCTCGAAGGTGGAATACCTGCGCACTTTCCGTTCGCGGCGGAACGTGCAGCGTAACGCTTGCGTTCACTGTGGGTACTTCAACATCGGCGCCGAACACCAATTGGGGATACGTGACGAGGACTTCGCAGTAAAGATCTTCGCCGTCGCGCTCGAAGCGTGGATCTTCCTCGACTTCAAAGACGACAAGGATGTCGCCTTTACCGCCGCCGCGCGGCCCCACATTGCCGACGGCGCGCATGGTCATATACTGACCGGTCGCAACTCCGGGCGGCACCTTGACGACAACGTTTTCTTCCTGCCGCACGCGCCCCTCGCCACGACATTTCCGGCACGGTGAAGCGATGATCGTGCCTTCGCCCGCGCAGGTCGGGCATGGCGTCACGCTGATCACCTGGCCGAAGAACGACTTCTGTGCGCGGCGCACTTCACCCGCTCCCGCGCACGTTGTGCACCGGTTTGCGCTCGTGCCAGCCTCGGCTCCACTTCCCTCGCACTTGTCACAGGTGGCGAGCAGCTTCACCACCACGTTTTTCTCGACCCCCGACTCCACCTCTGACAATTTGAGCGGCATGGTGATACGGATGTCGGAACCTGTTCGAGGCCCCGTCTGTCCACCGCGCCCGCCGCCACCAAAAAGATCGCCGAAGCCCGACATTCCTCCGAGATCGCGCATGAAAATGTTGAGCGCCTCGGCAAGATCGACATGGTGATAGCCGCCGGCGCCACCGCGCAGGCCAGCTTCGCCGTAACGATCATACATCGCGCGTTTTTCAGGATCACGAAGCACGTCATAAGCTTCGGTGATCTCCTTGAATTTTTCCTCCGCCTCACGCGCCCCGTTGTTCCGATCGGGGTGATACGTCATCGCAAGCTTGCGATATGACTTCTTGATGTCGTCGTCGGAAGCGTTTCTCGGAACACCGAGAGTGTTATAAAAATCGGCCATCTTTGGCTTCGTTAATCCAGTAGGTCTGTGAGAAGTCGGGACGTGTGAGTCACCAGCGAGATCACCTTGTCGTACGGCATTCTCGTTGGACCAATCACGCCGATTACCCCGGTTACGGCGCCGGAGCGATACTGCGCTGTTACTATCGTGAAATTTTCGAGCGTCGGGTCACGATGCTCGTTGCCGATGCTGATCGTGATTCCGGGTTTGTCGCTGCGGCTGCGGAGCAGGTCGCCGAGGTCCTGGCGGGTCTCCGTTAGCGCCACGAGCTTCCGCATGTTGTCGAGGTTTGCAAACTCGGGCTGCTCGGCGAGAAGTGAGGGCTGACCGAGAACCACGTTGTCGTCGCGCTCCGTCGCGCTCTCGAAAAGCTGCTCCCCTTCCTCGATGAAGATATTGAGCAGCTCGGCCGCATCCCGCGTCGGCCCCGTATCACGCAGCCTGTCAGCAAGCGACGTGCGTATCTCGCGAAGCGTCAGCCCCGAGATTCGCTCGTTCAGAACGTTGGTAACTTCGGCGATAGCGATGTCGGCGATCTCTGCACGCGACTCGACAAATATCGTCCGCACTGCGCCGCCGGATAAAGTCAACGCGACGAGAAGTTGCTCGGATGACAGCTTGACGAGGTCGAGGCGCTCCACCACGCTGTTGTCGAGACGCGGCCCGAGCGCAACACCCAGCTCCTGCGTGATGACGCCGAGGCTTTGCGCAGCCCTCCGAAGAATCGACTCGACCGCTGATCCGCCGTTCGCAATGCGCGCATTGAGCTGATCGCGCTCGACCAGCCCAAGCTCGGGCAGCGGCATCAGC
>JBBREF010000236.1:0-3996 GCA_038203205.1 Gemmatimonadales bacterium | reverse complement strand
TGAGGGCATCCGTGTTGGGAGCCAGAATGCGCGCAAGCCGGTTGTTGAGAGTCTGGCCGGTGATGTTGTGCGACTCATCGATGACCACGGCATCCCACTTGTGCCGCGCCAGGTGCGCACGGTACTTCTCCTGCTTGAGCGTGTCGATCGAGATGATGGCGCGCTTGTACAGGCTGAACGGGTTGCGGGTAGCCGGCAGTTTTTGCCGAACACGCTGGATACCGACCGAGTCGAGCCGCACGAACGGCAGGGCGAAACGCGTCCACATCTCATGCTGCATCTGCTCAAGCACATGCTTGGGAGTAACGATGAGGATGCGCTCGCCGCGGCCCCGACGCACAAGTTCGGAGAGGATCATGCCGATCTCGATGGTCTTGCCGAGTCCGACCGCGTCGGCGATGAGGATGCGCGGGCGCAGGTTCTCGGGGTCGAGAGCCTTGCGTACGGCGGACTGCTGGTACTCGAGCGCATCGGCGAGCATGCGGGTCGACACGGTGAGCTCTGGGGCATTCAGGGGAACGGCCGTCTTACGGAGAGTCGCCTCGAGCCACAGCTTGGCTCGGCGGTAGCCGGATGAATCGTCGGCAGTGACGATCGCCTGGGACGGATCGAGCGGCGTGATGGTGTCAATGCCGCTATAGAACGACGCGCTGGTGTCGCGCACGAGTTCGGAGAGCCCCTGGGCTCGGACCAACAAGCCAGAGGTCGTCATCTCCGTATTGGTGACGAGCCATTCCGTGTCCCGAACGATGACGATCGAACCCGGCGCGATTGCGAGAGCGGGAACACCGGCTTCCGTGGGCGCGCGGACGACACTCTGTTCACTCATGGATATCGGCACTGTTCCATCCCTCGTGCTCGCGTCACCCCCACGGCCTGAGCGTGTGCTCGGCCTCTGCGGCACGTTCTTCGTACTCTATCGATTCGCGTGGATGGTACCCGGAGGCAGGTCGCGGGTCGAACGCGACAGATCTCGTCTCGCCAGGTTGGGTCGGGGGCAATCTTGGATCGGCGACTCGCATAAGCGTCCGCCGCAGATCGGTTGATCTGCCTCGCGCCCGCGACATATGGAACGGGTGTCAGTTGCCTCTGTCCATAACCACTCGCCCGATCCTGCGCTCTCGCTGGGATTGGGCGCTGACTCCAAGAACAGCCGGTCAGTAAATAGCGACGCGGCGAGGCCCGTAAGTATTTCTTGCAATGTGGCCACTAAACGTGGGCAAAAATCAACAGCATGGTTGAAGAGGACGCATGTCGTTCTCAGGATCAGCCGATCTATGTCGCCACCCCTCACTACGCTGACCACATGGCTGATCCGCGATATGAGGTATTCCGCTATCTAAGTGCAACAGAGCACACGGATTCCTATCGTGCGCTCATGCGGGAATTCGCTTCAGCACGGGCGCGTTTCATCGTCCACCTCCGGCCGGAAGAGCTTGACCAGGTGGCAGGTCGGGATGCCGATGTCCTAGCGCTCCTTTCACAGCTCGTAGAGTGGGGCAACCTCAAGGCGGACCCGGACACGAGCAGGGTCTCGACGGTTGAGGAGTTCAATCGCGCCCGGTACGTGTATCAGTTCACGGCAGCGGGGGAATCTGCCGAGCGCGTTCTGGGAGAGTTTGACCGCACCTTCGGTACTGCGGGCGCCTTACAATCCTGGGCGCTCAACGACATCGTCGAACAGCTCCACGTCATTCGCGCGCAGCTGGATGTCTCGGAGCCTGATGAGGCGAAGACGGCGCTCGCGCTGACCACACTCACGGACCGTTTCACCGGCCTCGCGGCAAATGCGCAAGCCTTCAGCGGGGATCTGCAGCGCACGATCGACTTGCGTGGCGTCGATACCGACGCATTCATCGCCTACAAAGAACGGCTGATCGGATACCTCCAGCGGTTCATCCAAGATCTTGTAGCGCGCACAGCAGAAATCGCAGGCCTACTCGAACACATCACGGGTGCCGACGAGGACCTGCTGCTGCTGACGGTCGCAACTCGGGAGGCGCGCGACAGCGCCCCGGACGCCGAGGGCACGGTTAAGACGCTAGACGCGCAAATCGCAAACTGGCGTGAGCGATTCGCCGGCTTCCGCCAATGGTTCGTGGGCTCCGCGGGCACGACCAGCCAATCTCAACAGCTGCGCCACATGGCACTCAACGCGATTCCTGCTTTGCTCGGCGTCGTGCAGCGGCTCGGCGATCGCCGAGCGGGGCGCAGTGATCGTGCGGCGGATTTTCGCACGCTCGCACTCTGGTTCGCCGAAGCCCCAACGGATGATGATCGCCACAGATTGGCAGCGGTGTCGTTTGGGCTTGCGCCCGCGCGTCACCTCGCGCTTGACGAGCACACCATCGACGAGCGGGAACGGTACCCAGTGCCGCCGACCACCTCTTGGCGCGACGCCCCGCCAGTGGAGATCAGTCCTCGGCTTCGTGCCACGGGTAGCTACGAGCGGCGGGGAGCTCCTTCACGCGTGCGTGACCGGGCGGCGGAGCGCCGTGCGATCGCCCACACGATCGAAGCGCAACGGGTCGAACTTGCGCGCCTGCGCGCACAACTAATCAACGAGTCACCAGCCGCAATAGGTGAATTCCCGCTGATTGACGCCGAAGCGCGCACTCTATTGTTGGAGCTGCTCGGAGATGCCCTTGCCCAGCGGCGGCATCTTGGCGACCCGGTAGCGACACGGAGTATCGACGGAAGTTACAAGGTCGAGGTTTATCCGGCCGACGTGGGGGAGTCTCTGCTCGTGATGTCAGATGGCGTCCTCGTCGGACCGGCCCATCGCATCTGGATCAGGGAAGCGAGTTGAGCGCGCTTGCGTCGGCGATTGAAGAAAGTCGGGCGGTCGATCGCCGGCGCGCCCTCCGCGCACTGCTCGCGCAGCCTATGCTCGCCTCGCGCGGGTCAACGGAAGCCGACTATCGACGAGTCCGGCGGTTCGAGGTCGAACTCCGGGAATGGCTCGGCGCGAATACCGGCTGGCGTCTTACGATCGACACGAGCGCGGCACGACTGCACAAGCACGTTGCAGGCAACGATCCGACGCGTGGCCTCGTTGACCGCCAGCGCCGTCCCTTCACTCGCCGTCGGTATGTCATCCTCGCGCTGATGCTCGCGGCAGTGGAACGTTCCAGTGGGCAGGTGACCTTGGGCAGGCTGGCAAACGACGTGATCGGGGAGCTAGGTGACCCGCGGTTCGCCCACACCGGCGTCGAGTTCACGCTCGCGGGACGTGATGAGCGCTCCGATATGGTGGCCGTCGTCCGGCTCCTGCTTGCGTTGGGGGCGCTGCGGCGTGTCGAGGGTGACGAAGATCGGTTTGTCGATGCCGGTGCCGATGTGCTCTACGACGTTGAGCATGGAGTCGTCGGGGTCATGCTGCAGACTGCACAGGCACCGTCGGTCGTGAGCGCCGACAACTTCGAGGACAGGCTTGCTGCGGTGACGGACCGGCCATTTCTCGAGACCGAGGATGCCCGCAATCGCGCATCCAGACTTGCCATCACGCGACGCCTCATCGATGACCCGGTGCTGGAATATGCCTCGTTGACCGACGAGCAGGGTGCCTACCTAACTAACCAGCGCCGCGCGATCACCGATCGAATCACGGATGCGACGGGGCTGGTGGCCGAGTTCAGAGCCGAGGGGATTGCAATGCTCGACCCGGAGGACACCCTCACCGATATGCGGATGCCAGAGGGTGGCGCTCCCGGTCACCTGGCCCTGCTCATCGCGACGAAACTCGCTTCGAAAGAACGGATGACGCGCGATGCGATCATTTCTTATGTCACTGAACTGTGCAACGTTCACGCGACGATCTGGGGCAGCACGATCCGGTCGCGACCCCGGGCAGAATTGGCCGATGAGGCGATCGCGCGACTGCGGGCTATGGGCATGGTGAGCGTCTCGGACGACGGCGTCGCGCCGCAGCCGATACTTTCCCGTTTCCGGCTCGGCGAACCGCGCGTGACCGGGCGCGTCTGATGTCCCTTCCAT
>JBBREF010000235.1:0-4094 GCA_038203205.1 Gemmatimonadales bacterium | reverse complement strand
GGCTGACGTGCGACAACCTGTGTGATGCGACCACGATGGTGGAGGTGGCGGGAATCTCCGCTCAACGCTTCTGACCTGCATAGATACCGTTTCGGGTTCCGCCGTGTCAGTAGTGTGACAGTTGCACAGGCCCGTTTACTCGCTTCTGGGAACCCCCGGCGGCTGTGGTGGCGTCGTGAGTCATCGACAGACATGGCCCGCCCCTCCCTCAGTCAGCAATCATGTCGTAGACCCGGCACCGGTCGGGTTATAGCCAGGTCGCCGACAAGTATCGTGCCGTTTGCGCAATCGGCTTGACTGTTCTGACACTCCGCTAGCAAACCGGGGGCTTAAGGAGTTGTGGAGCATCCCCAGCCAACACAGCTCATTGCTCGGCGGCAGTTCGAGTCACTGTCGCAGGCCGCTGAGCGGACCGGTCTCAGTACGCGGACGTTGCGCCGGCGTATCGCGACCGGCGATCTCATCGCGTACCGGTCTGGACCAAGGATCATCCGGGTGGATCCCACGGACGTGGACGATCTCTTGGTGCCACTTCGCACAGTGCAGACGTACACAATTTGAAGCTCGCCAGAATACTGGCGGCGACATGCCCCGAGGCGAGCACTGCCGGATGTGAGGGCTAGTCGTTCCGGAGCAACACCCATGCCACAGCCCCGCTCCGAGACCCAACCCGAGCACCCACCTGCTAACAAGAAGGCATATTTCTACGCGCTCTCCGCGTGCCCCATTTCGCCCAGAAAGGGCTACGCACGCGAACGACCGGATCTGCCGATGTCCGGATGCTTTGGTGCCGGCGCTCGGGCGACCGGATGCGCGATGTGCGGACGCTGAGCAATCATCATGTGGATGGGCTCACGCGCCGCGCGCCGCGCGCCGCGTGCCGCGCGCCCTCCGCTCACATCTGGCACACCGATCCACCCCCACTGTCCGTCATCCTTGATGGCTGCGGCTCCAGCGTGCCCAAACGGTGCGCAGACTGCGTCTCGCCTACCATTGGCCCCTGAACACGGCGGGGCACGAATGGAAGCGCGAAAGTGCCCTGCACCCTCGATCTCTGACAGAGGATGCCATTATGAAGGAAGCGACGCACGGAGACCTCGGCGGGCTGGCCGAGTTTCAGGACGGTCAGTCTTCCCGCACACTGGTGGAGTGCTTAGCACTTATTGACCTGCTGAAGAATTGTCTTATCAATGACACCTTCGTTGTTCGCGACGAGCTGGTCAGGCCTATCGAATTTACAGAGCTCGGTCTGGAACTTGTGGATGAGTTGGTCAAGCGCCCTCGAAGCCGACCCAACGAGGCCCGACTGGCTACATTCCTGACATTTATGTGTCCAGGCGGGTTGCTGATCAAGCCAACGACCGATGTAGACGCACTTCGGCATGGTCTCAATGGCGAAGTTGTCGCGAGTCGCATTCGCTATCCTTACATTTATGAGCGAGACCTGCACGATCTCGCAGCCCGACTCTTCCCCCGTAAGCATGAACTCGACCAACGTAAGACTTGGACGTTGCTAGGCAAACTCCCAGTGGGCGTTTTTCAGGTAGGGCACACGATCGTAGGACCGATGGGTGCTGTGAAGGGCCTAGAGCCCCGGGTGCTGCCACCACGGCATGACGTCCCGGGGTACTTGTGTTCCGCGCCCACGTGCGGCAAGGTGCACCCTCTCCGTCTGAACACGAGCGAGCAGGCCAGAATCAACAAAACAACTGAGCGCCTGGCCACTGCCATGCGGCGTCGATTTGGCGGTGACCCCAATCCGTACGTAGCGGAAGTGCGCGCAGCCATAGCACGTCACCACCACCAGCCTGGCGATGAGTTCCTGCCGCGCATGTCCATTTTCGATACCCTTTCTGATGCCAGTTCAGATCAAGACCTATCGCTGATCTTGACCAGCGTTATGCGCCTAGCCTTTAAAGACGCTCCCGTGCGCTCGCAATTTTTTGCGTCACTCGGTGTGCCGAACGGGAGCCCTATCGAACTCGCAGAAGGCTTGTCTCGGCCCGCGACGTTGCAGGCCTTGATGTGGTTCACTACTCGCGACATAGTCACCGTGGTCGATCGTTTGGTTGTGGACGGTGAACTCTCCGTAGGACCACAGAGTCTTTGGACGGAACGTGTGGCGCGGCATCCAAGTTCGGAACGGTGTCAAATTGGACACTTGGGGGCTCGGCGGAGCCAAGGCTCGGTGGTAAGTAACCTGCAACGTCTCCTTCATCGAGTGTATTTCGAGGAACGCGTTCAGGATCCGGAAGACCTCGCGTACAACCTTGACCTCTCGCTTGACCCAGACCTCCTGCTGCATGCGGTCGAGAAGAACTCCCCGCAACAGCTGACGGAAAACGCTGTGTTGTCTAACCGTCGGGTCTCGCGAAGGGTCACTGAACTATTGGGCATCACCGACGCGGTCGCCAAACGTGAGACCCTTTCACAGGCGATACTTTGGAAGCTCGGGCACAGGCAAGAGGTACATTTTCGGCATTTAGACGATTTGTTGGAGCACGAAAATCAAGTGCGCGCACTGGTCGCGGAAAGAGGGGATCAAGAGGACTTGCGGGGGGCCCTATCGAGCATGTTTGCGGCACTCGAGGGCGCACTTCAACTGTCCATTGAGTTTGCTTGCTGGGCCTTGACGCAGGATCACGTAACGTCGGACGACGGGTTCAAATACGATCCAGCTGCCGCAGAGGGAGCCGTGCAATTTCTTGAGGGCAGCGGTCCGGATACCGAACCATCCCCTCTGAATCCGGATCGCAGAAACACTCTATTCCCTCTCGGCTCGGCGTTCGGTAGATTAGCGCGCCTCCTTAAGGAGGCCGATTTGAGTGCTCTTAGGCCAACGAGAGATTATCCCATTCAGTGCACAATCTCGGGGCGGCCTTACGCGTTTTCCCATGTCGCTCCTTTCGCGAATCTCTCCGCCGAGTCGCAAGAGCGCTTGATGTCATCGCTGAAAGACATTGCCAAACTGGTAATCGCACCGTCATTACTAGAGGTACGCAACGGCATCAGTCACGGAACCAGGAACTTCCCTCAATTCGATGCCATTTTTGAGGCAGTGACTCTAGTAGGCGACGTTCGCGGTCTTCTTCGAGCGGACGGATTATATCCGGTCACCTACGTACATAGTGGGACCAATCAGGGCCCTTCGGGTTTGGTGTCACGCGCCTATGTCAATGCGGATGGCGCGGTCGTGAATCTTCACATCCCAACGTGGCCTATTGCTGCGAACCTTCCAGATGGCAGAACACAGTTGATCGTGATGCCCGCGGCGGTTCTCCCAGGTTGTGGTCCCTTAAGATTCCGAGTGAAGGCGACTGATCACCGAACAGCGTTCTGGGGTGGCTGGCCACGTCGGTGGGACGTAGATCCAAGCTCGCTTGGTAGCCCGGGTGCCTCAAGTGCTGTTCTGGAACAGTTCGAGCAAGCCGATGAGGCTGTTTAGGTCCCGTCGCGGGGGCCCCTTCCTCCGAGCTGCAGGAAGTTGGCCGGGGGTCGGTCGTCCCGCCCGGCGCACTAAGCGGCCCGCCCGCTCATCAGCGGCCACTCTGTACGTCAAGGGGCCCGACCGCGTACGTGTCGTTCGCCGCCCACTCCGTCCGAGCGGAAGAGCTCGAGGAGCCCTCGGACAAACATTCGCATCTGCCGCGCTGAGGACGGCTACGCTCGTCCGAATCTGCCGCGCCCAGTTCGAGACTAGGCCGACGCGCCGGGCCCTTTCGAAGGCATCGAAGCTCGAGCCGCCGACGTGAGCGTCGACGTCCACGAAATCGATGCCGGAAGCAGCTCCGGTAGGGGATCCCGAGGTTCGCCGCTGGCCACACGGACCACCAACGGGACACGGTGCCCGGGCCGTGAGGCGTCAGGGGGCGCTTCCTGTCCTGCGCGGCGAGGGCGCGTACGAGGTAGGGCGACCAGCGCGTGGTGGCGGTTGAGTGGTCCCTGGCGACCACGTTGCGCATGAAGGGCACCAACTCGCGCCCATCCTGAGGGCGCCCGTTCCGGGAAGGCGTACCTGTCAGGAAGCGTTGATGCAGGTCAGGGCGGCGTCCGAAGTTGTCGAACCTCGCCGCATTGCCGTCGCTAACGGCCGC
>JBBREF010000234.1:0-4158 GCA_038203205.1 Gemmatimonadales bacterium | reverse complement strand
TGCGAGGGCGATGATCCGCATCTGCAAGGAAGAGAACTTCCATAAGAAGCAGGGCTACGAGATCATAGCGACGCTTGCGAATGGAACACCGGAGCAGAAAGCGATGGCACAGGACGCCGTCAACAGATGGTGGTGGCCGTCACTGATGATGCTCGGGCCCAGCGACACAAATTCTCCGAACACGGCCGAGCTGATGCGGTGGAGAGTCAAGCGCAAGACGAACGATGAGCTGCGTCAGCGCTTCATCGATATCACGGTGCCGCAAGCCGAGGCGGTTGGGCTCACACTCCCTGATCCGAATCTGAAATTCAACCCCGATACGCAGCACTACGATTTCGGCGAGATCGACTGGGACGAGTTCTGGCAGGTGGTGAAAGGCAACGGGCCGTGCAATCGTGAGCGGCTTCAGGCGCGACGCGATGCACATGAGAACGGACGCTGGGTTCGCGAGGCTGCCGAGGCTTACGCTGCAAAGCATGCCGCGTCCGCAAGCTCCGCGGCGGCGTAGCATGGCATCGAGCGCAGTCGAGACTCAGTGGCCGCTCTGGGAAGTGTTCACACAGAAGGCAGCCGGCGATCCCCATGAGCATGCGGGAAGCGTCCATGCGTCGGATGCAGAGATGGCGTTGCAGAATGCGCGCGACGTTTATGGAAGGCGCGGCAACGTCGTGAGCATGTGGGTGGTGCAGTCGAGCGTGATTACTGCGAGCCCGAGCGAACATGCCGGCTCGTTTTTCGAGCCGGGTGCCGAGAAGATCTACAGGCACCCTCAGTTCTACAAGATTCCGCGCGGCCTCAAGGGCTTCTAGGTGTCGCCATCGGTTTCCGATTATCTGATACGGCTTGGTGATGACAGGCTCGTGCTCGGTCACCGTCTCTCGGAGTGGTGCGGGCACGGACCGATCCTCGAGGAGGACATCGCGCTCGCCAATATCGCCCTCGACCTGATTGGCCAGGCGACGCTGATGCTCAAGCTTGCCGCGGAGACGGAGGGTAAAGGCAGGACGGAAGATGAGCTTGCATACTTTCGAGACACAGTCGACTTCCGGAACGTGCACCTGGTTGAGTTTCCGAAGGGCGATTATGCGTTCACGATCGTGCGGCAGTTTCTCTTCGACGTCTTCAGTTATCACGTTCTCGAGGAGCTGCAGAAAAGCAGCAACACGGAGCTCGCAGGAATCGCGGCCAAGGGTTTCAAGGAAGCCCGCTATCACGTCAGGCATTCAAGTGAGTGGGTCCTGCGGCTCGGCGATGGAACCGCCGAGGGTCATGCGCGCACGCAGAAGGCGCTGAACGAGCTCTGGCGTTTTACGCCTGAGATGTTCGATGCGGACGCGATCGACCGGGAGATGGCCGAGTCCGGGATCGGGGCTGATCTCGCGGCAATCAAGCCGAAGTGGGAAACGATCGTGCGGGATGTTCTCGCTCGCGCGACTCTGACTATTCCCGATGATCCGCCGGCGATGACGGGCGGCAGAAAAGGACGGCACACCGAAGCGCTCGGTCTCATGCTCGCGGAGATGCAGAGTGTGGCGCGGGCGTATCCGGGGGCATCCTGGTGAACAAGAGGACACAGAGGTCTGAGGGAGGACGCAGGGAGAAACACGCAGAGGACACAGAGGAGATCCTTGCAATCCTCAAAGAGGTTAAGGATCCCGAGCTGCCGTTCATAGATATTGTTGAGTTGGGGATTGTGCGCGATGTCTTCCGGGAAGGTGATGCAGTGCGAGTGGACATCACGCCGACCTATTCCGGATGTCCTGCGATGCAGGTGATCGAGCGTGAGGTCGGTGAGGTCCTGGCGGCGCATGGCTATGAGAACGCGCAAGTGCGGACAGTGTACTCGCCGGCGTGGACCACTGACTGGATGAGCGAGGCGACGAAGCAGAAGTTCCGGGATTACGGAATTGCGCCGCCGTCGGGCGTCGCCCAGCACGGCGGTATTGCTGAGCTGGTCTCGCTTCGCCGGGCTCGCGTGACAGTGGAGTGTCCTTACTGCCGCTCATCGAATACTGCTGAGAGAAGTGAGTTCGGGTCGACGGCATGCAAGTCGATTCACTTCTGTAATTCCTGCCATCAGCCGTTCGATCAGTTCAAATCGATCTGACGGATCCGCCCTGATCCCGGGATGGTGTGTTAAGAGCGGAACGGCCGGAAAGGAGTTAGGTGAGTTAAGACGAGAAGCATGAGTTCCCTCTCGGCAATCAACGATTTCTCGAAATCCGGATTTATGCCTTAAGTGGGGGAACGACACCACGACCTTTCAAGACGATTCCTGATTCCGTGAGCGGTTCCGCTTTTAACCACCATTAAGAAAAGCTTGCCGCGCGGTCGCATGCCAAAAACCGAGAGAGCACTCAATTCACGCGGCTGTGCTCACCCCACTCTCCCCTTTTTTTTGCACTTTAAGAGCCTGCCGTACACTGATGCTTGACATCCCCGGGAATCCGGTTTAATTCTACAATGTAGAATTACGATTCGGAGAACAAATGGCAGCTCGCCCCGACCTTCCAGGCGCCTTCGAAACCCTCGTTATGCTCGCAGTCGCGAGACTCGGCGATACCGCTTACGGCATGACCGTGCGCCGCGCGCTCGAAGAACGCACCGGGCACGCTACCTCGCTAGGAGCCGTCTACTCGACTCTCGACCGGCTCGAAACGAAAGGGTATGTGTCGTCGAGCGAATCCGAAGGCGGCGACGACCGGGGCGGGCGCGCAAAACGGTTCTTCAGACTGACAGCGCCTGGGCTGCGCGCGCTGAACCAGGGAATCGAAGCCGTCGACAAAATGCGCGAGGGCGTCCCAGGTTTGCCCCGGCCAGCGAGGGCGACATGAATCATGCGCTTGCTGCGGAAGCGACCCTCCTTCGCCCACTCGATCGTTTCATCATCGCGATGCTCCCGGATGGCTGTCGCGATGGCATTGCAGGGGACCTGCTCGAGGAAGCAGCGATGATAGCCTCGGAATCGGGAGTTGATGAAGCGCGGCGCTGGATACGCGCCCAGTTCATCAGCTCGCTTCCATCAATTGTGGCACTTCACTTCCGACAAAAGGAGGATGATCACATGAAACGCATCAAATGGATCGCGGCTCCAGTGCTAGTAGTGCTCGGGTCGGTTCAGGCGTGGGATTCAGGAATTCTCAATGCACCGATCCTGATCGGCATCATCGTGGCGCTTGCGATTGCCGTCGGCGTGGCTGGAGTGTTCGTCGACCACGAAGGGGTGCGCTTCGGAATCGGCATTCTCGTGCTTCTGCTGCTGATCGTAGCGAGGATCGTTTCGCCGGTAAGCCTTTCCGGACTGGGACTTGTCGGCATGCCGATTTTTCTGTTCCTCATATTGGCGCCACGACTGCTTAGTGCATCCAACACCAGGCATGGCGGGCCTGGCACAGCGGCCTGAACCACAAACATCGCGTCGTGCTACCAGCCGAGCGAAGCCAGAGTCACCGAAAAGTTCGTGTTCGACCGGTCGCTGCCGTTGCCGCCATCTTCGCAGCTCGACTTGTTCTGAAAGAACGTGTTGTACCTGCTCGCGAGTGAAAGTTCAGCGCTTATTCTGAAGCGCGCCGCTGACACGCTGGCGCGCGCCCCGGGTGCAACGATGACATCGTGCCCACATCGCGATGCATACGACTGAAGAAAAAATGCGTCGTTGTTGAAGCGGACGCGGCTCCATGTCACCCCCGCTTGCCACCGATCGTGCATGAAGTCAGCAGCGAACCAGGCACCGGATGACCCGGGTCCAAGACCGCTTCCGACCAGCTGACCCTGGTGCGTGTAGCCCTGTATCACTGCGCGGCTCGTATAGAACGAACCCTGAGGCCTGAACCGGTACGACGAGCTTTGCTCGACGCTTGCGACCTCACCCTGCACACGAACGCGGGATTCGGAGCCAGCTGATGTCACCCACTGCGTACCGACGACATAACCGCGCGAATGGATTGGCTGCTCGATGAAGTCGCGGAGCGATACGGGAAAATCGGAACGTCCCCATTCGATGTAAGTCTCCAATCCGTATCGCGGCAATGAAGCATGACCGAACAACGAGAATATCTGGTCCGGCCCCGGCGTCATCGTGGAGTCAGCGAGCGTACGCGCGTTTGGATGACCCGTGTTCGTAAACGCATCGAATACGCTCGCGGCAGCCGCGCCGTA
>JBBREF010000233.1:0-4168 GCA_038203205.1 Gemmatimonadales bacterium | reverse complement strand
TCGCAGCGACGAGACTGTCCAACACCGCTTCAAGTTTTTTCGGATCCGCTTCGCGCCAGAGCCTGCCCGCGTATCTGAAGCGGTCGACTTCATTGTTGTAGTTGTAGCTCGCCGGAAAGCTCTGCACGCCGTCTTCGAGCGCCGCATCCGGAACCCCGTACCAGTGCTCGATGCTCGTCGTACCAAGCCTGATGTCATCCCATGCGTTGGTTTCTTCGACTCCCGCGTGATGAGCGACGCGGAGCCCGGCTTTGCGGGCCTCGTCGAGCAGTGCGGTCATTATGTCGCGGTCGATGCCGACACTCTTGATTCCATCAACGCCCATGCGCTTGAGCTCCCGCACGCGCTCGCGCGCAGCGTCAGGTGAAAGCGGCTCGGGCGAAGCGCCAAAGCGGGCATATACGAACACGCGTGGTGAAGCGACTTCCCCACGCGCGCTCGCGGCCCGGAGGTCGAGAATCTTCTGCGTGCTTGGTGCGCCTACCTCGCGGACGCTCGTGATGCCTGTTGCGAGCCAGAGCTTGAGCGTGTACTCGACCGGCTGCGGCACGCCGCCTCGTTCATCCTGGATATGTGCGTGGGCGTTGATGAGCCCTGGCAACACGTACTTGCCGGTGGCGTCGATGACCGTTGCGGCAGTCGGCCGCCTGGCGCGGCCTTCAGCGAGCGCGACCGGATCGAGCCACGCGATCTCAACGATCTTGTTGCCACGAACGAGAATATCAGCGGGGCCGGATGCGGGAGTACCTGCCCCATCGACAATTGTGGCATTGCGAATGACAAGCGACTCCGAGCGGATGCCCGACTGCGGCGCCTGCGCTGCGGCGGAAGAAACAAGAATTAGCGTGAGTGCTGCCGCTCGGATCAAGCAAGTCTCCGGAATGAGGGGTAAAGAAAAATATCATTCCAGGCGGCGCCTACGTCTCCCGGGCGACCTCCGCATCGGTCGAAAATGCGAAGCATCGGGGCAGATGCGACTTGCGCCAGCTTTGAGCTGGCGCAAGAAGTAGCAGGTGTTCGCAGGTTGATGCGGCGCGCTTACCTGCTCAATCTGAACACGAATGCCTGCTGCACTACCTGAGATACGTTCGTGCTACCGATCTGCGCCGGACGGAAGCGCATCTTTGACAGTGCCGACCTTACCGCGGTCGTGAAGGCCGAGTTTGAGGACTCGAGCACCTTGAACGACGACACTTCGACACGGCCTCTCTCATTCACGACGAACTCGGCCAGAACCTGGCCCTCGGCGCCTGAGGACCGCATGCCATCAGGGTACTGGACGGTGGTACCGGAAATCGGGCTCACTGCACGCTCGACTTCGAAATCCGCGTAATTCCTGTTGGTGTCGATCGATGAACCCGCACCCGCGCCTTCCTTCGTGCCACTTGACCCCGCTTCGCCGGTCGAGCTTCCACCACGCTCTCCCTTACCGGAAAAATCGGCTTCGTTGGTGATCTTTGCCGACAGGTCGATCGCCGGAAGCGTCGTCGGAATGTTCACTGGCGCCTCGAGCACCTTGAAGCCTTTCGGCGGCGCGATCTCCGCCTTTGGCGCGACTGGCAAGGCGGCTGGCGGTTTCGGCGCAGCCTTAGGCTTCGGCGCCTCCTTTGGCGGTGCCGGCTCTGCCTTCTTCACTACTGGCGGCGCTTCCACTTTCTTCGTCTTGACGAACGTGACTTTCTCCGCGCGATCTTCACGAACCTCGGGAACTCCTGCCCTGGCCGTGGCGTAGACTGCGAAGAACACAATCATCGAGTGGAGTGCAACGCTGAATATCGTCCCCCCTGCCTTGCGGTCCTTACGGGGTTTTGATTCGAGTAGGATGTTCATCATGTGAGGCTGCTCCGGTTGATTGCAACACCCTTCTACAAGGCAAACACCCTGCCAGAAGTACTGCTGATCTACCGGAGTATTACACGCACTTGTGACTGGGAATACGGGGTTAATCGTCTCTTAATGAGGACATCATTCTCACTATAGACACGCCAGACAATTGCGGACTGCGGACTCATGCGGACGGCGGACTGCGGACTCATGCGGACGGCGAACTGCGGACTCATGCGGACGGCGAACTGCGGACTGTAGTGTGGCGCGTTTCTTACGGTGCACATTGCACTTGAATTCATTCTTGTTCATGCAGGGACCGAACCCATGCTCACCAAAAAACGCGCAATTTCTTTCGCACTGATGGTCGTCACCATCTCTGCCTGCTCCGACGTCTCGTCGCCGGGCAGCGATTTACTGGCAGGATGCGAGACAGCGGGCGCTAGTTCGACAGCCATCACACACGACCCGATTCTCTTCGTTCACGGTTATGCCGGCAACGGCGGAAACTGGCAGGACATGAAAGCAAGGTTTCTTGCCAATGGCTGGCAGCCGAACGAGCTGTATGCCTGCAATTACAGCTTCACTGCGTCGAACGCTGTCAGCGCGGGCGAAATCGGCGCGCAGGTTGACGAGATCATCAGGCAGACCGGAGCTGCGAGAGTCGACATCGTCAGTTTCTCCATGGGCAGCGTGTCTTCGCGTTACTACCTGAAGAACCTTGGCGGCTCAACGAAGATCGATGCGTGGGTTTCGCTTGCCGGACCGAACCACGGGACTGACGCGGTGGAGATCAACAACTGCGCGTTCACGCCGTGCCGGGAGATTGCTCCAGGATCGCAGTTCATCAACGACCTGAACTCAGGTGATGAAACTCCTGGGCTCGTGCGCTACGCCACGTGGCGGTCACCGTGCGACACAACTATCAATCCTGACGAGAGCGTGGTGCTGTTGGGCGCTACGAACAACGTGACGGCGTGTATCCCGCATCTTGCAATGCTGACCGATCCAGTGGTGTACTCGCAGGTGAGATCTCACATCGACTGAGGATTGAGCTAGAGTCCGAAGGAGAACCCCAGCGACGCATACGTTCGCGCGACATCCGGCTGGTCGTTCTCCGGGAAGATATTGTAGGTCTCGATTCTCCCCCCGCTCACGCGACCGAGCTCGCCCACGATTCGCAGCACGCCAGACGTGATCCACACTGAGCCGAACAGGTTATGACGCGTCAGCTTCTGGCTGAGGTCGATCGGGCCACCTGTTCCGCCCGATGTTGCAGCGCGCGGCGCTACCGTCACCGTGATGGTTCCGCTGGAGTTGTATGTATCCCGACCGTACCCGACTCCGAGCCCCAGAAATCCAACACTCTTGCCGGTGACCGCACGCCACGATTTGGATCTCACCCGCACCGCCTCGAGCAACAGTTCATCGTCCCCTGAAGTGCCGGTGATGTTCACTCGAGGCAGTTCGCGAGTGAGGTAGCTCACTGAAACACCGGGAGACGTCGCCGATTCGCCGATGATCCCGAGCTTGCCTCCAAATCCAAACTTGTAAGATCCCGATGGAAGACTCACGTCGACCGACTCGTTGTTGTACTCGGGTATGTATGCCGCGCTCACCAGCAAGTCGATAGCGCCAAATCCAGCGGGAGTCCCCGGATAGACGCCGACCGCTACATCAGCAGTGACAAAGCCGATCGGCTTGGTATCAATCGAGTAACTGCTCTGCTGTGCGCCGCGCGTGAAGGGAACCACCTTGTCGACTTCAGGTAGCGAGCCGTTGAGCGCATTCGCCCTGAGACCGATCGAGAACCTTCCGATCTTTCCGAACGCCCCGCTGACACCCTGCGTCGGGTTCCCACCCGCGAGCACTGCACCAAGCTGTGGAGCCATGTACTTGAACAGGTCGATTGCCTTCTGGCAGGCGTCCTGTGCGATCATCGTGTTGTCGGGATCTCCGCCGCCGTCGACGGTGCCCGGCGGGCACTGCGGATCGATTTCCTGGGCGGCGATCGGAGAAGCCGTCGCAAATATTGCGGCGGCGATGAGATATCTGATTTTCATAGAAGGCTGCGGTTGAGCGTGTTCTGATTCGACGCGCGAGAATCGGGTTCGTCACCTGAAAGCAATACGCTGTACCGCACGTCCGGTACCGCATGCGGGGCAACTAACCCACCTCAACTCAAAGGGCGAAATCCTCGGGATGTTTCGCGACGGCTCCGCGAAAGTGCTCCTTGATCTGTACGAAGTCTGACTCCATGTCACCTGTCGTTCGGAACGGTGGATGGATTGCGATCACCCTGCGACCGAAATCGAAAGCGATCGGCACAATCGGAACCGAAGCA
>JBBREF010000232.1:0-4200 GCA_038203205.1 Gemmatimonadales bacterium | reverse complement strand
ACCGAATACGTGCTCGGTCCAAGTGCATCGTAGAATCCACCGATGCCCGCGTTGCCGCCCGGCGATGCCGAGGGTCCGCGACGCCAGAAGTATCCGATCGGCTTGGCTTCCTCAACCGACTTGCCTGCCTGATCGATGTCGCCGCTCAGGAGATCTCCGAGCGACCAGTGGTATGCGATGTTCCAGAGTTTCTGTCCGACTGATGCGTCGAGCAGGCCATAGAGACTGAAACGGCCGAACTCTACGTTGTGCGACATGCCCCAGTGATACTTGGGCATACCGTTGCCAATCGGAGCGAATGCGATGTTGCTTACCGAGTCACGCAGGGTGATCGGCATGCCCCAGTTCGTGTTGTTGCCCCACGGACCGTTGTTCAAGCCGGTCTGCGCAGTCCACAGGTTCTTGGTGATGCCTTCCGTCTCCTGATTGCCCGTTCCGAGCCAGACGATGTAGCCGTCCTTGTTCGGCCGGTACTGGGCGGAAGCATCTGTGCGATTCATCGAGCACTGGCCAGCGAAGCTGCCCGGCAGCTGGCTGCAGTTCTTCACATAGTCGGTCCCGTACATGGTTCCGATACGCTCACCCTGACGGAACTTGAAGAGCGGGTATTCATTGGCCGCGATGACTGTCCCGATGAACTCGGGAACGTCGAGGCGCGTGATCACCGACCGGGTCTGATCCCAGATGATGCGTGACGACCAGTTAAAGTTGCGCCGTTGAACGAGAGGAACACTCAGCGTGGCTTCCCACGTCTGATTGGTGATCTCGCCAGCGTTCTGCCACTGGAACTGGAAGCCAGATGCTGTCGGCGGCTTCACCGGCAGAATCTGTCCATCGATGATCGCTTTCGCGTACGAAACGTTGAAGCCGATACGGTTGAAGAACTCGAGGTCGGCACCAACTTCAGTTTCGGTGTTGATCTCGGGTCTCAGGTTCCTGTTACCAAGGGTGTTCGGAGTGAGCGTTCCACCAGTCCCAATCGTGAAGGTCTGGTATTGCGCGCTGAAGCGCGGACGCTGTCCCGTCGATCCATGGGATGCGCGAACCTTGAAGAGGCTCAACGCCTCAGGTGCCGGCCACCATGACTCACGTGAAGTGATCCAGGCGGCCGATACGCGGCCGAACGTCTGCCAGCGGTTGCCTTCTCCGAAGAGTGAGCTTCCGTCGCGGCGAACCAGTCCGCCGAGGATGTAGCGATCCTTGTAGTCGAAATCCACGCCTGCAAACATTCCCATGTCGCGGACCGTCTGGCTGGTCGAAGAGATCGAATAGTTGAGCGTAGCCGCGTCGGCCGTCTCCAGCCCGGGTACGACGAGACTCACACCGCTGAGATCCTGACCACGGATCGTCTGGTCACCGTACTGGAAACGAGTTGACAGTGTTGCGACGAGGTCACCGAAGAATGTGCGATTCGCCGCAGCGCTAACCATGGAGCTCAGCGAAGCATTGTCGAAGCTTCCATTGCCGATAAAGCCAGCCGAAGTCGTTGGCGCTGATGCCGTCGTTCTCCAGCCACGATCGCGCTGCTGGGTGTAGATACCCGTCGAGCGATCATAACCCATCGAGCCTTCGAGGTTGAGCCAGTCGAGAGGCGTATACTTTACTGTTCCGCCGCCGACGAAGCGCGTCGACTTGTCGGTGCGCTTGTTGTAGATGATCGAATAGAGCGGATTGTAGTTCTGCTGCGACTGCGCAAGAGGATTGTGACGAACATTGACGCGGCCGAGGTTGTCCTGGGCAGTCATGTCCGACATCCAAGGTGCGCGCGTGATCGTGAACCACGGTCCACCAGAGCCCGTTTCATCGAGCTGAGCACCGTGATCCGTTGTCTCACTGTAGTATGAATTGACGTTGCCGCTGATCCGGTCGCCAAAACGCTGGTCGACGTTGATGCGGCCTGAGTTGCGCGTGAACCCTTCGAGCTCGGTGATTGCGCCCTGTTGCTGCGAGTTCGCGAGGCTGGCGTAGAAGCCGGTGTTGTTCACCTTGCCGCGCATGTCGAGCGTCGAGTTCGAGTAGCCGGACGGGGTGATCAGCTGTGAAACAGGATCACGATATCGCGGCCACGGCGAAACGTTGAACTGGCCGGTCAGGGCCTGATACGTGGGCGCACTGGATATTCCGAAGTCGCCGAGGAACAGCTGCGGTGGATTGGAAAAATCTTCACCCGAGTTGTTGATACGCGAGACTTCGTTGTCCCAGTCAATGTACCGGGCACACGGGGAGCCGCCGGCAGTTTCTCTGCTGCAGAACCGGCCCATGTCGGGGCTGAGCTGAAGCGTGCTGCGCTCGGTGAGCGGGAATGCGCCTTCGACATCACCAGCGCCGACTTCCGCGCGGACGCTGAATTTGACACCGGCGGGTGCGTTCTTGCCGGTCTTAGTCGTGATATTGATGACGCCTGCTCCTGCGCGTGCTCCGTAAAGTGAAGCCGCTGCAGCACCCTTCACGACTTCGACGCTTTCGATGTCGTTCGGGTTGATGTCAGGAAGTCCGCCCTGAAGCGGTACGCCGTCGAGAAGGTAAAGCGGCTGCTGGCTTCGGCCGGTCGCGTTCAGCGAAACCGGACCACGCAGCACTACTGAGGGCGACGTGCCCGGACGTCCCGAGCCGCTGACGATCGTCGCGCCAGGAATTTTTCCCTGTAGCTGCGCGATCGGGTTGGAGCCCTGCACCGGCATCTGGCTCTCATCGACCCTGGAGACGGTGAATGGGAGCTTGATTGCCTCGGTTGCCGCTGTCACACCAGTGACGACGACTTCGCTCAGCTGCGTAACATCGCGCCGGAGATCGAAGTTGAAATTCTGGCTTCCAGCCGTCAGAGATATCGTGCGATTCTGCGGAACGTATCCGATCGCGCGAACGCGAAGGACAACCGGCGCAGTGCGCATGCGTGCTTCCGGAATCGTGATGCTGAAGGTACCGGCCGCACTCGTGCCGATCGACACGTTGAGCTCGGTAATGAGAACGTTTGCGCCGGCGAGTGGCTGGCCCTGCTCCGACTGGACGCGTCCAGTGATTACAGCGCCCTGACCCTGCGCCACCATAGGCATCGCGACTACCAGCGCCGCTGCTGCCCATCGGAAGAGCTTCGTAGAACGTAAGAGTTTCGTCATGCTTGCCTCAGAAGGTTTACGAGAACCAACATTTTGCACTGCTGTGTTTTCGGCTCACTGCGATGTGTGGAGTTTGTGGCCGCAATACAGTGGCGGCTGACGTGGAGTATTGGCTTGGGGTGCCCTCCGGCAGGTTGTGGGGGAATGTCGACATCTTCGGACTACAACTGCGAACTGCTAACCGCTAACCGCTATGTGCTAAACAAGGCAGCCAAACCCCGTTGACCCGCGTCACGACCGCGACCACAGGATGCGCCCGACTAATATCCGTGCAGGTGTTCTTTTCTTCCGAATGCCGTTACCACAATTGCAAACTTCGGTCAGCGGGCAGAGGCACGCTGACGCCGAACAGAATGCTTCGGCGGCACCAATATGCATCGTTGTAAACTTTGCGCAAGGACTTCGTAAGAGGCGCTCGAGCGGGCCCCGATATCCTGGCTCTTCGTCAACGAAGAACGTGCGCCGCCGACTTGACTAGCCCCCGCCTGGAGGCGTGAACGTGAACGGCTGATGAACGACTTGCCGGACGGTCCTGCCGGCACGCCTGGCGGGATTGAACACCGCGGTCTCGACCGACCTTCGCACCGCTTCGGTAAACAGGAGGTTCGTGGAGTTGACTACGCCAAATGTTTCCGGCTCCACACGACCCTCAGCATTCACCACGAACTCGGCCACCACTGTCCCGGCGAGCTTCTCAGCGAAAAGCGCTGGCGGATACACAACTTCAATAGAACTCCTCGCAGCCACGGTTGCAGGCTCGTCTACCTGGTCCGCCGTGTAAACCGCCAACGAAGCCACCAGCGTCTCCAGATTCACAGCGGCACGACGCGGCGCGATGGGATCCGTATCCGGACCGCGAGACCAGAGAAGGATCGTCCCGCAGCTCGACAAGTCGCGATTGCCGCTGTAACGCGATGGCGCCGTCGTCGACCCAAGGTACAGCTCGATACCATGGAGCGTGTTCGGAGGCACGCCATCGAGGTCGAACTCGCCCGACGGCATGGGGGTTCCGTCAAGCCACACGAGAGGCCAGCACCTCCGACCCCTCATACGCACCCCCTGCGTCCCTGCTCTACCCCGGAAT
>JBBREF010000231.1:0-4224 GCA_038203205.1 Gemmatimonadales bacterium | reverse complement strand
GCAGCGAGGATGATCCGCCTCTCGCACTGAAGTCTAGTCGCGGGGGTTCGTGGCCCAGACCGTGGCATCTGTGACGAAGCCACGGTCCTCCATCGCCAGCATCGAGCAGATGGTGTGAGCGATGTCTTCGCTGAACAGTTTTGTTTCGTTCGTCGTGCGCGGGGCGCCGGCAGTCTCGAAGAAATTCGTCTGGACTTCCGACGGGTTTACCTGCATCACCCGCACATTGCTCTTCCTCAGCTCGGCCCGCCAGCATTCAGTCATGCCTGCAAGCGCGAACTTAGTCGCGACGTACGTGGTGCCACTGGCGAATCCGCGTTGACCCGCAGTAGACACTATGTTGACGATGTTCCCTGCACCTTTGGCGACGAAATGTTTCGCTGATTCACGCGCGGCCAGCATCGCTCCAAGCACGTTCGTCTGCCAGACTCGCGTGAAGTCCTCAACGGTGGTCTCGACAAGCGGGGCCCAGGTGCCCCACCCGGCGTTGTTGATGAGAACATCATAACCGTCGAGATCTGCGATTACCTTCGCAACCATTCGCTTCACGTCCTTCTCGTCGGAGACGTCTGCGACTATACCAAGCGCGCCAAGCTCATTCGCCGCCGACTCGACGGTTTCTGCATTGCGTCCGCAGATAGCGACTGACGCTCCACGATCTCGCAGGAGCTGCGCAGTCGCGTAACCGATACCGGAGCTTCCGCCGGTGACGAGAACCTTTGCTTTTCTCAGATCCATTTCACTCCTTCTGTCAGACTTGGCTACTTGCCGAGTATCCGTGATGCAGCGGAAAGGAAAAAATCGATGTCCTGCTCCGTCGTATCGAAAGAACACACGAACCGCGCCTCCGAAGTCGCTTCATCCCAGACGCTGAAATGAGTAACCGCCTGGAGGGCCGCGATGTGCTCCCGCGGGATTATCGCAAAAACTTCGTTAGCCTGAACCCGCTGCGTGATCCTGATTCCAGCCAGCGCCTCGAGACCGGCCGCCAGGAGCGATGCCATCGCATTAGCGCGAGAGGCACCCCTGAGCCAGAGGTCATCAGTGAACAGTGCGTCGAACTGCGCGGCGATGAATCGCATCTTCGATGACAGCTGCATTCCCTGCATCCGCCGGTACTCGAAGTTCCGCGCGAGGTCAGGATCGAAGAAGACAACTGCCTCACCGCAGATGAGTCCGTTCTTGGTACCCCCGAACGACAGAACATCGACTCCCGCATCGCCGGAGATATCACGGAGTGAAACTCCGAGGTGAGCTGCGGCGTTTGCGAGCCTCGCGCCGTCCATGTGAAGGCGTAATCCGTGCTCGCGCGCGAACGCCGATATCAGCCGTATCTCGTCGGGGCTGTACACGGTGCCGTACTCCGTCGCCTGTGCGATCGAAACCACGGCCGGCTGCACGCTGTGCGCATCGCCGAATCCCTGAAGGTGACGCATGATCCCGTCACGGTCGATCTTCCCGTCGCCAGTCGGAACCGGTGACAGCTTGCACCCGATGTGCTTCTCCGCCGCCGCACATTCCGACGTGTAGATATGCGCCGTCTCGGCGCAGATCACTGAGTTGAATGGCTGCGTGATGCTTTGCAGCCCAAGGACGTTGGATGCTGTCCCGCCGAAAACGAAGAAGGCACGCGCTCGTTCGCCGAAAACAGCGCTGAGCTTCTGCATTGCGCCGGCGGTGTATTCATCCGCGCCGTAGGACGGAACATGCCCGGAGTTGACAGCAGCCAGAGCCGCTATCACTTCAGGATGGACACCAGACCAGTTGTCTGAGGCAAGGTGTCGCATTCCGGTCAGTTCGCCCTGGCCACCGCCTCCGCGAGCTCGGCATACGCGCCTTCATTCAACGCGATGAAACGGAGGCTCATCCAGAGGATCCTGCCGTCCTTGCCGATGACGAACACGGTACGCGTCGAGCTTGTTCTGCCAGGCGCGGTCGATCCGTACTGCTTCGCGATAGCGAGATCAGTGTCTGAGCCGAGGGCAAAGGGAAACTTCATCTCGGCTGCCCATGACGCATGCGTCGACAGGCTGTCGACGGAAATGGGTAGCACAACCGTCTCGTTGCCGAAGAGCTTCTCGTATTCGTCGCGAAACTTCGTCATCTGGAACGTGCAGCCCGACGACCTGTCCGCGGGGTAGAAGGCGAGCACGACAACCTTGCCCCTGAGATCGCTCAGCCTAACTGGCGTTCCCCTGATTCCCGCGGAGTCTGCGACCGAAACCGTGAAATCGGGTGCGATGCGACCAATTTCCAGCTCGGCTGGGGGAAGCGGCGGCTGGGCGACGCGGCCGGGGGGCTGAATTGCGGCCGGATTCTGCGCACCCGCTGAAGCAACCATGACGAGCGCCGCGACCGCACACCCGACGACCAATATTTTTAGACTATTCATGCCTTGCTCCTCGCCCTGTCAGGCCCTTGTTTGCAGATTGGCAATCTAACAGTTGGGGGGCGGCGACATGCAGCTTCACGGTATTCATCACCTGACGGCGGTTTCCGCGAGCATCCGCGAAAACCTGCGCTTCTACACCGGCACGCTGGGCATGCGGCTCGTCAAGAGAAGCGTCAACCAGGACGACGTTAGCGCCTACCATCTCTTCTATGCTGACGCCGTGGGATCCCCCGGTACCGATCTCACGTTCTTCGACTGGAGCATGTCGCCGGAGCGCCGAGGTACCAATGCGATAACGGGCACATGCCTGCGAGTTAACGGGAGCGAGTCCCTCGACTGGTGGGCCGATCGCCTGACGGAACTCCGCCTGCCGCACAACGGCGTCATTGTTCGGGACGCACGGGCATCACTCGATTTCGAAGACGGTGAAGGACAGCGGCTGACGCTGATTGACGACGGCGGGGCTGGCGACGCCCCTGTGACCTGGGACGCCAGCCCGGTACCGGCGGCGCACCAGATCAGAGGGTTGGGCCCGATAATAATGAGTGTCCCCCAGCTCGGGCCGACGGACGAGATCCTCACTCGAGTCATGGCGATGCAGCACGCACGCGAGTACGTCGAAAGCAGCGAATATCCGCACACCGTACATGTCTACGAGATGCACGAAGGCGGGCCGCATGCTGAGCTGCACGTGGCGGTGGAACCGCAGATTGAGCGCGCTCGCCTTGGCGCCGGCGGCGTGCATCACGTCGCCTTCCGCACGCCCAACGAGGCCGAGTATCACTTGTGGGCGGAGAGACTCAACTCTCTCGGGGTACGAAACAGCGGCAAGATCGATCGGTTCTACTTCAGGAGTCTCTACTTCAGGGAGCCCGGCCACGTCCTGTTCGAGATCGCTACCGACGGGCCCGGCTTTGGGGTCGATGAAGACAGGGCAACACTCGGGGAAAAGGTCGCGCTTCCCCCGTTTCTCGAGCAGCAAAGGGAGTCGATAGTCGCGAACCTGGAGCCGCTGGATTAGGGGTGTCAGAAATTACCCCTTGACAATATCGCCTCGCTGTTGAAAATTCAGCACGGCTGATTTTTCAGCAGTGACCCCTCAAGGACTAAAACGATGAACAAGATGCCCGAAGCCCCGGCACTATCCCGTCGCGAGCGACAGGTAATGGACATACTGCACCGTCGAAAAGGCGCGACGGTCGCGGAGATCATGGGTGATCTGCCCGATCCTCCGACCTACTCCGCCGTACGTTCAGTGCTGCGCATCCTTGGCGAGAAGACGCTCATCAAGCACAAGGAAGACGGGCCGCGATATGTCTATTATCCGGCTGAGTCGACCGAGAGCGCGAGCGAGGACATGCTTGCGCACGTCGTGCGCACGTACTTCGCCGGTTCGCCTGAGCAGGCGGTGACGGCACTTCTCCGGATGTCCGACGTCGACATCGGCGACGCAGAAATCGAGCGACTCCGCGCGAAGATCAGCCGCGCCCGCCAAGGCGGGAGATAGCTATATGCCAGCCTCATTCATCGAAGGGCTGACTCTGATTTCGGCACCGAGCGGATCGATGCTGCTGCTTTTGTTGAAAGCGACAGTGATCCTTGTCGCGGCGCTGGGAATGACCGTGGCCATGCAGAAGGCGTCTGCCGGGGCGCGCCACCTTGTGTGGCTTGTAACGCTCAGCACACTGCTCGTAGTCCCGGCAATCGCCGTGTGGTCGCCTCTTCGGCTCAAGATCCTGCCGCCTGAGGCTGCACATGCGTCACCGGCAGTATCACAGATCAGTGCTCCGGCGATAACATCCGGGCCAGCGAGTCAGCCGTCGCCTTCGACA
>JBBREF010000230.1:0-4231 GCA_038203205.1 Gemmatimonadales bacterium | reverse complement strand
TTCATAGCCCTTGGAGCGCAGGAAGATTCGGTGCGACTCGAGAAGCTCGCCTTCGTCGTCGACCCAGAGGATGGATTTGGGGGTCTGTGCCATTGGTTTCGTGAATGTAGCCGGGTGTCCGGACCATGCCTAGATTGACATTGTGATCGGGCAACTTCCTCCCTTTGCGCTGGCAACGCCGGCTTTCCGCTTTCGCGCCCTGGCCTCGCACGCCGGGCGCGCCTCGCTCGGCGGGGACCGCGAGATCGCCCTTGCTTGTTTTGCGGTTGCAAGACTGGGAGCCGGACTGCTGCCACCGGTCATGCTGGCTCCGGGGGACGCAACGGCGCGAGCCGTCGCGACTCGTCATTGGCTTGCTTCCCTTGCGGTACCCGCCGCAGGACGGACTGCCGCTCTCGCCGCAATAGAAGCAATCGCAAGCGGCAATCGGCGAGCGTCAGCCGATGCGCTCCGGGTGCTTCGCGCGACTGTCGGATCACAACTCGATTCGGGGTCCGCATTGGAACTCGCGGAACTCGCTGACGAGATTCAAAGCCTGGGGGGAAGATGATCGTGCCAATGGTTCCGCCGCTGATTTCGCCTTTCCTTAACACATCTTCGACTCGACATGGCTGGTCATAGCAAGTGGAAGCAGATCAAGCACTACAAGGCAGCTACCGATGCCAAGCGTGGTGCACACTTCACGAAGCTCATTCGTGAAATCACGATGGCCGCGAAGCTCGGCGGCGGCGATCCGGCGGGAAACCCGCGTCTTCGCACAGCAATTGAAGCCGCAAAAGCGGCGTCAATGCCGAAGGAGAACATCGAGCGCGCGGTAAAAAAGGGGACCGGCGAGCTCGAGGGCGTGGAATATCAGGAGATCACATACGAGGGTTACGGCCCCGGCGGCGTCGCGATCCTGATCTTCGCGATGACCGACAATGCAAATCGCACGGTTGCCGAAGTCCGCCACAAGCTCTCGCGGGGCGGCGGCAACCTCGGCGCAGCAAACTCGGTGTCGTGGATGTTCGAACGAAAGGGCCTGCTCTATCTCGACGCATCGAAATATCCCGAGGACGAGGCACTCGAGGCGGCACTCGACGCAGGTGCAGAGGACTTCAAGCTCGAGGATGAGACTTACGAGATCACGACCGACTCGCTCGAGATGCACGCAGTCCGCAGCGCACTCGAGGCGAAAAACTATGAGATCCGCGAGGCCGAGATAGCGCACATTCCGAAGAACCTCGTGACAATCGAGGGGTCAGCGGCGGAGTCGCTGGTGAAGCTGCTCGAGGAGCTCGAAGATCTTGACGATGTGCAGAAGGTGGCGGCTAACTGTGAACTAGAGTTAACAGAGTAGAGCAGAGTACGCAGACAACAGCACACAGAGTACACAGAGCACAGACAATTGCGCACAGAGGCCCATTGATAGTTCTCGGGATCGATCCCGGTACAGCAGTAACAGGATACGGCGTTGTCAGGGGTGAGCGGATGGGGCAGCCGCAGCTTCTCGAGTGCGGAGTCATCAGGACGAAACCGAGTGATTCGCTATCGGATCGGCTCAAGGAAATTCATGCCGGAGTCGTCGAGCTGATCCAGCGGCACAGACCGGACGCCATGTCTGTCGAGGATGTTTTCTATGCAAGGAATGTCCGGACTACGATTGTCCTCGGCCACGCAAGAGGTGTCATCCTGCTCGCTGGCGCCGATGCCGGGATCGTCATTGCCGAGTATCCACCTGCCGAGATAAAAAAAGCTGTAGTTGGAACTGGCGCGGCGACGAAGGAGCAGGTGCAGTTCATGGTGATGCGGCTGCTGAGGTTGAAGACGCCTCCGCAGCCCGTCGATGCGTCTGACGGCGTTGCCGCTGCACTCGCGCACTGCCTGAGCGCCCGACCAATACCGTCCGCGGTGGGCGCGGAATCCGTTTTCAGTTCGCAGTCCGCAGTCCGCAATACGTCCGCAGTCCGGAATCGTCCTTGATCTCTCACATAGTCGGCACCCTGACTACGAAGGACATCGACCGCGTCGAGATCATGACCGCCGGCGGGGTCGGGTACGAGCTCCAGATCCCGCTCGGCGTCTTCGAGACTCTTCCCAAGCAGGGGGAGAAAATCTCCCTGCACACACATCTCGTGGTGAAAGAAGACGGTTGGCAGCTGTTTGGTTTTGCGAGCGTTTTCGAGCGCCGGCTTTTTCAGAAACTTCTTACCGCCAATGGAGTCGGTCCCGCTCTCGCGCTTGGTCTGATGTCCGCACTCTCCCCGCCGCGACTCGTCCGCGCAATTCAGGAAAAGGATATTCCCACTCTTCAGGGTGTGCCGCGCGTCGGCCGCAAGAAGGCCGAGCGACTGATACTCGACCTCGCTGACAAACTCGACTCAATTGGTGGGGAAGAACCAGGAACGCCGCGCACAACGGGGGGCGCCTCCGAAGACGCATTGCGTGCGCTCGTCTCACTTGGCTACACGAATGCCGACGCCGAGAAGGGCGTGCGGGCCGCACTCGATTCAGGTGGCAGCGGACTCTCTGCCGCCGAGCTGATCAGGGTCGCACTGGCAAAACTCGGCGGGCGCTGATCGCGCAGCAGTTCAGGTCCAGTCTTCCAACTCGAGCGTCGGCACCCACCTGAACTCACGCATGTTATTGGTCACGAGCACTGCATGCTCAGCGATAGCGTGTGAAGCGATCATGAGATCGTACGGCCCGATGATTGTGCCTCGCCTCTCGAGATAATTCCGGACGATGCCATACGCTTCTGCTGCATGCGCACCGAACGGAATAATCTGAACCGACGCGAACAGATTCTCGAGACCGCGTCGATTGCTCTCGCGCCCGTCATTCTTCGCGAGCCCATACTGAAGCTCGGCCGCAGTGATCGACGACACGGCTACGCCTCTGGACATCGCCGCTCGAAAGCGTTTTGGTATCCCGGCCGATGTTCCCCTGAGCATTGAAACGCAGATGCACGTGTCAATCAGGTACATCAGCCCAACCGTCCACCTCGGGGCGCTCCTGCATCGCAGGCTCATCACGCTCGGGAAAGTCCGGCGCGGAACCGAACGCCGCGAGAAAACGCTCCCACCTGTCGTCGACGGGACTGAGAATCACCCTGTTTCCCTCTTTTCTTGCATACACGTGAGTACCCTCGAATCGAAATTCCTTTGGAAGTCGAACTGCCTGACTGCGACCGTTCATGAAAAGGCTTGCTTTCTTGAAATCCTGGTCCAACGCAGCCCCTCTGGCGTGATATATATCATAATATATGCTCGTCGCGGTCAATTTGCAAGTCTCCCCTGTCTGGTTCACGCAAAGTGAAACGGGCCTGTAGGTTTACCCTCACCCATCCACCCCCAGAATGATCAAAACCGCTCATAGAGCTTCGACTTTCAACGAGTCGGTCATCCGCGAGATGACGCGAGTCGCCAACCAGCACGGTGCGATCAACCTGGCGCAGGGCTTTCCGGATTTTCCGATGCCCGAGCCGATGAAGGACGCAGCGTGCGCCGCGATTCACGGCGACATCAATCAGTATGCAATCACCTGGGGAACTCCAGCGCTTCGGCTGGCGATCGCCGAGAAGTACCGGCGCTGGTATGGCATGGAGGTGGATCCGGAACGCGACATCACGGTCACCTGCGGCGCAACCGAAGCGATGGCGGCCGTCTTCCTCGCGCTGATCGATCCGGGCGACGAAGTCATCGTGTTCGAGCCCTTCTATGAGAACTATGGACCTGACGCAATTCTCGCCGGCGCGAAACCGGTCTTCGTTCCTCTCGAAGGCATCGACTGGAAGCTCGACCCTGACAAACTTTGCGCCGCGTTCAACGACAAGACCCGCGCGATTGTCGTCAACACTCCGCACAATCCAACAGGTCGCGTCTTCACGCGCGATGAGATTTCGCTGATCGCCGAGCTCTGCCAGAAGTACGATGTGATCGCGATCACAGATGAGATTTACGAGCACATCCGGTATGCAGGCGGACATCATGTCCTTGCGACGTGGCCGGGAATGCGCGAACGCACCGTGACCATCTCCGGTTTGTCGAAGACGTTCAGCTGCACGGGATGGCGGCTTGGATATGCGATCGCTCCGGCAGAGATGACATCGCCGATCAGGAAGGTTCACGATTTCCTCACCGTTGGCGCACCTGCGCCACTTCAGGCAGCCGGTGCGATCGGAATGGCGTTCGGCCCCGAGTATTACAATGAGATGGCGCTCGAGTATCGCGAGCGGCGCGATGTAATGGTG
>JBBREF010000229.1:0-4273 GCA_038203205.1 Gemmatimonadales bacterium | reverse complement strand
CCGTAGACCGGCGTGCCGCGGTCCGTGCGCTCGTGGAAGCCTGGCCACACTTCGAATGCAGCCCGCCGCACCGCCATGTTGCAGCCGGCGCCGATTCCGCCGAATCCACAGATCTCGAACCAGTATGGCGTTTCGCGATCGACCACGAGCGGGGCAGGGCGGTTATAAGCGGTGCCGCGAAAGTTTGCGAACAATTTCTCTGATTCTGTTTCGAGACGGAGCGGGATCGTCTTGCCACCAACACCCATTACCATTGGGTCAACAAATTCGAGGACCAGGCCCGAGAGCCATGCAGGCTCCGGGACCGAATCGTCATCGAGATACGCAACGATGTCGGCTCCGGACACCAGCGCACCACGATTGCGCGCACGGCATAGGCCACGCTTCAGCTCCTTCACGTAGCGGACTTTCCACTTACGCGCGACCGCTTCCGTTTCGGGGTCGCCGCTCGTGTTGTCGACGACGATGACGTCGAAGGCTGGATAATCCTGGTTCGCGATGGCCGCAAGGCAACGGTCAAGCTCCGCAGGCCTGCCGGAAGTTGGAATGACAACAGAACAGCTGAGAGGCGCGCCTTCTCCAGTGAGTTGGCTCATATATAAAAGCCCATATTGTGCAAAGCAGAGGCCGCGTGGTTGCGATCAGACACCGGCGCCCCCGGCAAGGGTTCGTTCGCCATCGATCATCATCCTAACGACATCCGGCATCTTCGACTTGGCTGTCCACCCAAGCTCACTAGCAGCCAGCGAGGGGTCGCCGAGTCCCCGCCTCAAGTCCGTGGGCCTGAGCAGCGAATTGTCGAGCGAAACATGATCCCGCCACGCCAGCCCCACTCCACTGAACGCAAGCTCCACGAACTCGGCCAGCGAATTCACCTGTCCAGTCGCAATCACATAGTCCACAGGCTCCGGCTGCTGGAGCATCATCCACATCGCCTCCACGTATTCCGGTGCCCATCCCCAGTCGCGTTCGATCTCCACGTTGCCGAGCTGGAGCTTTTCCTTGCTGCCGTCGGCGATGCGGCAGGCGGCGGCGACGACCTTGCGCGTGACGAATCGCTCAGGTCGCAGCGGGGACTCGTGATTGTAGAGAATGCCCGAGCAGGCGAAGAGCCCGTAAGCCTCGCGGTAGTTCGCGACTTCCCAGAACGCGGCTGCCTTTGCAACGGCGTATGGACTGCGCGGGCGAAACGGCGTCATCTCGGTTGCGGCTACGCCCCCGGTATCACCGAAACATTCGCTCGAGCTTGCGTTGTAGAAGCGGATCGGACGGTCGACGAGGCGTATTGCCTCCAGAAGATTCAATGTGCCGAGTGCGATGCTTTCGAGGGTTTCGACGGGTTGCTGGAAGGAGAGGCCGACCGAGCTCTGGCCCGCCAGGTTGTAGACTTCGTCGGCCTGGGTTTTCCTGAGAACCTGGAATACGCTGCGGAAATCTGTTGTGGCCATCGATTCGACTGCTACCTTCCCATCGATACCGAGTCTCTTGAAGTTTCTGAACGAGGAGATTTGTGCGTCGCGTGAGGTGCCGATGACCTCGTAACCCTGCGCGAGGAGGTGTCGCGCGAGGTATGCGCCGTCCTGCCCGGAAACGCCGCAGATGAGGGCGCGCTTGCGGGTCTCTGAAGCTTTGCTGGAGGGCGCGTTCGGCATCGCCCAAATTTGTATTGGCGGGTGCCGTGATGATAGCGGCATGTGTCCCCATAAAGGAGGGGTTCTGGAGCCAGGGCTCGTCGTGGTGTTTCTCGGGATGGCGGGTTGAGCCTGATGCCCCTCATGGAGGGACTGGCGGCGACCCTCCTGACCTCATTTATCGTCTCGGCCTGGGTCGCGCTTGGCGTCATTTTTTCTGGCCGGATTACTGACGACGATGTCGTAGCCCTTCCGCTCCGGATATTGATCGGATCCGGACTCACCGGCTTTGCTCTCGCCGTATTTTCGCTGGCCGGATTTGTTGTTGGCGGAACGATCGTGACGGGCGTCGTATGCGTTGGCGCAATAGCAGCTCGGCGAGCCCGCGCGATTGCGACGCTGCGTAACGCGGCTGGTGCTTTCCGCGATCTCCGGGGCGCGCCAGTGATGAAGATCTCGATCGCGGTTGCATCAGGCGTCATGTGGCTGTCGGCGATGGCGCCTCCGCGAAGTGCCGACGCGATGCGGTATCATCTCGCGCATATCAGGCTCATCGCGATCGAGGGTCGGTGGGCCGGCATTCCCGATTTCCATTTCGCCCTGCCGTTCGGCTGGACGTTTTCGTTTCTGCCGTTCGAGCTGCTTGGAATCGCTCAGGGTTCGCAGATGCTTAGCGTTGTTCTCTGGCTCGTCATAGGCGCATCGCTGATTCGCGTGCTGCGGAAGGCCGGTGCGAGTCCAATCGCGATAGCGATCCCTTTCTTGTTGATGCTGCACCCGTTCGTCGTGAGGACGTTCACCGAAGCGGGGGCTGACCCCTATTCGCTGCTCGTCGTGCTCGTGATCTCGCTGCTGCTCGTTCGTGCCGAGAAGCTGACGTTTACCGAGGCGCTCGCATTCGGATTTGCGGCATGGATCGGGATCCAGAGCCGGTACCAGGCTGTCGCGGTGGGACTTGCGGCGACGCTGGTATTTCTTTTTGCGATCCGCAGGCACGGCGCGCAGCGGCAGCTCACAATCGGCGCGACGCTTGGGGGGCTCGGCGCGCTCGTATTGGCCTCGCCGTTTTATCTCGCCAACGCAAAGTGGTTCGGCAATCCTGTGTGGCCGCTGATGATCGGGCGAGACGATGCAGAGCGTTCATACGCAAATCTCGTCGCGTGGTACTACGGCCGGTCGCTCACCGGGAGCTGGGCACCGGATAAAGTCGGCGCCGCAATGTGGAACCTGCTTACGTGGCCGAGGCTGTTTCCTGTGGCGCTGGTGATCGTGGTCATTGTGATCGCGTTTCTGTTCTCGAAGAATCGCGAGGTAAAGCGGCTTTCTGCGTTCGGGGCAGTGTTCCTGGGGCTCTGGTTCATGATGCAGCCGCTACTCTACCCGAAGTTCGCCCTCATGATGCTGCCCGTCGCTGCGCTGACCGTTGGCTACTATCTCGTCGGGCAGGGAGAACCGCGGATCGCCTCACGGCGGCTGGCGCAGGTAGCGATGGTCGCGGCCGTGACTGTCACAACATTCGTGTCGCGGGATGCGTTGAAGTACATCGTTACAGGTAACGAGCGGGAGTATCACGCTCACACATGGTTCCATCCTGTGTACGACTGGGTGAATCGCAATACAGCTCGCGACGCGAAAGCGCTCGTGATCGTGTCATCGGGAATGACATACTATCTGGAACGGCCATATCGTCGCGCAGATCCGTGGATCGGCGGCGGAGTCGACTGGTTCAACGTCATCGACGGCGCGGCGCTGCAAGAGCTTCTCGAGCGCGAAGGATACCGCACTGTCATCTACGAAGAACGGGACTGGACATTCTACAGGGGCGGGAAAGCGATGCAGGATGCTGTCGCCGACGCCGAAGCGAAGGGGCTGCTACGTCCGGTTCAGAGCTTCGACCTTCGATTGTACATGAGCCGGACTCAGCGGACATCGCGCGGCGCGCGCGTCACAGTGTTCGATGTGTCGCGGCGCGACCTCATACTCACGAAGTCATCAGCAATGGCATCGGCCACGACGCGATAGCCCTCGGCGTTGTAGTGGTAGCGCCGGTTATTCCAGAGTGAGCGCGGGTCACTGACTTCGGAGAATGCGGTGGCGACGTCGATGACCGGCATTCCAATTCCACTGGCGATCGCGAGTACTGCGCGTTGCACTTCAAGCGGATCGTGATGTTCCCCCGTCACGGCGCGTGTGGACTCGTTGAATCGCCTCCGCTCCGGCAGATAAACGAGACGTACTTGGCCGCCCCAGGTCTCCGCTTCGCGCATCGCAGCGTTGAGTACTTCGGCGAGAAGCGCGAGCTCCGCGCTTTCGTCGCGCGTTTCAGTTTCTTGCTGAGCAGCGAACATCCCTGTCGCGGTGCGGAGCCGGCGAAGGATAGCGAATTCGTAGAGTCGATCTCGTGTCGACGGCGGCACCCATGCAGTGATCGCTGAGTCTGCAAAAAGTTTCATGCTTTCGTCGATACTCGCGCGGTTGCTTATGAGATCCTGTTTGAAATCGGGCTCGAGGTACCGGCGGAGAATCGTCCTGCGTTCCGACATCAGGTCGATGAGGTCGTTGCCTTCGTAGAACAGCCAGTACACGACTGCGGGCCCGATCGGTGCCAGGTATTCTTTGAGAATTCCCAGCTCCGCAAGAGG
>JBBREF010000228.1:0-4354 GCA_038203205.1 Gemmatimonadales bacterium | reverse complement strand
TTTGCGTCGGCTTCATGTTGTTGATGACCGTGACGCCACCCGAGAAAGGCAAATTTGCAACCCGGCCAAACCCGAGTTGCGCTTCGGCAGTAGATGGTGCAGCTGTGACGATCACCATGCCAACGGCGAACAAGAGCGGGAGCTGAATATTGCGGCGAGCTGGAGTGTTCATGGGATTGCAGCCTCGTGCATGTCGGTAGGGTGAACTTTGATATTGAAACGGCATCGGACTGCGGGTGAAACACGCTGTCGATGTCCGCGCTATGTCTTTAATTACGGAAAAGCGCGCCGTTTCGGCTCATCTGCGTCCGCTGCCGGGTATCACTTCCCATGGTTCGTACACTCGCTGGATTTATCCTGGCTCTCGGCGTCGTCGCGTGTTGGCCGGGCCGGAACTACGTCGATCCCGTTTCACCCAGATACGCTGGCGCGGCCCGCATCGTCGACACTCCGCCGAGGGGTAACACGCTGCGCGTTGTGTCTTTCAATATCGAATACGCAAAGGAGACGGGCCGGGCAGCGCACGTCCTCAAGACCGCGGCCCGGCTGCGTGGCGCCGACATCATACTTCTCCAGGAGATGACGGCTCCCGCGACGAAGCTTCTCGCGGACTCGCTCCATATGCGGTTCGTGTACTACCCTGCGATCTACAATCGAATCATGCAGCGCGACATCGGCAACGCGATCCTCTCGCGCTGGCCAATCTCCGACGACGCGAAACTCATTCTGCCAGGGCGGTCGCGATACGCAAAGACCCAGCGCATCGCTGCTGCCGCCACCGTAAAGTTTGGTGCTCAAAGCATTCGCGTATATTCCACGCACTTCGGCACGCCGGCGGATCTCGGATGGAAAGGGCGAGTCGCACAGCTGGGCGGCATCCTCGATGATGCGGTGCGGTATCCGCTGGTCATTATCGGCGGCGACATGAACAGCAAGGACATCGGCCGGATCGCGCGCGAGGCTGGGTACTTCTGGCCGACCGATACCATCCCGGCCAGCAACTCATTCGGCCGCCTTGATCATTTCTTCCTGCGCGGGCTCGTCATGGTGACGCCGGCGGGCGTTGGCACGCATCGGGTCCCCCGGTCGCTGAGCGATCACAATCCAATATGGATTCGGTTGCGCCTGCCGTAAAAGCACATAAATGGCTAGCACATAAAGGGGTTGTTGCGCCTCGCTCACTTGGCTATTTTCAGAGTCTCCACACACACGGGGAACCAATGTTGTCGGCCACTCTTGGTGAACTTCTGAAGCTTGCCCGAAAGCAGATGGGGCTAAGCAGGGAAGAGCTCGCAAGGCGCGGAGATGTCAGCACTCGCCTTGTCGCCGAGGTTGAGCGTGGGCAGCGGCCTAATGTGAGCCTGGAGTCCACGCTGAAGTTGCTGAACCTGGTTGGTGTCACGATTTCCGCGAACGCCCCCGATGGTACTACAGCGGAAATTGGGGATGCGAATAGCGCCGCAATTCAACGCGCTGCGCGGGCCTCGCGGCGGCGGCGCACCTGGACCGGCCGGCATGTCCCGCTCAGGAAGGAGGCTGACCCGCTGAATCCCGATCGATCGAGCGTCGGCCGATTGTCTGCGGCGTCGCGGGTCTCGAGGCAGGCGTTCTCAGTGTCGAAAGCGTTGGCGAAGCGGTAGGTGGGGAATATGCGGGGGGAGAGCAACGACGTCTTGTACGCTGATTTCCTCGACTTCATTGCTTGCCTCAACACGCACAAGGTGGATTGCGTGCTGGTAGGTGGTTACGCCCTCGCATTCCATGGGGTTGTGCGAGCCACGGGCGACATCGACTTCCTGTACCGGCCGACTCGTGCGAACGTCCGTCGACTATGTGCTGCTCTTGAGGAGTTCGGAGCGCCATCCCTTGTAATTGACGAGGTCGCGCTCATGACACCGGATATCGTGACGCAGTTCGGCAAGTCTCCCTATCGCATTGATTTGCTGAATGGAATCGACGGCGTGACCTTTCAGCAGGTGTGGAGAGGCGCGTCGCAGGCGGTCCTCGGAGGGCAGCGCATGAAGGTGATAGGGAGGGCTGAATTGATTGCTAACAAATCAGCTACTGGAAGAAAGCAGGACGATGTTGACGTTCGCAGCCTGAAGTCGTGGAAAGGACAAAGGTGAAGCCGTTCTGGGCGGTCAACACGTCCCACGGAATTGCCATTCTCCTGGCGATGAGCGCGGCCTGCATTTCACCTCCGCTTGCGAATACGGAAGCCATCGCCTTGACGAAAAACGATTCGGCGTCAGTCGCGGAGATCGGCAGGCTTGCCGACAGCGTGATCCGGGCAATCCCCGTCGCGGGCATGTCGATAGTCGTGAAGCGTGGATCGAAGACACTGGTGAGCCGAGGGTATGGTGTTGCCGACGTGAGCACGAGTCGGCAGATGTCGGATACAACAGCATTCCGGATCGGCTCGATAACAAAAACATTCACTGCGATCGCAATCATGAAACTGGTGGAGCAGGGACGCATCGAACTCGATGCTCCACTCTCAACGTATCGGCCCGACATCGCCGCTCCCGCCGTAACGATCCGCCAGATGCTCAACCATACGTCGGGCATGCCTGATCACGAGCGCCGGGCGATTCAGCAGTGGATGACAGAGCAGAAACCGATCACGCCCGAATTCGTGCTCGACTTTCTGAAGGAAACGCCGGCCCGACCCGGCGGAACTCAGTGGATGTACAACAACACCGGATTCCACCTCCTCGGCTACGTCATCGAGAAGGTCTCGGGTTTGCCGTACCATGAATTCATTCGCCGCGAGATTGTCGAGCCGGCTGGTCTCACGGCGACGTTTGTCGAGCCAGCGCGTCCACCTGGCGTCGATGTCACGCTGAACTATTACCTGAGCGAATCGAAGTTCACGCACGACAGCGCGTGGGACCTGCCCGGCATCTACTCGGCGGGAGGGATGTACTCGAGCGCGGCGGACCTTGCGAGGCTTGTGTCTGCGCTTGTCGGCGGCCGCGTCGTTAGCGCCTCAACCTTTTCGCAGATGGCACAACCGACTGTTCTATCGAACGGTGTTCGCGCGGATTATGGACTTGGTCTGCGCCTTGGAGCGATCGGAACCCACCCGAAAGTTGGGCATACCGGATCGGCACGGAGCACCCGTGCAGCCGCCGCTTATTATCCGCGCGACTCGCTCATCGTCGTGGTGCTCATGAACACTGAGCACGAGGAGATCCCCATCTCGGCGATCGACCTTGAAGGCCGAATCGCGAGGACTGTTCTCGGAATTTCAACAGCGCGGCGGACAGATCTCAAACTGAGCGCGACCGATTCGAGCGTGTATGCAGGCACGTATGCGGATGCTGCTGTTCAATCTCTCATGAGTGTACGCGACGGGATGCTTCACCTGTCGCGTGTCGGATCAAACGGCCCCGCAATTCCATTGCTTTACCAGGGCGGGGAGGAATGGGCGGATCCGGAGTATCCGGAATTCCGTTTCATTTTCCAGAAGACTGCGGGAAGGGCTATCGCATTCAGCCGCTACGACAATGGGTGGTTCGTAGGAGTCAGGGCACGGGTTGAATAAGTACAGAAAGCTTTCCCAGAACTTCGTCCATAGCCTCATCAGGAATTTTGCAAATTCGGGTAGCGCGACGCGCTTTCCAGTCGAGACTTCGAACCTGATCTGCCAGGATCGAGCCTGACACGGTCAGTCCCTTCGGGACAGCAACTTCGAAAGGGTAGCCTTTTACCTGCGTCGTGATTGGGCACAGGATCGCGAGGCCGGCCTTTGCGTTGTATTGCCGAGGAGAGAGCACGACTGCGGGCCGGCGTCCGGACTGCTCATGGCCGGCTTGCGGGTCGAAGGTCAGCCATATCGCATCCCCGCGATCCGGGACGTAGGCACGTTTCGTCGCCGCAGAACTCACCAGGCTTCCGAGCCTGCCGGCTTACCCCACACGATCTCACCATGCGTGTTGGCAGGTGAGATGCCTGCGACCAACTGACTCAGCTTCCATTCCCGTTTGGCCGGAGCCACGACTATTCGGCCATCTTCGATCGAGATCTCGACCCTCGACCCCTCGGCGAGATCGACTTCTTCTGCGAACGTTTTTGGAATTCGCAGGGCGAGGCTGTTGCCCCATTTCTGAACTTTCGAAACCATCAGCGCCTCCTCCGCCAAACTGTAAACGATGTATCTACATTGGATATACATAAATCCAGCGCCGAAGTGCAACACCGTTCAAGAGCTTGAATCATTGTTCCTACGCAGCCATACGTCCGGCGCGAGGAGGTGGCGGGGGACTTTGTTTGCCTCTCGCCTGCCGAACGTACAGAGCAGCCGAAGAGAACCGGCTAGCGCCTTTTGACGCGCGAAGGCGACTGGCGAGCA
>JBBREF010000227.1:0-4416 GCA_038203205.1 Gemmatimonadales bacterium | reverse complement strand
TTGATGAGCGAGTCGCTGCGCAATGACGGCCGTGTCTGGGTCCCGAAAGCAGAAGGCGATAAACGCCCAGCGAACGACATTTCTGAGGCGGAGCGCGATTATTATCTCGAGCGGAAGTATCCGAGCTTCGGCAATCTCGCGCCCCGCGACATCGCTTCGCGCGGAGCGAAGGAAGTATGCGACGAAGGCCGCGGTGTCGGCGAAAGCGGCCTCGGCGTCTACCTCGACTTTGCCGACGCGATAAAGCGGCTCGGCGAGAATGTCATCAGGGACAGGTACGGGAATCTCTTCGAGATGTACCAGCGGATAACCGACGAGAATCCGTACAAGGTTCCGATGAGGATCTATCCCGCCGTGCATTACACGATGGGCGGGCTGTGGGTGGACTACAACCTGATGAGCACGATAGACGGTCTTCACGTGATCGGCGAAGCGAACTTCTCCGACCACGGGGCAAACCGGCTCGGCGCCAGCGCGCTGATGCAGGGTCTTGCAGACGGATATTTCGTCATCCCGAATACCATCGGCGACTATCTCGCCGGTGCGAGGCCGGAGAAGGTGGATACCGGTCATCCCGCCTTTCGTGAGGCGGAAGCGGCGATAGCGGCTCAGACGAAGCGGTTCCTCGAGATCAAGGGAAAGCGGACTGTCGATTCCTTTCACCGTGAGCTCGGGAAGATCATGTGGGACTACTGCGGCATGGCGCGCAACGATGCAGGGCTCCGCAAGGCGCTCGAGTTGATCCCGAAGCTGCGCGAGGAGTTCTGGCGCGACGTCAACGTGCCCGGCAGTCACGCCGAGCTCAACCAGGCGCTCGAGAGGGCCGGCCGCATTGCTGATTATCTCGAGCTTGCGGAGCTGATGTGCAGGGACGCGCTACACCGCACTGAGTCGTGTGGAGGGCACTTTCGCGAGGAGAGCCAGGCACCCGATGGCGAAGCGATGCGTGATGATGACAATTTCGCGTACGTCGCCGCGTGGGAGTACGCGGGAGAGGGAAGCGAGCCCGCGCTCAACAGGGAGACGCTCGTGTTCGAGAACGTGAAGCTCTCGCAGCGGAGCTACAAGTGATGAATCTCCGGTTGAGGGTGTGGCGGCAGGCCGGCCCATCGGAAGAGGGGCGCATGGTCGAGTACGACGCTCCGGATATCAGCCCCGACATGTCGTTCCTCGAGATGCTCGATGTCGTGAACGAGCGGCTGACCGAAGCCGGTCAGGATCCGATCGCATTCGATCACGACTGCCGCGAGGGGATCTGCGGCTCGTGCTCGCTGATGATCAATGGCGCGGCTCACGGGCCGATGAAGGGGACTGCGACGTGCCAGCTTCACATGCGGAGCTTCAATGACGGCGACGTGATAGTAATCGAGCCGTGGCGGGCGAAGGCGTTCCCTGTGATCAGGGACCTGATCGTCGACAGGGATGCGCTCGACAGGATCATCCAGGCCGGCGGGTTCATCAGCGCCGCGACGGGCGGCGCCCAGGATGCAAACGCGATCCTGATCCCCAAGACCGCGGCTGACGCCTCGATGGATGCTGCATCGTGCATTGGTTGTGGCGCGTGCGTGGCTGCGTGCCCCAACGCCTCAGCGTCGCTGTTCACCGCCGCGAAGATCAGTCATCTCGGTCACCTTCCGCAGGGCCAGCCCGAACGGTACCGGCGTGTTGCATCGATGGTCGAGCAGATGGAGCTCGAGGACTTCGGCGGCTGCACGCTTTATGGTGAATGCCAGGAGGCGTGCCCGAAGGAGATAAGCATCGACACGATCACGCGGATGAATCGCGATTTCATAAGGTCGTCGGCAGCCGGGTAACGGCCGCGCCTGGAAGATGATGGGAGCACAGGCCGGGCGTTGTTTGCCCGGCCTGTTACGCATCCGGACGCTGGGTCGTCTGGGGGCAGAAGTAACTAACTGATGGTTTGCTCGCTCCTCCGTCAGGAGGTCGCGACAAAGGCAAAACCGCTGAAAGGCGGTGACGCAAAGCCACGAGGCTAAAGCGGCGGAAATCCCGTCAGCCAGGCTAGTCGGGTTACCGAACGAACTCCAGGAGGAGTAAGCAATGTCGTCGATCCAGAACTTCGGGAAGACGTACAGCAGGAGCGGCCTCGTGCTGCTTTCGCTGATCGCCCTTTCCCTCGCAGCATGCGCCGAGCCGATGTCGGCTCCCGAGAGCCAGATTGTGGCGGCCGAGTCGGGCGTGCGCTTCGCGCGCAGCGGCAATGCGCCGATCAAGGACGAGTACATCGTCGTCTTGAATGGCGACGTCGGCGATGTAACGGGCAAGGCGAACGGCCTTCTCAATGGACAGGGCCAGCTCCGCCGCACCTATAAGGCCGCGCTGAAGGGGTTCTCCGCCAGCATGTCAGCTGGACGGGCCGCTCAGATCGCGGCTGATCCTTCGGTTGCGTACGTCGAGCAGGACCAGATCATGGAGATCTCCGGCACGCAGTCAGCTGCTAGTTGGGGACTCGATCGCATCGACCAGTCGTCGCTTCCGCTCGACGGGAGATACTCGTGGTCGAATGACGGCTCGGGCGTGAGCGTCTACATAATAGATACCGGAATTCGCACTTCGCACACGCAGTTCGGTGGCCGCGCGGTCGCGTCATTCACGTCGATCGACGACGCTTACGGCGCACAGGGTTGTCACTGGCACGGAACGCACGTCGCCGGAACCGTTGGTGGATCGACCGTCGGTGTCGCGCGCGGTGTGACCCTTCACGCGGTGCGTGTTCTCGACTGCAACGGCAGCGGAACCACCAGTGGTGTTGTTGCAGGAATTGACTGGGTGGTAGCGAATCGCACCCTTCCGGCGGTCGCTAACATGAGCGTTTCAGGCGAGTTCTCCCAGGCGTTGAATGACGCTGTACAGCGAGGAATTGCGGCTGGCGTGACGTTCGCGGTCGCTGCGGGCAACTCAGCTTCGGATGCCTGCAACTATTCACCGGCCAGCGCACCGAACGCACTGACCGTTGGCGCGACGACCTATATCGACCATCAGGCAGCGTACTCCAACTGGGGCGGGTGTCTCGATCTTCTCGCACCTGGCAGCAGCGTGTACTCGGCATGGAATACCGACAATAACTCGATGGGCACGGCGAGCGGTACGTCGATGGCGACCCCGCACGTTGCTGGTGCCGCAGCGCTTTACCTCCAGGCAAATCCGTCGGCATCACCGACTTCGGTCAACTCGGCGATCGTCGGTAACGCCACGAGCGGCGCCCTGATGAGCCTTGGCAGCGGCACGGTGAATCGTCTTCTGCGCGTCAATGGCAGCGGCGGCACCGTGACTGAGCCCGCTCCGGCTCCGGCCCCAGCGCCGCCACCACCGCCACCGCCACCGCCGCCGACGAACGTTGCGCCGACAGCGAACTTCTCGTTCAGCTGCCAGAAGGGAAGCTGCAGCTTCGACGGATCTTCGTCGAGCGACGACAAGGGCGTGATCAGCTACGCCTGGGGCTTCGGGGACGGATGCTCGAACGTGACGAGCTCGAACTCGGGGACGAGCCATGAGTACACGGAGAAGGGCAATTACAAAGTGACTGTCCAGTTGACTGTGACTGATGCGGACGGTGCAAAGTCGAGTGTTCAGAAGACTATATCGATCAAGAACAACGGAAGGTAGCGGCGAAACCCCGCGCGCTGCCCGCGTGGGAGGCGGCAGGCAGCAACCTCCTGGAAGCCGTCCCCACTCATTTTAAAGGAGGGTCATCGATAAGATGGCCCTCCTTTTTTGCGTCAGAATAAAAGAGATATCACAAATCTTATGTTAAGCAAACATGAGGATTGACGCCGTTACATAACCGAGATATTATGCCTGCGCCTCGGGAGATTGTGAACTTCCAGTCACAATCTCCCGAGACATGCCACTTCCGAAAGGGCACCCCGTTCGCAAGGACGGTCCGCAAAGCTATGGATCTCCACTGAGGGAGACCGCCAGGCTTCCGAAGAAGAAGAAACGCCGGCGGCAGCTGGCAACTTTCGAAGTGGAGGCAGGGTTCTATGAGGCGATGGTATTTTGCGGTGCCTGTGGGTGCAGCAATGCTGCTCGGTGGTTGCAATGCGGATACAATCACTCCGCCCACCGGAGCGTCGCTCGAAGGTTTTGAGAAGATCAGTATTTTCAGCAATGCTGTTTCGGGGTCGATCAGAACAACGTTTGTGCCGCCTGCTGAATGCGCTGGCGGAAGCGCGACAAACTGCAATAGCTATCATCTGAAGGCCGACGTTTACCTTTCCGGTGGGCCGCAGAACCTTGAGGCGGGCGACTATTTCTTCAAGGTGACAAATCCCAACGGCACCGTGGTGTTGAGCAGCGATGACATCACGGAGCGTACGTTTACGGTGGATGCCAGCGGGAACTTTATGTACACAGGCGCTACGCACACGGTCACGCACTCAGCGGGTCACGATC
>JBBREF010000226.1:0-4444 GCA_038203205.1 Gemmatimonadales bacterium | reverse complement strand
GGACAGACCCTAGGGTAAGTATGTCGGTAGCACAGCTTACAACTGAGAGTGCGGCGCCTATAGCAACGTCCACGTGATGATGATCGCGAGGACCACGACGAGGCCCACGATTCCAAAACGTCGCAGTAGCCGGTGGGCCCGGGGACCGAGGAAATACGCGATCAGCGCAATGGGGACGTATTTCAGCGCGCGCCCGATGATCGACCCAGCGATAAAGGTGCCGAGCGGCAGGTGCGCCGCGCCGGCCATCGATGTGTAGAGCATGTAGGGAATCGGCGTGTATCCCGACGTGGCCAGCGCGACAAGCATATTCGATGTGTAGACGCGCGCCACGGCGTCCATGTGCTGAGCGATGCCGTACGAGTCGAGCAGCGGTCGGACGATGTCGTTGAAGACCATTGCCCCGAGGAAATATCCGCCGATTCCGCCGATGACCGAGGCAAATATCGCGAGACCCGCGAACCACACGACCCGCTCGCGGCGGCCGAGCGTAAGCGCGACCAGCATGGCCTCCGTCGGCCCGGGAAATACCGTGGCCTCGAGCAACGCCAGCACGACGAGAATCACAGCGCCGACGGGCCGGTCGGCCAGCGCCGTCAACCGGTCTGTAACCGTCCTGGCCGCCGCCCGCGCCGATTGAGGCTCGACGGAGGTCATGCGGCGAAAATCACCCGGGCGTTACGCGCTCATTTCGGAAATGGTGGATCACTCGGGCGCCGCGCGCGACTGCTGGTCTGGGTGTGCCGCACGACCCATCGCTGACCGCGCCGCTCGAGAATGGCGGTGCCCCGGCCGACCTGATCGAGAGCACGCGTGCCCATTTCAGCCTGAATGCCATAGCTGAACATGACCCACGCCAGGTCCCCGCTCGTCCTTGCGACGATATCGTATGGCCGATACTTGAAGTTCTTCATCTCCTTCAGCTCGGGCGCGAGATGATGATCGCGATAGTCGGCCCAACCGCGGTTGATCCCGGCGCCCTCAACCACGGTCAAACTGTCGCCGGCGTATAGCGTATCGAGCGCGGCAAGATCACCGCGTTCGGCGGCGGCAAAGAGGGCGCGGATGGTCCCGGCGGCCGACCCGGCGGAGGATGCGCCGATTGGTCCAGGTGCCGCGCCGCCTTGCGCGGTCGAGGTCGAGACTGAACCGGCCAGCGCGACCAGCACCAGCGCAACGGGTGGAATGAAGCGATTTCTCATTGGCATCTCGTAGAAGTGGCTGAAGCAAGCTGGCGCAAAGGTGACCAACGCGTCGCCGGCTGAAAAGTACCCGACGCCGCCTCATTTACGTGGCGTAAAAAACGCGTCGAGGAAGGTTGCATGGCCGATCCGGCAGCTCGCACGCACGTCCGCAATGTCCACGAACGGCACGGCAGCTTCGGTAATCGTTTCTCGAGTATAGATAGTATTTCCAGATTGCGAGGAAGCGACGAGCGCGAACCTACACATGATCAGGCCAGTGCTCCGGAATTGCCATCGCAACCTGTTAACTGTCTAGCAGGCTGCTGAAAAACTCATGAAAATGTAACCCTTGGTTTGCGAGAATTGCTTAGCTTGGCGCAACCTCTCAGCGAGTCCGTGATGCGTGGTTCCCAGCGGTCGCAGTCTACCCTGTTCAGCTACCTCTCGGTCGAAGATCGGATTCCCGCGGATCACCCGCTGCGCGCCATGCGACAGCTGCTGGATCCGCTCGTGAGCGGAGGCCAGAATGTATCGGCCGCCCAGCAGTGGGACCGGCTCAACGCCTTCATCGAGCAGGATGACTACCTGAAATCGCACCGCGGGCAGATTGCAGAACGTTTCGGTGCCGTGAATCCGTGGTACGAGAATATCGACCTGAGAATTCTGCAGGACATCAACTTCCGGCGAGGCGGCAAGACGAACGGATTCCAGGTGACACTCGACATTCTTAACGTCGCAAACCTCGTCAACTCTGACTGGGGAGTACGCAAGGTTGCCAGTGCGTCGGCGACATCTCCATTGTCGCTCGTGAGGTTCAACTCATCGGGAGCGCCGGTGTTCAACTTCACGGGACCGTCGACCACGTTCGTTGACGATCCCGGCCTGCTATCGCGCTGGCGCGCGCAGCTCGGCGTGCGCGTTCTATATAACCGCTAAAGCTGAGGCGAGTAAACTTGCAGGGCACCGGGAGATCGGTGCCCTGCAAGTTTTTACGGCCACTAACTGGCGCGGTTGCTCTATTTCAGCGTCCAGTCGGTCGCTAGCGAAACAGTTCCCCACGCGATTACCAGTTGCCCGCGCGGTTTGCCTGGCTCACGCGATGGAATCAGCCACATGCTGAGTGTCTCAACCGGACTCGCAAGTGTCGTCTCGCGCAAATCGACCCGGGCATGATCGTTCGCAGGTTTGTAGGACATTGCTGCCGCCATCGGTGACTGCCCCATGTCCTTCTGGATCAGAAGCTTCCACCCCGCTCGCGCGGGCATTGTCTGAATGACGTACGTCCCTCGCGGCACGATCGACCCTCCAATGACGAGATCCACGTCTGTCGTCAGCATGGTCGCGCCGTTGGCACCCGTACGCCACGCTTTCTCATACGGTACGAGGCTGTCAGTGAGCAGTTTTCTGCCGCGAAGGTTGGGCTGGCCGTAGTCGATCCCGATCTTCGGTTATGGTCTGCCTTTCGTCTCGTGCCACGCCCGATTGATTTCCAGCCTGCCGAATCGAGCAGATACCTCGCCCGTGCCGGATCATATGGGATGCCTTTGACCATCGCGGCAAAATTCCCGAGCACGGACGGCGGATTCACCGTGGCAATCTCTGTGGCGTAACCTTCCATGACCTGACGGACGAGGGACCGACGGTCCAGCGCGAGGGCGACAGCTCGCCGGACAAGAGGATCCGCCATGGCGGTATGCGGTGCAGTTCCGCGTGTCGCGATGTACATCAGAATCACGGCACCAGGCGGGGAGACTACGACTCGAATGCCGTCGGTTTCCTTCAGATTCGAGACGATGCTTCTGTTGACGTCGAAAATCAGATCTACGTTGCCGGCCTTCAGGGCAAGGGCACGCGTATTGTCGTCGGGGATGAACCGGAACGTGATGCGTGAGAGCCTCGTTTTTTCGCCCCAGTAAGCGTCATTCCTCTCGACGGAAAGGTGGCTGCGCGGCACGTACTCGCTGAAGCGAAACGGGCCTGTGCAGACCGGATGGTCACGAGCTTTCGTTCCAGATGCGATCGTTCCGTAGCTGAGATGCGCCATCTGATCGAGAAGCCTCAGGTTGGGTTTCGCTGGGCGGATATCGAGCGTGGTATCGTCAACAACACGGACTGAGCTGTCATCAAGGAAACTGTATTGCGTGCGGTCCCTGATGCCCTGATCGAGGGTGAACTTGACAGAAGCCGCATCGAGCGGCCTTCCATCGTGAAACCGCGCAGAGGTGAGCAGGGCAAACCTGTAAGTGTTGTCGCCTCTATACTCCCACGCATGGGCGAGCAGCGGCTCGAGATCGAAGCCGGGTGTAAGTCGCAGCATCGGCTCGCAAATTCCCGCATTGAGTGGATACCTTCCGAGTCGCTCGCGATTGACTTTGAGGCCGAACTCATCCGCGCCAGCGCCGATCACGAGACTGTCAGCTGCGGCTGGCATCGTGCCGCTGTTACTGTCAGTGCCGCAGGCAGCAACGGCGAGACAGCTCACGACAGTCAACAGCTTCATCGGGCCGGGCATCCTCCGTTCAGCGTGAGCTCAAGGTCATCGCGGCCTGTCCGAGACAGATTCCTCCGTCGTTCGGAGGCACGACGTTGTTGGTCCACACCGTCATGCCCGAACGTACGAGCGTGTCGAGAATCTCAGACAGCAGCAGGTCATTCTGAAAAACCCCGCCAGACAGTACTGCTGTGTCGACCGAATGCTCGTCTGCAAGTGACATGAGCGCCATGGAGATTCCTTCGGCCATGGCCTGATGAAACGCGCGCGCGATGGCATTCTCATTCACTGATCTTTGCCGCATTGCCACGATCGATGCGATGGCTGGCCGAAAATCCAGTTCGCCTCCGGCAAACGGAATCTCCATTTCAACGGTTGCCCTGCCCTTTCGCGCCAGATTCTCGAGCCACATTGCAGCCTGGCCTTCATGACTCGACTCGCGCGTGAATCCAAGGAGCGCAGCGACCGAATCGAAGAGGCGGCCAGCAGACGTGCTCGCAAAACATCGGACGTCGGCCTCGAGCAGGTCGCGGGCGCGCGCATAACGCTCTGGAAACAGGAATGGCTCACGCATCATGGTCGCGGACTCGCCAATCCCCGACTCGGCGAGGAGACCCGCGGCAGCCTGTACCGGAAACCGGGCTGCTGCGTCGCCACCGGGAATGCGGCATTGCCGAAGATGCCCGACACGATCGAAGCCCTCGACTAAGCTCCCGACGAAAAACTCTCCCCCCCAGATTGTCCCGTCATCTCCGAACCCGGTGCCGTC
>JBBREF010000225.1:0-4444 GCA_038203205.1 Gemmatimonadales bacterium | reverse complement strand
GTGCAGCAGTACAAGCGCGACCGCGACCCGCGCGAGCGGCTGTTCGAGTTCGGCCGCTGTGTGGTGCACTTCGCGGTGGACGACAGTGAGGTGCGGATGTGCACCGAGCTGCGCGGCAAGGGCTCGTGGTTCCTGCCCTTCAACAAGGGCCACAACGACGGTGCGGGCAACCCGCCCAACCCAAACGGACTCAAGACCGACTACCTGTGGAAAGAGGTGCTCACACCGGCGGGGCTGACCAACATCCTTGAGAACTACGCGCAGATCGTCGAGGAGAAGGACCCGCGCACCGGCAAGAAGAAGCGCAAGCAGGTGTGGCCGCGCTACCACCAGCTGAGCCTGGTTCGGCACGCGCTCGACCACGTGCGCACCCACGGCGCGGGCGCGCGCTACCTCATTCAGCACTCGGCAGGCAGCGGCAAGTCCAACTCCATCGCCTGGCTGGCGCACCAGCTCATCGGCCTCAAAACCGAGGGTGAGCCGGACGGCGGCGACGTATTTGACTCCGTGATCGTGGTGACGGATCGCCGCATTCTCGACAAGCAAATCGAGACCACCCTCAAGCAGTTCATGCAGGTTGGGGCAACGGTGGGGCACGCCAAGCGTTCAGGCGACCTGCGCCGATTCATCGAAGCGGGGAAGAAGATCATTGTCTCGACGGTGCAGAAATTCCCATTCATACTCGACGAGATCGCGACCGAGGGCGCCAAATGCTTCGCGATCGTCATCGACGAGGCTCACTCCAGCCAGGGTGGTAAGACGTCGACGGCCATGAGCGAGGCCCTCGGCGGCGGTGAGCCAGGTGCCGAGGACGAGCAGGACCCCGAGGACGCCGTGAATGCCGCGTTGGAGAAGCGCATGACCGCGCGCAAAATGCTCACAAACGCGAGCTATTTCGCGTTCACTGCCACTCCGAAGAACAAGACGCTGGAGATGTTCGGCGAGGCGCTGCCGCCAGACGCCGAAGGCAAGATCAAACATCGCGCCTTCCACAGCTACACCATGAAGCAGGCCGTGGAGGAAGGGTTCATCCTTGACGTGCTCAAGGCGTACACGCCGGTGGAGAGCTATTACAAGCTGGTCAAGAAGACCGAAGACGATCCAGAGTTCGACAGCAAGCGTGCGAAGAAGAAGCTACGCCGGTATGTGGAGAGCCACGATCACGCGATTCGGCTCAAGGCCGAGATCATGGTGGATCACTTCCATGAGCAGGTGATGGCTGCTGGGAAGATCGGCGGTGAAGCGCGGGCCATGGTGATCACCAGCGGCATTGAGCGGGCCATTCAGTATTTCCACGCGTTCAACGCGTACCTCGCGGAACGCAAGAGCCCGTACAAGGCGATCGTGGCGTTCTCGGGCGAGCACGAATACGGCGGCGCTAAGGTGAGCGAGGCGTCGCTCAACGGGTTTTCAAGCAACGATATCCCCGAGAAGATTCAGACTGACCCGTACCGGTTTCTGATCTGTGCCGACAAGTTCCAGACCGGCTACGACGAGCCGCTGCTGCACACCATGTACGTGGACAAGGCGCTCTCGAATATCAAAGCCGTGCAAACGCTGTCGCGGCTCAATCGGGCCCATCCACGCAAGCACGATTGCTTCGTGCTCGACTTCCAGAACAACAGCGAGGCGATCACCTTCGCCTTTCAGGACTACTACCGCACCACGCTGCTGGCAGACGAGACCGATCCCAACAAGCTGCATGATCTCAAGACCGCGCTCGATGCCGCGCAGGTGTACTCGCCGGAGCAGGTGACGCAGCTGGTGGCGCTGTTTCTGGCGGACGCGGAGCGCGACACGCTTGACCCGATCCTTGATCCCTGTGTCGCGGTCTACAACGACAGCCTCGACGAGGACGGGCAGGTGGAGTTCAAGGGCAAGGCAAAGGTGTTCTGTCGCACGTACGCCTTTCTCTCATCGGTGATCTCCTACAGCAATGCGGAGTGGGAGAAGCTGTCGATCTTCCTCAACCTGCTGATACCGAAGCTGCCTGCTCCCAAGGAGGAAGATCTCGCGAAGGGGATCCTTGAGGCGATCGATATGGACAGCTATCGGGTTGAGAAGAAGGCGGTGATGAAGATCGCGCTGGCCGATGCGGATGCGGAGATCGAGCCAGTGCCTACAGATGCAAGTGGACACAAATCAGAGCCAGAGCTGGATCGCCTGAGCAACATCCTGAAGACGTTCAACGATCAGTTCGGGACGCTGTTCACCGACACCGATCGGGTGGCCAAGCGTATTCGCGAAGACATCGCGCCTAAGGTCGCCGCCGACGCGGCCTACCGGAACGCGAAGGAGAATACCCCGCACACCGCGCGCATGGCGCACGATCAGGCGCTCTCCAAGGTGATGCAGCGCCTGTTGACGGACGACACGCAGGTCTACAAACAGTTCGTCGAGAACGAGTCGTTCAAGCGGTTTGTGGGGGATATGGTGTATGCGATGACGAATGCTGCGTAGGCCTGGGACGCAGCACAATCTGATGTCTGGTGACCCTCCTACCTCATTGCTTCGATGACGCTAGCCGATTTGACGTCCGCGCAGGCTGTAGAGAAAGCCGTTGATGAGTTCAATCGACTTGGTCGCGAAACGTTTCTGGACAAATACGGATTCGGACGCGCCCGTGAGTACTTTCTGGAGATTGACGGAAAACGCTACGATTCGAAAGCGATCGTTGGCGCGGCCCATGGTTTCCAGTTCCCGTCGGAAGGAGCCCTTCGCCCGTCTGATTTCAGTGGCGGCGATGCTACCGTGCGCGTTAAGCTCGAATCGCTCGGCTTTAACGTCCTCGTGCTTGGCGACGGTACCCAACCCGCACTCCCTCGCGACAATGCTCTGGAGCGAGATTTTCACCAGCGCATGATTGACATCTACAAGACTGCCAAGGCCGATGCCAACTACAATGCCGCGCGATTCTTGTCGATGGTGAACGATCACGGAGGTCTCGAGACGGCTCGAATCCTCTTGCGTGCATCAGGCGTCTCGGACGGATACGCCGCGCTCTGGGAGCGGCAACGCCTCGACTTGACGGTCGAGGCAGTAATTCTCGAAGATGAGTGGCACGCACTCTTCGATGATAATGAACGTGCGACGGCGGTTCACCGATTGAAGCAGTATGGGTACACCGGAAGAATGCCTGACGTGTGATCTCCGTATCACCCAGAGAGTATCGCCGCTGAGGAACGACGTGGTGATCGCCAATGCTGCGCGGGCCTATCAGCAACCCTGTCTACGAGGCATTAGCTGACCTCTACCCGGAGTCACGATGCCACGAAAGCTGAACGGGTCCGAGACCGCTCAGGCCGTCCCACCCGCGCACATGAACACCCCCAACCACGCCGACATTACGCGCCTCGTGCAGGCCATGTCGGAGGGACGCGCAGGCGCGGCCGACGCCCTCGTGCCCCTCATCTACAAGGAGCTGCACGCCATCGCGTCCCACGCGCTGCACAAGGAGATACCAAGTGACTGCGGAGAACACGGTGTCGTCGCGGGAGCAGCCAACGTTTACTGCCGATCGTTTGGAACCTTCTAGATGCAGCACGTCGTGACGCTCCCCCGCCGTCCCAGTGGAAATGTACGGCAGGTTGTGCACATTGCATTCCGCTTGTCAGCTCTCCTCGCCTGCCCCGCGGTCCTCGCGGCGCAGGCCACCACCTACTGGATTGGCGAAAGTCAGTCACGTGGTGTGTCGAAGGCCTTCACTATCTGCCTGCCGCAGTGTGGCCCAGCCGTGGCTCGCACGCCGCGATCTCTCAAGTCTCTCGAGGTGGGCGCCGAACGCCGCATTCGCGAGTCGGAGTACGCTTCGCTCAGCCTCGGCGCGTCGCTCGCACGCCGAGGCTGGCCACGCGACGGGATAGGGCCGGATGAGCTCTTCCTGGGTATCCCGCTCCTTGGTGTCATCGAACCGCTTGGGAGAGGCTCGCGGTTCGGCCTGGCCCTCGCGGGAGGAGTATCAGGAGACGTCAGTCTTGAACGTGCGAGTAATAGCCGGCCAAGTCTGATTGCTTCGTCGTGGCTCTCGTGGTACCTCTCTGTCGACCGGGCGCTCGTGGCTGGTGTCCGTTGGTCTCACGCGATGCGACCGCATGATTTCCTGTACCTCAGGTCGCGGAGTATTTTTGTCGGCGTCGAGACGAGGTGATAAAAGTTCTACGTAATCTCCTCCCGATTCAACGCCAGATCCCGCCGCCGAGGCCACGCCAGTTGTGTTTGATGACGCGTCGGCCATTGCTCCGGATGAGCGCCACCGGCTGGTCGATGCCTTCTACGTGCACATAGCCCGGGGTGCTGGAGTTCATGCCCATCGCCGTGCGGCCAGTCACGCTGCTCACCGGTACACGTCCTTTCGATGTCCGATCTTCAGGATGATCACGATCAACCGACTTCCGTCGACGCTGTACAGGACGCGGTACACACCGACGCGAAGTCGGAAGACATC
>JBBREF010000224.1:0-4450 GCA_038203205.1 Gemmatimonadales bacterium | reverse complement strand
GAATCGTGCTCCGAGGAATGTCCTGCGCGAAGTCTGGTATCTCGCGAAAGTGTAGCCACCGGTGAAATCACCCACCGGGGTTACGGCTTCGCTGCCGGGTGAAACGGGGGGGCCGACGACGAAGAGCGGAAGTCTTTCGGGATTACGCTGCTGCATCACTTCTGCCTGAACGATGAACGACTTGTAGAGACCTTGCTGGAGCGGTTTCCAACGGTAGGTAAAGTCGGCACCGATCACTGATTGCCTGCGATTCACCGCTGTCAGTTCATCTATGGCGAATCCGAGGGGTTGTTCGCGCATTCCGGTAATTCCCGAGAAACTCAACTCGATATTGGCAGCTTCGCTGAGATCCCAGTAATTGCGGAGGCGAGCAGAATATCCGAGCCCCGACAGTTTCCGATTCGGCGGCTCGGAGGCAATCAGATCCTCGGGCGCCTCACCGAATCTGTCTACCACGGTGCCGATTATCTCCTGGTAGAATCCGAGCGGTGCGAATATACGGCTGAGGTATACGCCGGTGCCTTTCGATCCTTCAGGCCCGAAAAAACTCTGGACGACGTAAGGATACTCGATCGTATGCAGGTCGTGTCGATGGGTCATGATCTGCTTTCCCACCGGCATGAGGAAGCGGCCAAGTCGTGCCTCGAATTGTCCAGGAAGCGCGGTCGTGGTGAGGTATGCCTGCTCGATTGCTGCGCCTTCCTCATCCGAAAGACCGATAAAGACATCGCCACGGAAATACGGGTCAACGGCGGCCTGAAGGGCAATCTCGACCTCGCGAATCCCGAATCGCTGGCCGCCTTCCTGAGTACTGCCTTCTGGTGAAAGATCCGCGATCAGGTCTCCCACGACGCTGATATCAGGCAGTAGCCTGACGTTCACCTGTCCAGCCTGTGCCGGTGACCGGATGGTGGTGTCGCGAGCCTGCTCGGCCTCGAGTTCGCGCACGATTGCAATCGAGTCGGCGCGCGCAATGCTGTCTGCCCGTGCCACTGAATCGCGCTGCGGATTCTGCGCCATCGCAATCATCGGGTTGGCAAGAACTGCCGCGCAAAGAAGAAATCTTCGCATCAAATTCTCTCGTTGTCAGGTTGATTCGCTCCGGACACAGTCCCAAGCGCCACGCACTAGTCCCGGATCGACTTCACGGGCACCGCCGCAAAACGCGACGGGTCTGATCTATGCGAGTCCTGACGGAGGTGCGCGGGAGCGAACGCTGCCGCGTACCGAGGAGAGCGGCGCGACTGAGTCAGCGCTGCGACTCGAGCCGCGGCTGATTGCTACGTCAGAAGCGGAGTTTCGCGCGGGCTCGCTCGAGGACAGGATCTCCCGGGCGGTGCAGGCAAAACAACTGGCTTCGTCGTGCGCGTGGTGAAGCGAAGTGCCGGCTTCCTCGACGTGAGCAACTGCGTCCGACCCGCGCGTACCCTCGAGCACCGGGGCAAACGCAAGCAGAACCTGCGCAGCTGTGAAAAACAGAAGCGCGGGTCGCCACAGGGCGCGTGGAAGGGATGTGGAACCGGGCACGAAGGTCATTACCCGGCTAAGTCTAGGGCGGTTCCGAGTCAGCCGCTACGGAGCAAATCGAGCCTGGAGGTCGACCTGGGATTCGTACCGGCGCTCGATTCGCAATCAGCTACCTCGATCCTCGGAGCCACGGGACCGGGTCGACTGCGGGTCCGCCGCGCCTGATCTCGAAGTGCAGATGCGGCGGCAGAGATGGATCTGTCGCGCCGATCGCGCCAATTATCTGTCCCTTCGTCACGCGTGAACCCTTCGATACTCCGATCTGGCTCAGCGATCCGTAAACCGAGTAATCGCCGCCGCCGTGCTCGATGATGACGGTGTTCCCGTAAGTACCCATGACGTCCGCGAGGACAACTGCCCCCGCTGACACCGACTTGACCGAGGTGCCGTTGGCGGCGGCGATTCCAATTCCATTCCACCGCGTAGTCGTGTTGTTCGGATTGACGACCCTCCCGAACCGGTAAATAATGGATCCATCGACGGGCCAGTCGAGCTGGCCGAGGTCAGCGGTACGAATCGAGCTTGGCGCCAGTGGCGCGGCGTTTGGGCGCGCGGCGGCCCTGCGCCTGGCGGCCTCGAACTGATCGATCACGTTGTTGAGCCGCTTCTCCGTCCTCGCCAGTTCGGCAAGTCTCGACTGCACTTTCTTCTGGTCCTGCTGCACCTGCTTCAGGCTCGTAGTCCGCGCGGCCTCGAGAGAAGCGAGACGTTCGGCTTCGCGAGCCTTTTCAACGCGATTCTGCTCGACACCGCTCTGAAGTGAAACGAGCTGGCGCCGCTGCGCGATGATCTGCGAGCGTAACTGGTCAACCCGACTCACGACCGCGCGATCGCGCTGGGCGAGGATGTGGAGATACTTGTAGCGCGCGACGAGGTCACCGAACGACTTTGCCGAGAGCATTACGTCGAATGTGAAAAGCGGCCCCCGCTTGTAGATCTCGACGAGGCGCTTGTTGAGCACAGCACGTTTTACCTGAACCTCATCCTGCGCGCGGACGAGGTTGGCTGTGGTATTCTCGACTTCCCCGTTGAGGGTGGTGAGCTGCTGGTCGAGCGACCTGACGACGCGGACGGTTGCATCGTGCTGCTTGTCCAGAAGATTCACTTCCTCCCTGATGTCATGAACGCGCCCCTGAAGTCCGCGCGCGCGTCGCTGGAGCTCGTCACGCTCGCGCCGGATGCGCGCGAGCTGCTCCTGCTGAGCGCGGATTTTCGAGTCCGCCTCCTGTGCAGAGAGCGGGACCGCGAACATGAGAGCGACGCCGCCCGTCAGGACGGCGCGCCTCAGATACGTCGCAGGTGACTCCATACCGATGTCGCACTGCCCAGCACTCCGATAAGAGCGCCACAAAGGAGTCCGACGACGATCAGTCGCGGATCGAAGAAAACAACGGCGAAGAGCTGCGTGTTGACAAGGCGGTACGTCAGCCACGTCAGACCGATCGCCAGAAGCCCACCGAGTATCCCCTTGACGAAGCCGTCGATCAGGAAGGGTGCGCGAACAAAAGAGTCAGTCGCGCCGACGAGGCGCATTATCGCGATTTCGCGGGCCCGCGCGAGAACTGAAACACGAATCGTCGCGCCGATGATGATTATCGACACCGCAGCGAAGGCAAGGCCAAGGCCGAGGCCGGTCCCGGCAGCAATCGTCCGCAGCTGGTAGAGCTTCTGGACCCACTCCTCGCCATATCTGACGTCGTCGACGAACTGATATGACTTGAGCCGGTCGGCAACCGCTTCGACGGTGCCCGGATCACGAAGGCCTGGTTTCAGGTGGATGTCGAGCGAGGCAGGTAGCATCGCTTCCTCGAAAACGTCGCTGAACTCGCCCATATCGCGACGCGCCCGCTCGAGCGCGCCTTCCTGCGTGATGTAGTCGACGTTCGCGACTTCGGGAAAGACAGCGATGTCAGCCATCGCCGCTGCGATCGCGTCTGCCGATGTCCCCTCGGCGACGAAGGCACGAATCTCGACACGCTGCTCGACGTTGCGGAGTGCATGCCTGATGTTGACAGCGACCAGAGCGAACAGGCCGAATGCAAAAAGGGAGAACGCAATCGTTACGATGCCGAGTATGCTGAGGAGAGGGGCGCGACGGCTTGCGTTGAGTGCTTCTCTTACAGAAAGCATCTACTTCCCGTCTCCCGGCGGCGCCGGCCAGTTGCCTTCACTCGGTCCGCCGATTGCCGGCTGCCCGAGCAGCGGAGTGTATCGCGTTTCAGGCGGCGGTGTCTCGGCAGAATCGAAAACAATGCGGCCGTGATTGAGCTCGACTGTCCTTGCGTTGTCCGCGCGTCTCACAATCTCGAGATCGTGGGTCGCCATGATCACCGATGTTCCCGCGGCATTGATGTCACGAAGCAGCTGGAGCACGCCACGTGATGCACGCTCGTCGAGGTTTCCCGTGGGCTCGTCGGCAAGCAGGAAGTACGGGTCGTTGACCAGCGCTCTTGCGATTGCGACTCGCTGCTGCTCACCGCCCGAAAGCTGGCGTGGAAGATGTGTCGCTTTCGACGCGAGGCCTACCTGGGTGAGGACGCGCGCAACGCGCTGCGGTATAGCCGATGATGGTGCGCCCGTTACCTCGAGGGCGAATGCCACGTTCTCCTCAGCGGTGCGATCCTCGAGTAGGCGGAAATCCTGGAATACGATGCCGAGCCTGCGGCGGAGCTGGGAAATTTCCTTGCCCTTTGCCGTGTTTGCGTGCACGCCGCTCACCCAGACGTCGCCGTGGGTTGGCTTCTCCTCCATGTAGAGAAGCTTGAGGATCGTCGTCTTTCCCGAGCCGCTGGGGCCAATGAGGAAGACGAACTCGCCACGCCGCACCTGCAGCGTGATATGGCTCAGGGCCACACGCGTGCGCGTGTACTCCTTGGCTACATCGTGAAGTCGAATCATGCTCTGCTACTGAAGCGCCTGGGCA
>JBBREF010000223.1:0-4508 GCA_038203205.1 Gemmatimonadales bacterium | reverse complement strand
CTGATAGCATACTGATTTGCCGCCGCCGGTGGGGAGCACGACGAGCGTATCGTGACCGGCAAGCACTGACTCTATCGCCTTTGATTGTCCGGGCCGGAAATCATCGTATCCGAACGACGCGCGCAAGGCCTCGCGCGCCTGGTCGATTGTGGGACGCAGCATTGTTGGTTGAATCTAAGCCGCTACGATGGTCGGTCGGTTACTCTGTTGCACGGATCAGCCTTTCAACGCAAATGATCGATCGGCAACGCCATACTCGCCGATGGCGAGATCAATTTTGGCGAGAACTTCCGCGCTGCCAATACCGGGCATCACATCCCACTTTGGCGTCCTGTTCGCCGGATCCGGCGCGCCTTCCGTGTAGTGATCGATCCACAGGTTCTCGTATGCACGCCACGGCCCCACCCGCCACGGATTCGTGTGGCCATAGATACCGACAACCGGAACACCGAACGCGCGCGCGATGTGAACCGGACCTGTATCAGGGGCAACGACGATCTGGCTCCCTGCGATGATCCACGCGAGTCTCCGTACCGAATCGCCCATTGCCCATTCGACCTTCGAAGACGCGGCAGCGGCGATATCTCGACCGATTGCCTGTTCACGTGCGCCGGGACCGCCGGCAAGCACGACCTCGAAACCGCGTCCCGTCAATCCATCGACGACTTCCGCCCACCTTGCCGACAGCCAGTCCTTCTTGTGCGTGGCACTTGCAGGAATGACTGTCGCTACTGGCTTCCCTGAGAAGCCCTCGAAGAAGGCCCGTTGCTCGTCGAGTTCAGTCCGGGTGAATCGAATCCGCCAATCGGCGTTTACTACCTCGACGCCTAGGTGAGCGGCAAACTCCAGGAACATGTCAGCGGTGTGAGCGCGAGGGTTGGGACTAAGATGTTCGTTTGCAGCCAGCCACACACCCTCGAAGGATCGCGCGCGATCGAACCCGACACGACTCGGGGCGCGCGACAGGAGGGTCGGCCAGATGCTCTTGAAGTAGACGTTGAAGTTGATCGCAGCATCGAAGGGGCCGGCGGCGTGCAGATCAGTACGCAGCCTGCGCACTCCGCGGACACCGTCTGCGCGCCGATATTCGATGACGCGATCAACCGACGGATGATTCACCAGAAGCTGCGCCGGCACAGGCTCGGCAACCCACGTAACACGCATCGACGGATTCGCGTCGCGAAGCGCGTTTATCACCGGGAGCCCATGCACGACGTCCCCAAGTCCCGAGAGGAGCACCACACAGAGGTGGTCAGGCACCTGTTGCACGCGCGAAGGATTCACTTTTTGTTGAAAAGAATTGTCTCACATTCGCCGATCATTCGATCCGTGCTGAACCAGTTGACGGCTCTCCAATGTGCTTCACCGGCGAGTGCCATGACTTCGGGCTCGTGCTCCTGAATCGCAGTGCACGCGGCGCGCAGCGTCAATGCAAGCTTAGCGACATCGCCCGGTGCCACTATCCAGCCGGCCGGAGGGCGTTCATCCGAGGCCGCGATTCCCTTCCGCACACCGCTGATGTCGGAGGCAATCACCGGGGTGCCGCCGGCCATCGCTTCGAGCATCACGTTTGCCATCCCCTCATTGTGACTGCTCAGTACAAACAGGTCGAGCCCCGCAATCACACCCGCGCCGTCACTTCGATGCCCGAGCCAGAACACCCGCTCGGCTATGCCCAGCTGATCGGCCAGATCCTGCAACGAAGATAGCTGCTCCCCGTCTCCGAGAATTGCCAGCGCGGCTTTTGATTCGTCGAGCGCAGCAAAAGCCCGCAGGAGGAGGTCGAACCCCTTTCTCGGCGCTATGTGCCCGGCGCCGCCGATGAGAACAATTGAGTCATCGAGTGCCAGCTCCTGACGGAGATTGTGGCGAAGAGACTCGCGCTCATCGAGACGCGAGTGCACTCCGTTCAACACGACGTGTACGTTGCGCGGAGCGGATGCAGGGGCAGTGCGAATCCACGTGTCTTCTATTTCTTTGGAATTGACGATCATCGCATCGATACGCCGGAACGCAAATCCTCGCGGACTGCGCCGCGGGTAGTCGCGAACTATGCCAAGCCTCACGACGAGTCGATTGACTCGCGCGAGCCGCGCCGCTGCAACCGCCCAGCTCGTCGGTCGCCATGATGTGAGGAGCAACGTATCCGGCCGCTCACGTGCCAGCCACGCAGCGAACGTAAGTCCACTGACGAAATCGATTGCACCGCGTGGCCTGAACGGTGATGTCGGTATGCCCCTCTGGATCAACTCGTGTCGCACGGGGCCGGATGCACATGAAACGATCACTTCGTGGCCGCGCGCGATGAGACCCGCCGCGACCGTGGCCATCCATTTTTCGTTTCCGCCCCACACGCGGCTGGTGTTCTGGATTGCGACCTTCATCGCTTAGGCATCGCGAGAAAGTGTTCCCACCGATCCAGCATCGTCTCGAATGAGAACGTGGTCGATGCGTGGAGTCGCGCGGCCGCAGACATTTTCGCATGCAATCCAGAGTCGCGTCGAAGCCCCTCGAGCGACGCAGCGATTGAGGCAGGTTCGAATGTCGTGATGATTCCCGCCCGCTCCTCCCGTTCAAGCGCGTCTGATGCGCCGCTCACATCGGTGCTGATTACCGGTAAGCCGTGAGCCATCGCTTCGAGCATCGAGTTCGCCATCCCTTCGCGATCTGAGGTGACGACGAAGACATCGAGTGCACTCAATACGTCGGCGATATCGTCACGATGTCCCACGAAGTGCGCTCTCTGCGAGAGGCCGAGCCCGGCTGCCCTCGCGATGAGCGAAGCGCGTTCGGGACCATCTCCGGCGACTATCATGTGAACATTGTCACCCATGAGAGAACACGAATCAATAAGCCGGTCGAGCCGCTTCTGCTGAGCGAGTCGCGCAACTGCGCCGATTACAAAAGCATCAGGGGATATGCCAAGCTGCGATCGCAGGTTGCCGGGATTGGCAACTGGCGCCTGCGGTCTTACGCCGTTGTGAATGACCCGAACCTTGTTCGGACCGAACCTGTCGAGCTTCGCAAAGGGCTCTCTGATTCTTTCGGCGTTGACTGCTACTCCGTCGACCCAGTGACGAAGGGCAAAGCGATACTTTGCGCTTCGCGGGGTATCGGTTTCCAGGCCTACGCGTGCAACTACAACTGGTACGCCGGCACGCTTCGCCCCAAGCGCGGCGAGAAAGAGCTTTTTCCAGGTGCCGACAATGAACGCATCAGGAGTTTCCCGCCTGAGTCTCCCGGCGAGTCGAAGAGCGTGACCGATTGCAATATCCCCACCGATCGGAAGGATCTCTGTGCGCACCCCCCGTTCCGTCGCCGCCTGCATCACCTGCTCGTCGTTGCAGAGAAGCAGGACGTCGTGACCGCGATCGCGCAGGCCACTGAGGAGCATGGTGGTTGCGCGCTCCGCGCCTCCCCATATTCGCGCTCCGTTGTGCGCGACGATCCGCATCAGGCTTCTGGCTGCTCCCGGAACCACGCGACGAACTTTTTGATTCCCTCTTCCATCGACGTGGTTGGTGCGTAACCGAGAAGCTCGCGTGCCTTGTCGACACTGGCAAATGTGCGTTGCACATCGCCCGGCTGCGGCGGCAACAACTCGAATGTCGGCACTACACCCATCTCGCCTGCTATCATTTCGACGAGGCGCGACAACGATGTCGTCTCGCTTTCTCCAAGATTCACAATCTCGAAGGATCCGCGCGGGCTGCGCACCGCCCAGTCGAGCGCCGACTCGATGCCGTGAACGACGTCGGCGACGTACGTGTAGTCGCGCTCAGTGCTGCCATCGCCGAAGAACGGTATCGGTTTCTCGTGTGCCATCAGCTTCGCGAACTTGTGGATCGCCAGGTCCGGCCTCTGGCGTGGACCGTAAACCGTGAATAGTCGCGTGCAGATGATCGTCAAGCCGAACAGGTGCGCGTGGCTCCTGCACAGCAGCTCTCCTGCGCGCTTGGTGGCAGCGTACGGTGAGATCGGATCTGACGCTGGCTCGCTCTCGCGGAACGGCGCCGGAGTGGAATCGCCGTAAACGCTGGAGCTCGACCCGAACACGAACGGCCGGATTCCCCGGCGTCGCGCGAGCTCGAGCATTCCGAGCGTGCCCTCGACATTCGTTCGCGCGTAGTCGAGCGGGCGCTCGAGTGACGGCCGGACACCGGCGCGAGCCGCAAGATGAATTATCGCATCGATATCGGCGGCACCAACACGTCCGTCCACCTCGCCGGGCTCAGCAATATCGGCTTCCACGAGTGTCACGACACCGGCATCCATCAGCTTGCCAATGTTTCTCCGCTTGATCTCGGCGGGGTAGAAAGGATCGAACGAGTCGACGATGATAGCGTGATCGCCACGCTCAGCCAGGCGTTCGCAGACGTGGCTGCCGATAAATCCGGCGCCACCAGTGATGAGAATGTTCACTGCTCAGACCGCTCGCGCGAAGTGGCCCCTCGTGAATTCGCTCCCCACGATTTCGCGGGGCGAGTCACCTGAGAAATTCCCTCCCT
>JBBREF010000222.1:0-4626 GCA_038203205.1 Gemmatimonadales bacterium | reverse complement strand
CCTTGCGGCGGTCGAGCGCATCGAAATCACGACCGGTGTGACCGCGAGCTACGGATCCGATGCTGCCGGCGGCGTCGTCAATATCGTCACCCGCAAGGATTTCAACGGCGTCGAGGTGAGTATGGGCGCGGGCAGGCCAGGGGCCGAGGGCGGCGAAACCGAGGAAGGCTCGGTGTTGTTCGGCAGTTCCAGCGAGCGCGGCGGTGTCGTCGTGGGCGCGTCCTATGCGAATCGCGGGATCGTGTACGACCGCGACCGGGACTGGCATAAGCCGGGAATTTCCACGTTTTCGAATAACTTCAGAACGGCCAATCCCGCACCGGGCACGCCGTACGGATTCGCGCCAGGGGGATTCGTCGCAAATCCTTCCTTCGGGTCGGTCGTGCCGGGTGGCTGCGCGGGGCCGGGCTTCTCCATCGCCGGCTCGGGCGCGACTGCGCGCTGCCGTTACGATTTCAGCCTGGTCTCTGCAAACGACGTGGAGGTCGAGCAGAGCGCGCTTTTCGTGCGCGCGAACCATGTCATCAGCGATGACTGGACGGCCTATCTGAACGCGCGTGCCAGCCGCGTCGAGTCGTTCAGCCGCGTCGCCGCGAGCGCATCTTCGCCGTGGCCTGGCGGCGCGCCATTCATTCCCGTTGGATCGCCGAATCATCCGGCCGTGCGTTTCCCCGGCGTCGGCTACGACGCCGCGCGCCCCTATTTCGTGCTGCACCGTTTTGCGCCCATCGGGCCCCGCGACATCACCACTGACGGCAACGACGACGATGTCGAAGCCGGATTCCGCGGGCGGATTGGCGCTGTCGACATCGCCCTCGGAGCGCGCTTTGCGGAATCGGAATATCGAGAGCTGGGACGCGGCTATGTCGTCGCAGCGACCGCGCAGCAACTGATCGCGAGCGGGGCCTACGACATCTATGCGCCGTTCGCGAACGCCCGGGCCGTGCTCGATTCGATGACGGCAACCATCAATCGCGAGGCCAGCCATCGTGCCGAGGAGGTCCATGCCGAGGCCAGCATGGAGCTCTACGCACTGGGCAACGACGTGGCCCGATTGCGGGTCGCGAGCGAATTACGCGCCGAAGACTTCGCCGACACCTATGACACCTTGCAGACGTCTGGGCAGGTCATCGGCATCCCGTTCAAGGAGTTTCGCAACACGGCGGCCGCGCGCGAGATCGGCGCGTTGACTGTTGAGGCTTTTCTGCCAGTCTCCGAGAGATTCAGCGTTGATCTCGCGGCGCGACATGACCACTACAGCGACGTCGGCGGAGAGACCTCTGGACAGATCGGCTTGCGCTTCGATGCGAGCGAGAACGTGTCGCTGCACGCGGGCTACGGGTGGGGATTTTCCGCGCCCCCGCTGGCTTGGCAGGGAATCGAGCCGGTCACGGTCGTAGACACGATCGTTCATCGGCCCGCCTGCTTTACGGTTGTCGGCGGACTTTGCTTTACGCAAGTATATGGCTACATCGTTTCGGATCCCGACTTGCGCTCGGAACGCTCCGAGCAGGCTTCCATTGGCCTTGACTGGAGAGCGACGCGATGGCTGGAGCTGTCGCTGACCTATTTTGATACCCGGATCGAGGATCGTATCCAGTCGATTTCATCACGCTTGATTGTTGATTGCCTTTTAGGCGAACAGCGCCGCTGCCCTCGAGGCTTGCGCGAATTGCCGGCAAATGCGACGACGCCCAATCCGCAGGCCGGACTTGGCTTTGGCTACGACTCATCGGGCTACATCGGCTACATACAACGCGGCTACGCCAACTTCGGCAGCATCGATGTCAGCGGCGCCGACCTCGCACTGCGGACTCGATTCGAATTCGGCGAACTTGGGACCATGCGCAATCGCCTGCTGATGAGCTGGCTGCGCACGCACGAGACCGACGCCATCGACGCCTTCGAATCCTTCGGCAACCCGCGCACGCGCGCGGCGCTCGCCAATGACTGGACAGCAGGCGATTTCAGCCTGTCCTGGAACATCCACTACATCCACGGGACCCGCTCGGCGGCGGGCGAGTTTGACGACGGCGACTATCCCGCGCGGTTGCCGTCGTGGACGACCCACGATCTGCAGGTCAGTTGGAATGCACCGTGGAACGGACAGATCACGCTCGGTGTCAGGAATGTCGCCGACCGGAAACCGGTGCTCGATCCGCTCGAGCCCACCGGCCGCGGCTACGACTTCGCGCTCTACGATGGCGATGGCCGCGTGCCGTATGTGCGCTATCGGCAGGTGTTTTGAGGAGAAATTCTCTTGTAGTTCGCGTAGGTCACGTTGCGCGTGCGGAATGTCCAGGTCTCGCGAGGGGTTGATCACGCGCTACGTGACACGCACCGGTGCTTGCCTAGACGTCACGTAGCGCCCGACTCCGGAGAATCGCCAACCGGAACGGATCGCGGGCGCAACGTGACCGACCTGCCTCTGTCAAGTAGACCGCTCCGCGGTCAACATGACCTACGGCGAGCAAACGCGATATCGTGGTCTCTACGCATCGACTGCCGAACCCCATGGCCAAACCCAACGAATCCAAGCTCGACAGCATCGTCGCGGCCAGCCGCCGCAGCACCGAGGAACGCGAGAAAGGCTATCGCGAGCGCGCGCTTGGGATGTATCCGTGGATCTGTGGGCGCTGTGCGCGCGAGTTCACGCGCGCCAACCTGACCGAGCTGACGGTGCACCATCGCAATCACGATCACGATTTCAACCCGCCCGACGGCAGCAACTGGGAGTTGTTGCTTGTCGATCTGCAAGTGGAATGGTATGCGACCGGCGTCGATGCTGGCTCTCACAGTCACATACCACGCCTTTGGTATCTGACGAGCGCCGCAACGCTCGACGTCACATACCACTCGCCTCTTCGGCGACGGTGTACCGTCAGGGCTCGCGCTTCTTGAGGAGTCCCGCTAGGCCGGCAAACGGGTTGGCGGTCGCCAACTTGGCGCCGTCCTCGCGACTGACGGTGTTGAGCTCAACTTGGCGTTGGTGCTCATTGTCGTGACAATAAAGGCACAAAAGTTCCCAGTTTCTCCCGTCCGCGGGATTGTCGTCGTGGTTGTGGTTGCGATGATGGACGGTGAGCTCGGAGAGATTCGCTCGCGTGAACTCCCTGGCACAGCGTCCGCAGATCCACGGATAGAGCTTTAACGCCTGCTCGCGGTAGCCACTCTGCCGAACCTCACCGTCTCGCTGTGCTTGGGCCACGATGGCATCAAGTTTGCGGTTGTCAGGGATTTTTGCAGCCATCGAAGATCCTCAGGTCGGGTGGGCGAACGCTCGTAGCGTCCAGAAGCGGTACGAGTTCGTGCGTTGCTTGCTCTCGGGGAAGATTAACCTGAGCGGTCTACCTGTCGCGCGCGCTCGCACTCTTCGGCACTGACGCGGCTCGCGTCAGGCGCGAATGGCAACCACGAGAAAACGAGCCCCTCTGCAGGTCGCCGAGATCGGTAGACTCGACCAGCTGCACGCCTCCACTATGGTCACCAACACCAAGAGTCTAGCGAGAGAGTTCAAGAACCGGTTGTTGGATGGGAGAAACGATCTTTGGAACCGCTGTTCCCGTCAATCCAGCAATTCCTGACACATAACCCTTGGGCAGCCTACTGGACTGCGCTTGCAATATTGGTGGTCGCCGCTCTCTTCTATTTTTTTTGGTTCAGGCGTCACGCTTCAGATCTACAAACCGCGCTCGCGAATGTTGCGTGGTCGCTCGATACGCCGGCGGGAGACTGGACGCTTGCACGAGAGCGAGCATCGACCGCGTCGTCAATGCACCCAGCCGTGAAGTTGGCATGGGCCGAGACAGAGACACGTGTTGTCAGTCTCCCAGAGGGGCAACGAACCCAGTATGTGATGTTCGGAGCGCCGAGGGACATTTGGTCTGTCGACCGACTCTTGTCCGGGTCCCTAAACGTCCAGCTGGCGGAAGCGGTACCAAATCTGCTCGTCGGATTTGGGCTCTTGTTTACGTTTTTATTTCTCACGCTGGCACTGATGCAAGCCACCTCAGCGCTGGTTGCGCAAGGCGGGCAAGCGCAAGCAGACCTTTTGAGTGCGACTCGGGGCTTGCTAAGTGCGGCCGGCGCGAAATTTTCAACCTCGTTGGCGGGACTTGCAGCGTCCATTACGTGGGCCATCGCGCTACGGCGGCGACTCGCCAAGCTCGGCGAGATATCTGAAACCATTCTGAGACGCCTAGCGAGTAACGTACCCACTAGCGGGGGCGAGTTGGTCTTGCTTGCTCAACTTCACTCGTCCAGCCAATTGCAACAATCAGCTCGGCAGCAAATCGAGACAACTCAGAGCGTTGTTGACATAACCAAGCTTCAAGTCGAAGTAAACGAACACGCAGTCGCTAAAGCTAGTGACCTGGTCGATCTGGCTGCAGAACTGCTAAGCGAGGCAAGGGAGCAGACTGGGACCTTCAAGCGCTTTGAAACTGACTTGGCCAGTACATTGGCGGGGGCGATTACGAGTGCCTTTTCGCCGCAAATGGAGGCTATGACAACTCGACTTATCAAAGCAATTGACGGCCTCAGTGACCGCCTTGGCACAATGAACCAAGAGGCGCTGCAGCGAATGCTCGTCGAATTTCATGGGATGTTGAAACAGGCGACCGATTC
>JBBREF010000221.1:0-4686 GCA_038203205.1 Gemmatimonadales bacterium | reverse complement strand
GGGGGAGGAGATTTTGGAGGGGCAGGAGGTATTGGAGCAAGCTTGTTTCCGGGCGCTTAATTCGTCTCTGCAGCTCGAACGCCTATTCTTCGGGCTAACTACAGAACGGCTCGTCGTGGGGCGCAACCAAACATTGGGCTGCGTCCAATAAGCAGGACCACATCCGGAGCGGAGTGACGCTCTTCCATCGTTAGCAAAAAGAACGGATCCACCCGGGACCCGGCCTGCTTCGAGATAGCGGCTCCTCCAGTACCTCCTTCACCTCAAAAACCTCCTCCCCCAAGCGTAGTTGCCTCGCCCGGAAACTCATCGCGGAGAAAGCCCTTAAGTTGCCCGTCTCGAGTTTTAGGTTTGAGTGTTGCGTTAGATGCTGAGTTGGGAGTTCATAGCCGAGTTTCGAGTGCAGGCCAACGGGGGATCCAGGAAGTGACAGCATGACCAAGTTCCGCGTACTGGTAACCGACGAGATCGATCCCGAAGGAGTCGCACTGCTGCGCGCCGACGATTCGCTCGACGTCAACGAGATTCCAACTACGCCGCCCGCCAAGCTCGCTGAAATGATCGGCGATTACGATGCGTTCGTGGGGCGAAGTGCAACGAGGCTCGATGCGGGCATGCTCGACCGAGCGACGAGACTCCGCATTATCGGGCGCGCTGGTGTCGGAACTGACAACATCGATATCCCGCGTGCAACGACGTTGGGTATCGCGATCATCAATGCGCCAGCCGGGAATACCGTCGCCGTCGCCGAACTTTTCTTCGGCGCGCTGATCTCGCTCGTACGACACCTTCCGCGAGCCGTCTCATCGATGCAGGCCGGGCGCTGGGACAGGAGCGCACTGCTGGGAACGGAACTGCGAGGCAGGTCACTGGGCATCGTCGGTCTCGGGCGAATCGGAGCCGAAGTCGCGACACGGGCACGTGCGTTTGGGATGATTGTCAGTGCTTTCGACCCGTATGTGACTGACGAAAGATTCGAAGTCCTTCGGACAGCACGCGCGGCATCCCTTGATGACCTGCTCAAATCCTGCGACGTGATCTCCGTTCACACTCCGCTGACTCCGGAAACCACCGGAATGATTGATGAAGCCGGGCTGGCCTTGCTGCCTGAGGGTGCGATCGTCGCGAATCTTGCGCGCGGAGGAATCATTGCCGAAGCTGCGCTCGAGGCCGCGCTTGCGTCAGGCCGTCTCGGCGGCGCCTTGCTCGACGTGTATACGCAGGAGCCCCTGCCTGCGGCGAGCCCCCTTCGCCTCATGCCCAACGTCATCCTCACACCGCACCTCGGCGCATCTACCGCTGAGGGGCAGCGTAATGTGGCCGTTGATGTCTGCGCAGCCGTAAGGGATGCTTTGCTCAACGGCGAGTTGTCCCGAGCGATAAATGTCGTTGGCGGCCTCGACGGAAAGTGGGAAGAGATCAGGCCGGCGCTCGTGCTCGTCCGCCGGATGGCAGCGATCGCCCGGGCTATCCTCGCTGACCGCGGGGCCCGCGCGGTGGATCAGATTTCACTCAAGCTCGGTCGCGATTTGTCGGAAGCTGGTAACCTTCTCGCGGCCAGCGCGGCCGCGGGTGCACTGGATTCGGTCATTGACGGCGTGAGGCTCAACCTCGTCAACGCGCGTGCTCTCGCCGAGAATCGCGGAATCGGATTGAGCGTGACCACTACTCTCGCGGACGATCATGCGAGCAGTGCTCAGGTTTCCGTTCGGTGCGGCAACCGGGAGATGATAGTCGCCGGAGTTGCACAGCCTGGTTCGGGTCCTCGGCTGACGCGCATCGACAACTTCAGCGTCGACGTGACCCCACGGCGCACTCTCCTGGTACTGACGAACGCCGACGTTCCCGGTGTCATCGGCCGCGTAGGTACGCTGCTCGGAGACGCTCGCGTCAACATTGCCGAGTACCACCAGGCGAGACTTACTGAGGGCGGCGAGGCGCTCGCGACTGTTTCTGTTGATGGAGCGATCGACGAGAGCGTTCGACAGAAGCTGCTGAAGTTGCCGGATGTGAAGTCGGCGACAGTGGTCAACTTCGCCACGCTCGATCCGGCTGGAGAACAAGCTTGGTCCTGAGTCAGGACGAAGATGTGCGCCTTGCACATTCGCGCGATGTATCGGGTCTCCAGATGCTTCCCGACAGCGTGGCGCGCGCATCGAGCGCCGAAGATGTTATAGAAGTAGTGCGGAATGCAGTCGCGACAGGGAACCCTGTGACCCCAGCGGGATCGCAGACGAGCATGACCGGCGCATCGATTACCGACCGCGGCACGCTGCTTTCGCTCGCAGCGATGAAACGCCTGCTCGATGTCGATTCAGTGCGCGGAACGGCGCGCGTGGAGCCGGGGCTGACAATCGGTGAGCTCAACCGCGCCATCTCGGAAACAGGACTTCACTTCGCGCCTGACCCAACGAGTGAGAACGATGCGACAATCGGTGGAGCGATTGCATGCAACGCCTCCGGGGCACGCACGCTGAGGTACGGTCCAACACGCGCGCATGTTACAGCGCTCGAGGTTGTTCATGCAGACGGACTGCAGTCGCGCTACGAACGGCCGGGACTTGAGAAGAACACTGTTGGTTATGCGATGGGTCAGGATCCAGTCGACTGGTTCATTGGCAGCGAAGGCACGCTGGGAATAGTCGTTGAAGCCGAGCTGAGGCTCACTCCGCTACCGCTTCAGCCAATCGGTCTCGCGATTCCATTCGAGTCTGCTGACTCTGCTCTCGCGTTTGTCGTTTCTTCGAGGCAACAGCTCGACGATCGCAGCGGCAGACAACCACGCTGTCTCGAGTACTTCGATCATCACGCACTCGGCATTGCTGGTCGCGCATCTTCGCGCCCGTGGGTGGAAGGAAGGGCGATGATTTATATCGAGGACGACGCGGGCGAAGGATCGATCGACGAAGTGCTCGACGAATGGCTCGCGGTAGCCGAGCGGCATGATGCACTCGCGGGCGACATACGCGTGTACGATGGTGTGCAACCGCTTCGCGACGCGCGAGTGATGCGTCACGCCGTACCGGCCGAAATGAACGAGCGTGGCGACAAATTTCGCTCAGCCGGCGGCCGCAAAGTCTCGACCGACTGGGCGGTTCCATATCGCCTGCTCGGGACCGCGCTCGCCGCCTCGGCCGAAGCTTGCCACGCGTTCGGTGCACCGGAGCCGGTCACATACGGGCATGCAGGCAACGGACACCCTCACCAGAATTTCATCGCCGAGGACGACGAAGCGCTGCGTCGCATTTACGGCGCGGTCGAGGATACACTGAAGCGCGTGATCGCGCTCGGTGGAACTGTGTCGGCCGAACACGGACTCGGAAAGCTCAAACGGGACTGGCTGAAGCTGCAGGTGCCGCACCGGCAGGTTGAAGCGATGCGCGCACTGAAGCAAGCCCTCGATCCGCACGGGCTCCTGTCGCCGGGCAACATTTTATGACAGTCGCCTTCGCTTCAGTCGTTCTCGATGTCGATTCGACTTTGTGTGGCATCGAGGGAATCGACTGGCTTGCCGGAAGGGCCGGTGACGTCATTGCGCGGGAAGTTGCGTCGCAGACAGATCGCGCAATGCGCGGCGAGCTCAAACTCGAAGACGTATACGCCGCGCGTCTCGAGCTCGTCAGACCGGGCCGGAGCGACATCGATGAGCTCGGGTCAGCATACATAGATGCACTCGCACCCGGGGCTCTGGAGGTTATTGCGTCATGGCACGAGCGAGGCATGAAGGTCGTGCTCGTGAGCGGCGGGATCAGGCAGTGTATCCTGCCTGTCGCCGGACGGCTCGGCATAATGCCCGAGGACGTGCATGCAGTCACCGTCAACGTTGATGCCACAGGGGGGTATACCGGTTTTGATACGACATCACCCTTGGCTGTCGCGACAGGCAAGCGTGACGTAGTTGAGGCTCTCAGGCTGCCTCGCCTGGTGTTCGCTGCCGGCGACGGCATTACAGATCTCGCGATGCGCGAGGTTGCCGATATGTTCTGCGCGTTTACCGGTTTTGCTTCGCGCCCCGCGGTGACGTCAAAGGCTGACGCCACGGCTTCGACTTTCGAGGAGATCGATCGGCTCGTCCTCGCCGGTATCCCGGTGCGCTGACGAGCGTTCGTCCCGAAGAAACTCCCGAAACTTCCGCATCATTCAACTCCTTTCCGACAGTTGCAGTGCCGCCTCTCCTTCAAACCAGAACTAAAAGGGGGAGTGGGTGAGAACTGCTGAGTTACATGAGTTCTCTCTCGCCTGACGCGCACCGGCCCGCATGGCAAGCGCCTTTCTTTTTTGGGTACCTGCGGCAAACCACAAAGGCGCGCGACCGCTCACCCCACTCCTTTCCGGCAGTTGCAGTTCCGCCTTTTCCACACGGCCCATAAACCAGAACTAAAAGGGGGAGTGGGGTGAGAACTACTGAGTTACGTGAGTTCTCTCTTGCCTGACGCGCACCGGCCCGCATGGCAAGCGCCTTTATTTTTGGGTACCTGCGGAAAAACACAGAAGGCACGCGACGTCGTTCCGTCGTCAACCCAAGAAAATGAGAGACTGCCTGCAGGCGGGGCCATCCCGTTACCTGCGGGGCGAAAACTCACGCCCCTCGCGACCGCTCACCCCACTCCTTTCCGGCAGTTGCAGTTCCGCCTTTTCCACACGGCCCATAAACCAGAACTAAAAGGGGGAGTGGGGTGAGAACTA
>JBBREF010000220.1:0-4728 GCA_038203205.1 Gemmatimonadales bacterium | reverse complement strand
CTTACCACATTTCTATCGGTCCGTCAAGTGTTTTCAAGAACTTTTCTCGACTTTCCGCTAACCCCGATCGACCACTTTCGATCGTTCTCGTTGTATTCGGGCGGGGATCTCATTGTACCCTTTCCACACCCCGACTTCAACCCCTCCAACACGATCTTTTCCACTTCTTTTTTCAAAGGATTCTTCACTCTTGGATCGGTGATCCAAGTGTTGGAACTACGGAACTAAAAAGGGGGAGTGGTCACGAGTGGTCACGAGTGGTCACGGGTTACGTGAGGGACCGTCCGCCAGACGGGATGCTGTGCCGCAATGCTGCCATCATTCTTTTTTTGTTTTTGTAACTGCGCGTTACCCAAAAATTCCGTTGCCGGACCAACCGGAAGCCTGCGGGCGTGGTGAGAAGCCCTCACGTAACTCACGACCACTCACGCCACTCCCCCCTTTTTGTTGCTGTTCCGCAGTCCTCTCCGGCAGTTGAACGAATCCCTATGCGCAATCTGGAAGCGCGAAGGGAATCCGAATCGTAAATTGTCGCCGTGCCCAACCCCCTCATCATTGGTATCGCCGGCGGTTCCGGAAGCGGCAAATCGACAGTCGCCACCAAAGTCGCCGACTCCCTGACCTCGCTCTCGGTCGCGTTCATCGATATGGACGCATACTACAGAAGCTTCACCAAACTCACCCTCGACGAACGCAGGCACCTGAACTGGGATCACCCCGACGCGTTCGACTACGACCTGCTCACCAATCACCTCTCACAACTCGCAAACCGCGAAACGATCGACAAGCCGGTCTACGACTTCGTTACTCATCTCCGCTCAACCGACTCTGTCGTAGTTCCCCCATCTGACGTCATAGTTATCGACGGCATTCTGCTCTTCGTCGACGAACGCGTGCGCGACCTCTGCGACGTAAAAGTTTTCGTCGATGCCGACGCTGACATCAGGCTCATACGGCGCATCCAGCGCGACATGGCTGTCCGCGGCCGGCCGCTCGACGAAATCATTGACCAGTACCTCCGCACCGTTCAGCCGATGCACCTCCAGTTCGTCGAACCAAGCAAGCGATACGCAGACATCATCGTCCCGAGAGGCGGGCACAATCAGGTTGCCATCGAAATGATCGTCGCGAAAATCAGGCAGCGGATGGAGCGTGCCGCCTGAAAGAGTCGATCGAGCAGTCCTTCCAGTTTCACGCAGGCCTCGAAGGATTCCGCAACTTCACAAGACGCGAGTGGCGCGCGCTCGCGATCTGCACCGGCGCATACGTCGCACTGCTGCTCACCATCCTCCTCGGCGTCGACGCTGCATTCTTCTACCCCCGCATAGAGACCGACCAGCTTCTCTACCTGCTGAAAGCGAAGTCCCTCGTTGAAACCGGAAGTACTGCGGCACGCGCGGCAGTGAACGTGGACCCGTTCGCGTACGCGGCGATGCCGGGCGTGCTCCGCGCACCTTTCCTCTACATCTTCGACGAGTTCGACAGCCAGCTGCGCGGCATCCAGCTGCTCAACGTCGCGATTGTCGCTACGACAGCGACAATGTCCGCGTACATCCTGTCGTGGGCGCTTCCGCGGAAACTCCACCCGGCCGCGATTGCCTTCGCGTTCGCGTTCGTAGTACTCAGCCCCGACTGGCTCACAAACACTTTCGTTCCGCTCGCCGACGCGCCGTATGCCCTGCTGACCCTGTCGTGCATTCTGCTCTCGAGTTCGGTGCTCACGTCAGAGCGGTCGATCCGTTCCCACTGGGGAGCGGTCGCGCTCTTCGCCGTTCTCTTTATAGTCGCGTTCCTCGTACGCTTCACTGCCCCTGTGCTGCTCGTCGCAGTTGCGATTCTCGCGCGCGGCCGCTGGAAGAACGCGACTGTCGGCAAGCGCACCAGGCGTGCGATGATCGCGATTCCCGTTGTGCTGCTCCTGATACTCGTTGCCCTCAACTCGCAGGCGATTTTTGGAAAGTACCTTGGCGAGCTGACCTGGTTCTTTTTCGCTGCAGACAAGACCGGAATGGGGCTCAATGTTTTCGGCGCTGCCATTCCCTCCCAGATCATCCCGGTCTTCAACCTCGCCTTCGACATCACGCCGCCGGCGAGCAGACTTCAACCTGTCTTCGGAACGACGACGAGCGACTCTCTCTGGACCGGGTTCGGCCTGCTGATATCAGGAATCGTCGCAATTGGATTCGCAAGGTCGACAAGGCGAATCCTCCCCGAAACTGCGTGCCTTCTCGCTGTGCTGCCGATACTAAGCCTGATGATACCCAGCACGACACGCTATCTCATGTCATATCAGGCCGTTCTCTGGTTTGCGTTCGCTTCAGGCATGGCATTCCTCATTGGGCCGTGGATGAGTCGGGTATCGCTCCGGCAATTCCGGACCCTCGTTGTCGGGGCGGCACTCCTTGGTGGAGCAAGTATCATATTTCTGAGGACGGCGAACGCTGCGCGCACTGCCGACGCTGTCTCGATCCTCGAGGGCCCGCGCCGATATACGCGGGAAGTCGCCGAAACATTCCGCGATCTCCGCAATTTCCTGGAGTCACTTCCACGCGAGCGCACTCTGGTAATTACCAGTGGCGGCGAAGTTGGCCGCTGGGCGATCATCGCCGACCGCGCCCACTATGCGCCGGACAGTCTGCTGCCCAGGGTCGTATCAGCGAGCGATGTCTACGCAGTCATATCGTGCGGAACGCCTGCGGCATGCGCGCCTTTCGACGAATGGCTCAACATCCGAGCCCGGAGACTCGCGCGGTACGGAGATTTCAAGTACGAAAAGGTGTTCGAGCACCGAACTGCCAGCGCCAGGGCGACAGTACATCGCCTGTCACTCGCGACAGGAATGCGGAATGCCTTGCCGGACTACTCGGCTTCGGGGCGCACGGACCGATAAGAGTCGGCAGCCATCCGCAGCGCGAGCAGAGCTGACGCCTCGAGGTCGAAAGCGAGCGTCAATTCAGCAAGCCGGTTTGGCGATTGCCTGCCGACGCGCTTCGACATCCCGTCACAGCCGGAATGCCGCCTGATATACTCGCGACTAGAGTGCCACAGCATGTTGCCTTTGTGCCACCAGTCTGCATCGGCGCCTGCGACCTTCTCCGCTGCCTTCTCGTAGCCGACAACCGCGGTACCAAGAGCATCGTCGCAGAGATACGCGATCTCGAGTGCCTGCCTCTGTTCCTCGTCGCCTGCTCCCCGATCGACGAGCTTCGCGTAGCGCGTATGCTGCCGGTGACACTCAGAGGCCGCGCGGTAAAGAGCATCCGCCTGTTCGAGCAGTGCAGCTGCGCGAGTCGGCATCAGCGCCTGAGGCCGAAAATGCTTTGAACGAATCCGGAAGACTTCTTGTCAACTTCCTCGATCAGCTCGAGCTCACCCTTGTCGAGCCACAGTCCACCGCACTCGTCGCACTGGTCGATCTTGACGCCGTGATGGTCGCGCTCCTTCAGGTCTGCGCCACACTTCGGACACTTGTTGTAGTGAGCGGTTCGCTCCTGTTTCAGTCGTTCAGCGTCGAGACTTGCGCGCCGCTCCTTCATCAGGTCGGCGTCGAGCCGCGCAAAATATTCGTCTTCGTTTCTGCTTGGTTTTTCTTCGATCGCCATGCTACTGACCTCGGTCGTTGCGGGTGAGCCTTACCCCGAAGTATCGTCGGGCTGCGATTCAAACGGAAGTCCGCACGTGCGCGTTCAGAAGTGAACACGCACCCACGCCATTGCCGCAACCCTGGTCATGGGATATTCTGCGCGGGGCTGGCGTCTCGCGTCGGCCTGCGCCACCAGGCGCTCGATACGCGAATCCCATCAAGGCGAGACGGCCCGTTGGATCTCAACCGTACATCGTACGAATTCCATCAAGACCTCGAATCGCCGTTTGTCTTCTTCCGCCGCCAGTGGAAGGCGATCGCATTCTTCGGCGGAGGATTTGCTTCAGTCCTGCTCGCAGTGCTGCTGTTCGTCGACCCGGCGTTTTTTTATCCCCGCCTCCAGACTGACCCGCTCAACTACTATCTGAAAGCCAAGCTGCTGGTAGAGACCGGCAGCACAGACGCCGTCTGGGCAGTCAATCTTCGGCCGTTCGCATACGTCTCGATGCCCGGCATCCTCCGGGCACCCTTTATCGCAGCGTTCGCCGATTTCGACGACCAGCTCCGGGCGATGCAGATCGCCAACATCGGGCTTCTCGCCGCGGTCGCGCTGATGTCCGCATACATCTTCTCGTGGGTTCTCCCGGTTGCGCGCCACTGGATGGCCATTGCCTTCGCATTCGTGTTCACCGTGCTCAGCCCGGTGTGGATGGCGAATCTCATCCTCCCGCTGGCGGACGCGCCGTACGCGGCATTCACGCTCGCGACGGTCCTTGTGTCGGTGGAGTTATTCTGCTCTCAGCGCCGGCTCATGGAGCGACCATTCCTCATCGCGGTGCTGGCGCTGCTGTTCACTGTGTCGTTTCTGCTTCGTTTCACCGCGCCCGTCCTACTCGCGTTCATCGCGCCGCTCGCGATTGCACGCTGGCGCAACGATACGCTGTCGACGCGCACCAAGCTCCTTGCATTACTCGTCGCTGCATCGCTGGTGATGCTGCTTGTTGTGTTCAACCTCGATGCGATTCAGGGTCGCTACTTCAGGGAGCCGCTGTTCTTCCTGCGGAAAGGTGAGAAGCTCGGCATGTTGATCAATCTTTTCGGCGCCGGCTTCCCCACCCAGATCCTCCCGACGTTCCAGCTCGGCT
>JBBREF010000219.1:0-4735 GCA_038203205.1 Gemmatimonadales bacterium | reverse complement strand
AGAATTATTTCGTTGGCGCCGCTGCGTGCAGCGGCACGCGCGTCATCTTCGCCGAAGACTTCAACTACGAGATTGCCGGTCACCGCCGGGGTTCTCTGTCCGGCGGTCGCGACCGAGTTGACCGCGGCATTTATTCGTTGTTCGCGCTCGTCATGCGTCCCTCGAGAGCGCCATGTCAGGCGCTGCTCCAATTCTTCGACCGCTGCCTGGCGCATGCGATTGAGCTCACTGACCGGAAGGAACAGCCCGGGAGTCAGCCCGGCCGCATCCAATTCCGCCAGCGCGAACGACGTTTCTCCAAGCCGGCCAAACTGCTCACGCAGTTGCATTTCATCGAGCGAGCGATTCCTGGCCGGCGCGAGCGCCATGTCACTGCGTGCGGTGACAACATCGTCACCAGCGGAGAAAACAACCTTGAGCGATGCGCCCGCAGATCCAAAGACGCGCACGTCGAGACGATTTCGAGCGCCCGCCGGCAGCTCCACGCCAGCGAAGCTGCCACGCGCAGTGCGCATCAGGGACATGTCAAAACTCCGCACGACGCGCGAGCCGACAGGTATGCGTCGCGTCGACCTGATTGCCTGTTTCAGCGGGCCACGCGCTGAGAGCGTCCGGATATCTTCGATGGTGAAGCCGCTCGTCGGCGCATCTGAACCGTCTGGAGCTTCAAACCCGACTCCGTCGCCGGGAACCAGAAGTGTCATGACATCGACAAGTATTTCACCGGCGTGGTAACCAGTGACCACGCCAATCTCGAGCCCGCGATTGTCGGGATGGGATCGCGTTATGTAGTCCCGGCCGGCGCGCCCCTGGTACATGCCTGGCGTGAAGCCGCGACTGAAGATCTGCACGAGCTCCTGAACGTTTTCAGGAGGAAGCGCTGAAGGCTCTCCAGCGGCGACATGATCGAGAGTCTCGCGATAGTTCCGCGTAACGACGGCGACGTACTCGGGTTTCTTCTTCCTTCCTTCGATCTTGAGGCACCCAACGCCCGCTGCTGCAAGATCGGGAACGCTTTCGTATGCGCCGAGATCGCGAGCAGAGATCAGATAGCCCGAGTCGAGTACGGCGTTCGAATCGGCATCCCGAAGGACATAATCCTTGCGACACGATTGGGCACACGAACCCCGGTTAGCGCTTCGCTCGGAGATCATGCCCGACATGTAGCACTGGCCCGATTATGAGATGCAAAGTGCGCCGTGGATGAACGTCTCGAGTCCAAGGTCCGGAACGGCCGATCGAATCGCACGCACATCTTCGAGAGTGTTCTCACGCGCGAGGACTACTCTGTCGATGCCCAGGCGTTGCATGACAGCGGCGCCCGCTGCGTCGTGCACGGTCATCTGCGTGGAGCCGTGAATCTCGAAGCCGGGATAGACTTGCTGAATCAGCCGGATGATTCCGACGTCCTGGACGATTGCCGCATCGATCCCACGATCGATCGCCTCACCAAGGAATAGCAGCGCATCCGAGAGCTCGGCGGGCTTGATCAGCGTGTTGAATGTGAGATAAATGCGGACGCCGCGGGCATGTGCCAGGCGGCATGCAGTCCCGAGCTGGTCGAGAGTTAGCTGCGCGCCCTCGTCGCGTGCATTGAATCTTTCCGCACCCAGATATACCGCGTCTGCGCCGTTGGAAACCGCTGCCCTCACTGCATCGAGGGAGCCTGCCGGCGAGAGCAACTCTGGAATGGGGTTCTTGCTATGCACGACTCAATTTAGTGACCCGGGGGGAGCATGTGCTTGCCGGATTAAGCCCATGGCGACGCGGATTTCGCGGATTAGGCCGATTTTGCGGATACTGCGTCCACCGGGAAACCCGAGTTGACCCGGTCTCGTGGACGCCTCTATTACCAGTGCCGGCGATTCAGCGTTTTCAGGATTCTCGCTTTTCATACGTCCAACGTAGAAGCTCAACTCACGCACGAATGTTTTGCCGTTGTGCAATCAAGAACAACAGAAACGACTCCAATCGGATCCGAGCCAGCCCGCGCCCGGGTCGCGCTCTCCCTACGAGGATTTCATCCGCCAGATCCGCTCGATCCGCCAAATCCGCACACCACTGGGTTTGACCTTCTACGAAATACCAGCAGCCGATCGGTATAGGTCGAGAATCCGCATCGTCAGCTCACCAGGATTGCCCGAGCCCACAGCCTTTCCATCCAGCTTCACGATCGGCACAACTTCGGTTGTCGTACCGGTGATGAACATTTCATCCATCGATCCGAGGTCGCTCGCCGCAATCGGTTCTTCTCTCAGGTCAATTCCGGCGCGCAGCGCTGCCTCTATGACGATGTCCCGCGTGACGCCGGGAAGGATCAAGTTTGACAGCGGAGCAGTCCTCACGATGCCGTCCTTTACGGCGAAGAAGCTCGTATGCGTCCCCTCCAACGCGATTCCGTCGCGCACGAGAATCGCCTCGTACGCGCCCGCCTCTTTCGCCTCCTGGTTCGCCATGCAGTTGGCGATGAGCGAGATGACTTTGATGTCACATCGCGACCAGCGCATATCCGGCCGGGTGACCGCGGCTATCCCGGCGGAAAGTGTACTCATCTCCGGTGAAAACGGGGCGGCGTATGCGTATACCGTCGGCCGGCAAGCAGTTTTCGGAAATGCGTGCGTTCTCGGAGCAGCGCCACGCGTCACCTGAAGATAGACCATCACTTTCCCGGATTCCGAGAAGCCATTACGGTCGAGCAACTCCTGAAACACAGTCTCGAGCGGATCTGCGATGGAGCTGTCGATCCGGGACTCAACCAGACTTCTGCGAAGCCGCTCCATGTGCCGGTCCAGAGCCACGAACTTCCCGTCATACGCGGCGGCGACTTCATAGATGCCGTCGCCAAGGAGAAACCCACGGTCGTCGGGAGACACACTCACTTCGCTCTTCGAGATATATCGCCCATCGAAGTACACGACGGTGTCGGCGTTCCCTGCAGAGGTTGCTTGCGGCACGGTCTCCACTTTGGTCACGGGATTCATCGCGATCCCCGGAAACGGTCGATCCATCTGAGAAGGACGGCGATCGCGAGGAATGCTATTGCGGCCCATCGGAGCGGCGGCGAATCCTCCCTTATTCCCAGCGCGAAGAGAATCGCCGCGATAAGAGCGAGAGTCAGCTTTGCGATAGTCATCGGGGTCATGCCGAGGGCTCCAGGCCGAGTGAGTGAGCTTCAGCATCGGGAACGTCTACCGTCATTCTCAGAAGCGCAGTCGAGAATACCTTGCCCTGCGCATCTGTCTTCAGGGAAAGCGTGCCGCCACCATCGAGTGCGCCGTGCAGCAGGAAGTTCAGCGCGTTCAGGTTCGGCAGCTCGAACCTTACGACCGGCCCGTCGATCGCACCCTCGAAGTGCTTCGCAACAGCCTCTGCCGTCACCAGCCGCTCCAGTATCGGATATAGATCCGGCGAGAGAGCTATGACACCGACGTTGGCCATATCGCCTTTGTCTCCGGAGCGTGCATGCGCGAGGTCCAGAAGGCGAATACGCATCAGACAATCTCCACGTGAGTCTCGACAACCCGCTTGTCGATGAGCGCTGGCCAGTAGGCGACAATCTCTTCGACCTTCGGGCGACCGCCGGCAAATCCGGTGACGCTTGGCGGTCCGTTCAGTACCAACGGTGCGATCTCGCGCGTGAAGCGCTCAACTGACTTGCGATCTTCGCCGCGCACTCCAACTCTGAGCTGAACTTCGGGATAATCCGGAGCTGAGCCGGAAGCGCGCGTCGCCAGATCGCCGTGAGTAGCTGAAGCGCCCACGAACTCTGTCAGCACCTGATCGAATTTTAGTCCCTGCCGGTCGAGTCTCTCGCGGAGAATCCTGTCGGCGAGCTGAGCCTTCTCGAGTGCGTCGGGCCAGGAATAGACGAGACTGCCGACAGCCTTGAACCCGGCACGGTACGCGATGGACACCTTGAGCTTGTCTGTCGCCGGTCGCCCCTCGATACCAGTTACGCGAACGCGGTCGGTGCCGGCGTCCTGGAGCTTGATCGTCGTGAAATCCGCGATCACGTCCGGCGTGATGTACTCGTGCGGATCTCCCATCTCGTAAACCAGCTGCTCGCTCACCGAAGGAATGGAAACACGTCCACCGGTTCCGGCATGTTTGGTTATCACGAAGGTTCCGTCAGGAGATGCCTCCGCGATGGGATATCCCACATTAGCCAGGTCGGGTATCGATCTCCAATCGTGCAGGCAATTCCCTCCCGACGCTTGCGCACCGCACTCGATGATGTGGCCCGCCACGATTCCCGCCGCGAGCTTGTCCCAGTCGGCAGCGCCCCATCCGAACTCGTATCTAAGCGGTGCCATCGTCAGGGCCGTGTCAGTCGACCGGCCCGTTATCACGATATTTGCCCCGCGCTCGAGCCCTTCGACAATCGGCTCTGACCCGATGTACGCGTTCGCTGAAAGCACGCGATCACGAATTGTTGATAGCGGGTCGCCAGTGTCCATGTTTGCGAGAGAGTGGCCTCCAGCAAGGAGCTCATCCAGGCGTCCAAGCAGATCATCTCCCGTGACGACTGCGATGCGGATGTTCTCGCCAACACCCTTCGATGTCGCAAGCGCACGAATCGCGGCAGCGCAGGCAGGCGGATTCACTCCGCCGGCATTCGCAATGACTTTCACTCCTCGGTTGGCAATCGCCGGGAGGACGCTTTCGATTGCGCCTACAAAATCACGGGCGTATCCCATCGACGGATCCCTCTCCATCTGCTTCTGGAGAATCGACA
>JBBREF010000218.1:0-4746 GCA_038203205.1 Gemmatimonadales bacterium | reverse complement strand
ACTGCTGAAGCAGGGGCTCGCCTACAAGAAGGAAGCGGCGGTCAACTGGTGTCCCAGCTGCAAGACAGTGCTTGCCAATGAGCAGGTCATCGGAGGCGCGTGCGAGCGGTGCGATACGCCGGTCGAGCAGCGGTTCCTGAGCCAGTGGTTTTTCAGGATCAGCGATTATGCCCAGCGCCTGCTGTCGAATCTCGACTCGCTTGACTGGTCCGAGACGACAAAGACTGCCCAGCGGAACTGGATTGGTCGCTCCGAAGGCGCGGAGATTTCGTTCGTAGTAAAGCGTGACGGTGGTGAGCATTCGATACGCGTTTTTACAACGAGGCCGGACACCGTTTTCGGCGCGACTTATCTCGTGCTCGCGCCCGAGCACCCGATGGTTGCCTCGCTGACGAGTGGTGTACATCGTAGCGCGGTCGACCAGTACATTGCGCGGAGCGCCAAGCAGGATCTCGTGACGCGGAAGTCGAGCACCGACAAGACGGGCGTATTCACCGGTGCGCACGCAGTTAATCCGGCTACGGGGAAGGAGATACCGATCTGGATCTCCGACTACGTATTGATGGAATACGGTACTGGCGCGATCATGGCGGTGCCTGGCCATGACGAGCGTGACTTCGAGTTTGCCGGAGTGTTCGGGCTTCCAGTCGTCCGCGTGGTATGCGGCGAGGGCGAGGAGCCGTCGACTCCGCTTGAGGAGGCGTTCACGGAGAATGAGCGCGGCATCATCGTCAATTCCGGGCGTTTCGACGGAATGACTGTCGCCACGGCAAAGCGTGAGATCATCGCGATGCTTGGCGAGAAGGGTGCGGGGAAGCCGGTCGTCAATTACCGCCTGCACGACTGGTGCATTTCGCGCCAGCGGTACTGGGGCCCGCCTATTCCAATCATCTATTGTGATGACTGCGGGGCCGTTCCCGTTCCCGAGAAGGACCTTCCGGTCGTGCTTCCGTATGTCGAGGACTTCAAGCCGGACGACTCGGGGGTTTCCCCGCTAGCCCGTCACGAAGACTGGTACCGGGTTTCGTGTCCGCAGTGTACGAAAACCGCTCGCCGCGAGACCGACGTGTCCGACACGTTCCTCGACAGCGCGTGGTATTTCCTCCGGTATCCGAGCGTCGGTATCGACGAAGTTGCCTTCGACGCGAGCCTGACGCGGAAGTGGCTGCCGGTTGACAGCTACATCGGCGGCAATGAGCATGCTGTGCTGCATCTCCTGTATTCGCGCTTCATCACGATGGTGCTGCACGACATGGGATTCCTCGAGTTCGAGGAGCCGTTCAAGCGGTTCCGCGCGCATGGCCTGATCATCAGGAATGGCGCGAAGATGTCGAAGAGCCGCGGCAATGTCGTTATCCCCGACCAGTACATAGAGAAGTGGGGAGCCGATGCATTTCGCTCCTATCTCATGTTCCTCGGCCCGTTCGAGGAAGGTGGGGATTTCCGTGACGCGAGCATCTCCGGTGTGAAGCGCTTCCTCGATCGTCTCTGGGCGTCGGTGACAGTCGCGTGCGATTCAGGCGAGAAGCCAGCGCCGGATAAGGACGTGATGCGCAAGCTGCACCAGACGATCAAGAAAGTCGGCAACGACCTTCCGAAACTCAGCTACAACACCGCCGTTGCGGCGATGATGGAGTACATGAACACACTTCGCCGCGGTGAGCGCACGCCGTCGCGGGTCGAGGTAGAGCCGCTCGTCCAACTGGTGTCGCCCTTCGCTCCGCATATCGCCGAGGAACTGTGGGAAAAGCTCGGGCACTCGGGAACGATTTTCGATGCGGGCTGGCCGTCGTTCGATGCAGCGCTCGCGGCCGACGAGAAGATCGACCTCGTGATCCAGATCAATGGGAAGACGCGGGGAAAACTGAACGTCGCGCGGGATATCTCGCAGGAAGAGGCGGTCGCTGCCGTGATGGCCGAAGGTTCGCTGTCAAAGTTCCTGAACGGCGGCGAGCTCAAGAAGGTCATCTTCGTGCCTTCGAGATTGCTCAACCTCGTTAGCTAGAGTCCGTTCTAAAACTGCGCGATGCGTAACTACGCGGGGAAAAGAGTGGGGTGGGGAAGCGCTGAGTTGCGTGAGTTTTCTCGCTCCTTCTCCCCGTCAAGAGGTTGTGACTACACAATTGGGAAGGAGTTTTTGAAGTTTTCGAAGTTATTGGAGCAAGCATGCTCCCGGAGCCGTGAGTTCGTCTCAGTAGCTCCAGCGCCTCGACTTTGGGGTAACTACGGAACCGCTCTCTCAGAAACCTTGGGTGCCCGTGGAGAAAAACTCACGCCGCTCATGACACCTACCTCACTCCTTTCCACCCGAGTCGCGGTTCGCAACCCCAGCATTTGGCAGGGCTTCAGAAGCGGCACTACATGGGGAAACGAGTGGGATCTTAGGGTGACGGCCGGAACCGGCCACATGCGGACGCAGTCCCGCCGTTCAACAAAAAATGAAAACGCATCTACCCCGGGAGGCTATTCGATCTGCACGAGCATGCCTGCTCCAATAACTTCTGCAACTCCAAAACCTCCTCCCCATTCGTAGTTGCGTTTCGCGCTCGTGAACGCCGGAACGTGCCGATCGGCGGGGAGAAAACTCACGCCCCTCATGACAACTCACCCCACTCCTTTCCCTGTGTAGTACCAGGATAGGGGAGTTGCGGGACGGACCCCAGCTTGAGCGTTGCATGCGCGACGGCGATGAATTTCGATCTGACAGGATCAGACCAAAACGGATTCCTTCCCCACGTTAGAGGAGCTTCCCGATCCAGTCCCCGACGAAGTAGCCAACCACCGCGACTCCAAGGCCGACTACGAACATGTCGAAGCCCGAGCGGAAAATGCTGCGTCCGGTGAATACCGAGCGAGCAGCGCCAACGAGGAAATGCGACAGCATCGACGCCGTGAACGAAAGTAGCACTGCTGTGCTACCTTGGGTCACGAAGAATGGGAAAACCGGTATGATCGCACCGAACGCAGTTGCGAGTCCCGTAACCCACCCTTCGCGGAATGGCGAAATTGTCTGCTCGCCGATCTTCAGTTCCTCCTGCACCTGCTCCTGGAGCATACGTGCTGGATCTGCCATGACCTGCGTTGCGAGCGCATGCGCCGATGGCTGGTCCATCCCCTTGGCCTCGTAGATGAGAGCAAGTTCGTCACGCTCGATCTCGGGCATCATCGCGATCTCATCGCGCTCCATCGCTATCTCGTAGTCGTATACCTCCTGCTCGCTCTTGGCAGCGAGATATCCGCTCGACCCCATCGAGAGGGCATCGGCGATCAGTCCGGCAACGCCGGCGACGATGATGATATGGTGACTGCCGGTCGTGGCGGCCCCCAGCACTCCGGCAACGAGGCCGAAGTTCGCCGTCAGCCCGTCATTGAATCCGTAAACGACATTGCGAAGGAAGCCGCCCGACTCGGTGCGATGCCACGGCTCACCACTTTTGCCGGCAATCCCGGCGAGAGTAGTGGCATGTTCGGCGGATTCCCTGGCGAGCGTCAGGGCTTCGCCGCCGCCAGGCGCACCGGTTGGCGTCGCGCGATGCATGTCCAGGTATGCTTTCACCTCGCGCCCCTCTTCGCGAAGCAGCATCGGCAACAGAAACCCGGGTCCGAAAATGCTGCCCAGTCGCGCAAGCAGTCGCGCGCGTCCGCTTGGCTTGAATGATTTCGGCGGGTGACCGTGCTTCGCCATCAAGTCACCCCAGACCACGACGTGCCGATCCTCTACGTCCGCAAGCCGGGCGTAGATGTCTTTCTTGCGCGCATCAGGCTCCGCTTCAGAGAGTAGTCGATAGAGAAAAGCGGCGTCGGCTTCATCCTGCCAGTGATGCTCGAACGTGTGAATGTCCGGCTCGGGATGCGCGCCTTTTTTCATGTCTGCCGTAGTTGCCATATGTCAAATATGCCCGACACAAGTTCTTTCCGGCACCGGCAACCCTTCCCGCAACAGTCTTGTCATACGCACAAGAACCTCTGCCAATCAGGGAGAACATCATGAGTTCAAGAGTTTCGATTCTCGCATCCGTTGTGCTGCTGGCGACCGTGCCTGCGGCCGGTGCGCAGGAGAAGAAAAAGGAATCAGAACCAAAAGAAAGGCGCGGACTCCGGGTCTTCTCGCCCGGCCAGTGCACCGTCGACGGGAAAGACGTCGAATGCACATCTCTCATGGGCGCCAGTTTCGACTCGGTGCTCGCGAAACGCGCCGCGCTTGGCATCCAGCTGAGCTCCACCGGCAGTCTCCGTGACACTATCGGCGTTTTCATTGCCCGAGTCACACCGAAGGGGCCTGCCGAGACGGCCGGCATCGTCGAGGGTGAGCGCATCGTCGCAATCAACGGCGTCGACCTCCGGCTCAACTCTGCCGATGCTGGTGACAGTTACGCCAGTGGACTCGCGTCACGAAGGCTGACCCGGGAGCTTCAGAAGATGACACCCGGAACCCGTGTCAACCTTCGAGTCTGGTCAGGCGGCCGTGTACGCGATGTACAGGTAACCGCGGGCAGCGCGCGCGATCTCCAGGACGGCGGGCGGTTCGGCTACATCTTCGATGGCGGGCCGGGTGGGTTCCGCGAAGTGTTTCCAAAGATGGAGATGGAACGCCTCCGCGATGCGCTTCCGAAGGTTCGGATTGAGCGCCGCGACGGGATAATCCGGCTCTAGATATCAGAGAGGTGTGGGGTCGCGCCGCGGCACCCCACCACCCCGCGGCCCCGCGGACTCCCTGGTGCGGCGCCAGAAAGACCCATAGTTGGT
>JBBREF010000217.1:0-4799 GCA_038203205.1 Gemmatimonadales bacterium | reverse complement strand
GTTGCCGGGACGAACTAAGCGACCGGAAGCAAACCTGCTCCAATTCCTCCTGCACCTCCGAAACCTCCTCCCCTAGCGTACTTGCTTTCGCGCTCGTGAACGCGGGAAGATGCTGATTCGGTCTCCTTTTCCATATGTAGTGCCAAGGATCGGGAGTTTCAGGATGGGCGCTAGCTGGCCCGGCGCGCCTGTTGTGTGTGACCATTCTCGACGAGCGCCGGGGCCTGCCACGCGTCGCCAAGGACCTTCTGGAAGCAACGCTTCGGCACGATTTCGACGCCCTGCTCGGCGAGCTTCTCGTAACGGGCAAGCTTTTCCGGGTAGCGTGAGATCGACGTCGCTTCGTAGTCCATGGAGAGGAAGAACCTGTCGCTCAGGCTCAGCGCGAACACTTCAGCGATGTCGCGCGCGCGGGCGAGGCGCTCGACCCCAAGCACGACGTCGGTGCCGAGTCCGTTTCCATGTTCAGTCTTCGCAACGGCCACAGACGAGATCTCAGCCAGCGAGGGCGAATACTCCTCGAGGGAGGCGCAAGCGACAACGCGGGATGCAACCATGGCGACGACGTAGTTGTCGATGTTCATCGCGATCTGGTCATGCGTGCGGGGCAGCATCAGTCCCTGCGCCGTGTAGCACGAAACAAGCTCCCAGATCTGGTCGACATCCGCGCGATTGGCGGGCCTGACGAGAGGTCTGGGGGTTTGAGCGAGGCTCAGGGCGGCTGACTGAATATTATGCACACGGAATGTATAAATAATCACCCCGCCGTATGCAATAGCTTTCCGCGGCTATTTTGTTGTGTCCCCTATCCAGACGCCATGCTTCGCTTGTTCTGCCGCGCCTCGCTTTTGCTCCTGGCCAGCTCCGCCTGCGCCACGACCCCTCCCGCACCGACCACACTACCGTCTCAGCCTCACTGGCCGGAAAGGGCAGTGCGGCTCGACATCCCGATCGGTCCAATGATGAAGCGCGCATACGCCGCGGGAACGCGGGATTCGACCGGCGCGCCCGGGCGGAATTACTGGCAGCAGAGAGTCGATTACGTGATCGAGGCGACGCTGGATCCGACGACCAGCCAGGTGACCGGGCGCGAAACTATCACGCTTCACAACACGACGCCTGACTCGCTTCCGCAGATAGCGCTCCGGCTTTATCAGAACTTCTTCTCGCCCCGCGTCAGCCGAAACGCTTCGGTGACTGACATTACCGAAGGGATGATCGTTGAGAGCATTGCCGTCAATGGGACGCCAATCCAGATAGCTGACCCGAAGCAATACAAAGTCGAAGGCACAGTGGCGACAATAACTCCGCCGTCGCCGGTCCGATCAGGTGAGTCAGTGAGCCTCGATGTTGCCTGGCAATTCACCGTTCCGAACGTCGATACTACGGTCCGCGGCCAGCGAATGGGGCGTTACGGGAACTACCTGTACCAGGTCGCACAGTGGTATCCGCAGGTCGCCATGTACGACGACATGCGCGGGTGGGATACCGACCAGTATTTCGGCAACGCCGAGTTCTACAATCAGTTCGGCAGCTTCGATGTCAGGCTGACGGTCCCGGGCGGTTGGCTCGTTGGTGCGACTGGCGACCTGCAGAATCCGGGACAGGTTCTATCGCGGCGAACGCGCGACCGGCTCGCGCTTGCAATGCAGGTCGACACCACTGTTCTCGTCGTGCGTCCGGAAGAGCGCGGTGCGTCAGCGACTGCACCCGGAAGCACGTTGACCTGGCATTTCAAGGCGCCACTAGTCAACGATTTCGCGTTTGCAGTCTCCCGCGACTACAGCTACGACGCCACGCACGCGGCAATACCCGGAAAAGGAAAGATTCCAGTCCACGTATTGTATCTGTCGCAACACGCAGGTTACCGAACGCTCAATACCGCGCAATTCGGACGGAAGGCGCTCGAACAGTATTCCACGTGGCTGTTTCCTTATGAGTTCTCACAGGGAACGATCGCCGACGGACCGGAAACCGGGATGGAAAATCCGATGATCATCTTCAATGGATCATCGATGGGCGTAACTCTTCACGAATTTGCGCATCAATGGTTCCCGATGATGGTTGGCTCAAACGAAACACGATACGGGTTCATGGACGAGGGTTTCGTGGGATTCATGACACCTGTAGCCACCGCAGCGATCACCGGGAGACCGATCGAGCCCTTGGGCCGAGCACCCGGATACCGTCGCGTGGCCGGATCCGAGCTCGAGGCGGCAATGATGTGGCCCGCGAATTTTGGTGGGCCGAATTCCACAGTTGCGACCTACGCCAAGGCACCTGTCGCGCTTTACGCGCTCGGCGGAATTGTTGGTGACACCGCGGTACGCCGGGCGATGGCGGAGTACGCACTGGCGTGGAAGTACAAGCATCCATCGCCGCATGACTTTTTCTTCTCGATGAACCGTTCCCTTGGCCGGGACCTCGGCTGGTTCTGGCACGGCTGGTTCTTCACGACATACACGTTCGATCAGGCGGTCGAGTCTGTCCGGATCGATGAAGCTGTTGCGATGATCTCCGTGGTCGACAAGGCCGATCTCGCGATGCCGATAATCCTGAAGCTGTCGTTTGATGGCGGGTCGTCAGAGACTGTGACGATTCCCGCTGACGTATGGTTCGGCGGCTCGAGAACCTATACCGTGCGCGTGCCGCTCCGGGGAAGAACACTCATTTCAGTCACGATCGATCCCGATAATCGCTTTCAGGATCTCGATCGAACCAATAATGTGTGGCCTGCTTCCTAGTGCGCGGTACGCAGAGCTACAGCGGAGGCAGCTTCCCGGTGTAGTGTTGCCATCCGGCAGCCGCTCCCCGCTTTGCCAGCACCTGCCCGAGCCCCACCGCGATGGCGCTCGCGGCCGTCCACATGAGCGCATCGCCCCAGCTCGTCTCGAGCGACTCTGGCCTGTCGGGCGGCGCCTTTGAAGTGAATGCGCGCCATCCCGTCGTCATAGATCTCTCGATCACTATCGCGGCGACCATCGCCGATCCTGCGGCGACTACGGTCCACATCACGCGATCCTCGATGCTTGTCGCGCGTCTTTTTGGTTTTCTTCGTGGTGCCACGGTGATCCCGGGTTAGCGCTGGGCGTATACCGTCGTCTTGCCAGCGCGGTCGAAAGTGAGAACGTCGTAACGTTCCCTCGTTGCACCCTCCATGCCCGGCGAACCCATCGGCATCCCCGGAACAGCCAGGCCAGCAATCGCAGGCTTTTCCTCAAGCACCTTCCTGATTACGTCAGCAGGTACGTGGCCCTCGAACGCGTAATCGCCAATGACTGCCGTGTGACACGAACGCAGTGCGTCGCCGATCATGTACTTCTGCTTGATCATGGACAGATCGGGCATGTCCATCGTCTCGACGGTAAACCCGTTCTCCCTCATGTGGTCGACCCACTTCGCGCAGCATCCGCAATTTGGGTCCTTGTAGACTTTGACCACAGTTCCGGAAGCCACCGGCGTCGTCGAAGCAAGCGTGACCGGCGTGTCGGCGGCCGGCGCCGCAACACTGGCGGATGCAACCGCACTCTGAGCTTCTTCCTTGGCGCATCCTGCGAAAAGTCCAGCTGCAGCGAGCGCAACTACGATTCCATTCATTCTCATATCATCCCTCGTCAATTGGAGCATCCGCCTCTAACCAGGCGCGCCATCCGCCCGCCATCGAGGCCACATTGGTATAACCCATTTTCTGCAGCGAATCCGCGGCAAGCGCAGCTCGATATCCTCCGCCACAATACAGTATCAGCTCGGAATCCTTGTCCGGGGCGACGGTTTCGATATCCCGCTCGATAATACCCTTGCCGAGATGTTCTGCTCCGCGAGCGCGGCTTGCGTCCCACTCGTTGTCTTCGCGTACGTCGATCAATCGCGCGTCGCCGCCATTCACAGCCTTGATCGCGTCAGCGACGGTCACCTCGCGGACGCGCGCCATCGCATCTTCAACGATTGCAAGAAAACCCGGCGAATGAACCTTGTGCGCGGTCACTTGCGGTCGAGCTCCGCAATCGTCTTCGTCGAGGGAGCACGACTTCGCTGAAGCCGGGCCGCCACTTCCTCGGATTTCTCCATCACCCGCAGGATGTTCTCCCCTGCCAGCTTCCTGAGGTCTGCATCCGACCACCCGCGCCGTACCAGCTCGGCAAACAGGGCAGGATATGTCGAAACGTCTTCGAGCCCTTTCACGACTATTTCGATTCCGTCGAAGTCCCCGCCGATTCCAACGTGGTCGGCTCCCGCCACGCGCTTCACGTGCTCGATGTGGTCGGCAACGTTCGCGATCGTGGCACCTTCACGTGCGCCACCGGTCACCAGAAATCCTGGCACGAAGGTGATCATCACGACGCCGCCGTTAGCCGGAAGTCGCCGCAATATCGAATCGGGCACGTTGCGCGGCACATCGGCAAGCGCACGGGCGTTCGAGTGAGAAAAGATCACCGGCGCCTCCGCCACGTCGAGCGCGTCGCTCATACTTCCCGGGGAAACGTGCGAGAGATCGACCATCATCCCGAGCCGGTTCATCTCTCTTACAACTTCCTTTCCGAATTCGGTCAACCCGCCATGTGTAGCAGAGTCTGAGGCTGCGTCCACCCAGTCGAGAGTGACATTGTGTGTCAACGTCATGTATCGCGCACCTAGCGCGTAATACGCCCGAAGTGCGCCGAGCGAATTCTCGATGACGTGTCCGCCTTCCATCCCGATCAACGATCCGATGCGCTTGCGCTTGAACGCGTCGCGAACGTCGCGGGAGGTAAGGGCCAGCTGGAAGTGTGCCGGGTGCATGGCGATGAACTGCCGCGCAA
>JBBREF010000216.1:0-4839 GCA_038203205.1 Gemmatimonadales bacterium | reverse complement strand
GCCGTGCTCTTTCGACTTTTCGTTCGCCAACCGCATCCGCTCGATAATGTGAGGGGGCACGGTAACTCCGGGCACCTCGTTCGCGAGAAATTCAGCATTACGGTGTGAGACCAAAGGCCAGATCCCTGCAATGATGGGAATCCGATTGGTGTCGAGCCGAGCCAGGAAAACTTCGAGCTGCTCCACATCGAACACAGGCTGTGTTATCGCATACTCGGCCCCGGCCTCGACCTTCCACGTAAAACGCCGAAGCTCGTGCTCGAGATCGATCGCACCAGGATTCACGCCGACACCAATCGCAAAACACGTCGGAGCTCCAATCGCATTGCCGCCGGGATCCAGACCGTGGTTCAGGTTGTTCACAAGGTTCGTGAGGCCGATCGCATCGATGTCGAAGACCGCGGTCGCATTCGGATACGGCCCCATCTTCGGCGGATCACCGGTGATGATCAGCATGTTGCGAAGCCCGATCGCTGATGCGCCAAGCAGGTCCGAGAGCATGCCGAGGAGGTTGCGGTCGCGGCAGCAGTAGTGCGTGACAGTCTCGATGCCGACCTGCTGCTCGATCAGGAGACTCGTGAGCAACGCGCCCATCCGGCTTTGCGCGCGCGGACCATCGGGCACGTTGACGGCGTCGACACCCGCTTCCTTCAAGGCACGCGTGTCGCGTATCATCTTCGATGCATCGACGCCGCGCGGCGGCACGATCTCGACCGATGTGACGAACTCGCCGCGTGAAATCTTGCCTGCCCACTTCGACCTGTCGGCAAACGGTGTCGGCTCAACCGGCTTGTCGCGTGGAACTTCTGGAGTATCGTGTGCACCAGCGCGTGGGCGGCCACTTACGCGCGGCTGCCGTGGAGTCAGTGGACGAATTCCCTCGACCATCGCCGCGATGTGGTCGGGCGTGGTGCCGCAGCAGCCACCAACAATTTTTGCACCGGCACGAACGAGGTGCGCTGCATATGTCGCCATGTACTCGGGGCTCGCCATATACATGCTGCGGCCACCAACTTCACGCGGCATTCCAGCGTTCGGCTGCGCGACGAGTTTCTTCGAGGTGACCTTGATCATGCGCTCGATAGCGTCGAGTATGATCTGCGGTCCAACGGAGCAGTTGAGCCCGATGATATCAGCGCCGAAAGCGTCGAGTGATTTCGCTATGTCGTCCGCGGACGCGCCGTATGGCGTAAGACAGTCGGTGCCGATTGTCATCTGAGCCATTATCGGCATCGTTGAATCGACTTCACGCGCCGCCAGGATCGCTTGCTCCATCTCGGCGATATCGGCGAAAGTCTCGATCAGGAAAAAATCTGCACCGCCGTCCTTAAGGCCATTCATCTGCTCCGCGAATATCGCCCGCGCTTCATCGAGCGAGGTCGGGCCATACGGTTCGAGCCGTACTCCAAGTGGTCCGACGGCACCCGCGACGAGAACATTATCGCCGGCTTCCTCGCGCGCTATCGAGGCAGCTGCCTCGTTGATCGCGTGGACCTGAGTTTCGAGACCGTATGGCGCGAGCTTCGTGCGGCTGGCGCCGAACGTGTTTGTCTCGATGATATCCGCTCCCGACTTTACATACGAGCGATGCACTTCACGCACGAGGTCGGGAGCACGAACGTTCAGCTCATCGTAACACTGATTGATGAAAACGCCTTTCGCGTACAGCTGAGTCCCCATCGCACCATCGAATACGAGGACTTCCTGTGGATCCAGCAACCGCTCGAGCAGGTGACTCCGGTCGGTCATCTGAGCGCGTCGCGTATCATCGAGGCGTCGATTGCCATCGTATCCGCAAGCTGGGGATGTTCACCAACTTTGGTCGCGAGCTGCTCGCGCCCCGGCTCGCGGTTCTTCGCGTTGAAGTACGCGAACAATCCGATCGAAACGTAGGCGAGACCCGGCAACCCGAAGCCGATCCCGACACCGGACAGTGCTACGAGGATGGACAGGAAGCCAGCGGCGACGAATCCAAGATAGTGCCGGCTCCAGGTAACAGCATCGTACGCTTCTACGGGTGTCAGCCTGAGGAAGTCTCGGGTCGTGTATGCGCGCCGATACAGTGCAGCGACGATGATGAACACGACTATCCAACCGGCAGCATAGATAATGAACAGGCTTTGCAGCTGCTCCCAGGACGTGACGGTTGCGCCAGCCCTTCGTGTAAACAGCGACACGAACGAGCTCGCCATGAACTTGAGCGGATACACGTAGAACAGAATCGTGAAAAGCCACGCTCCATTCAGCATGATGGAAACGCCGTCGGAAAGTGGATAACGGCGAAACAGGATCGTGTGCACGAACCACATATAGAACAGCGCGGCGAAGCTGATCCCGAACGGGACAAACCCGTAGACGTTGTTGATCAGCTCGTCGTATGTGCGCGGAGCGTCGAGACTGACGACGAGAAGGGTCGCGGCAAATGCGATCATTCCATCGCTGAACGCCTCGATCCGCGAGATTGCGACTTTGCGTGGAGGAAGATTCATGAGTCGAGCCTCGCTTCAGCGAGTGAGACTTCACCTGTGGCGGCCTGCTTTAACGCTTCTTCCGGGCCGATCTCGCCCGCAACGCCCCTGACCGCGTAGTATTTCGCTTCAGGGTGATGAATGATTATTGCGGCCGTCGATTGTTCGGGCAGCAGCTGGAAAGATTCAGTGAGATCCATACCCAATGCCTCCTGTGCGGGGAGCAGCCTGAATACGGTAGCGTGATCATCGAGATCCGGACAGGCTCCATATCCCCAGGAGTACCGCTTGCCCCCTGTGGCAGGTGTTCCATCCTCGTACCGGTGGGCGCCTTCGATTCCCAGCTCACTCTTTATACGGCGATGCATCCACTCCGCAACCGCCTCGGCCGCTTCGACACTGAGGCCATGTGAGTAAAACGCTTCGGTGTACTCGTTCGCTGCCTGAACCTTCTCGAAATGTTTCGTCGCCTCGTTGCCGACAGTGACGATCTGGAGCGCAACGACGTCGACCTGGTCCGAGTCGACTGGCCGTATATAGTCGGCGAGACAAAGGCGCTCTCTTCCGATCATTCTCGGGAAATGGAAGCGCGCGATCTCGCGAAGACTTCCACCGTCACTCGAATAGGCGGCCGGATCGTAGATGATCACGTCGTTGCCGAGTGACTGGGCCGGGAAATAGCCGTAGATGGCTTGCGGCTTGATCCACCCGTTGTCCTGCGAGTCTTTCTTCAGGCGTGCGAGCGCTGGCTCGAACTCGTTCTTCACAGTCTGGGTGTATTGATCGCCCGATCCGCGTGCACCCCACTGGAGACGATAGAGTTCGTCGAGGTCGAGCAGGTCGAATACTTCGTCAGCCGGGATGTCACGGAGGACGCGCGTTCCCCAGAAGGGCGGCTGCGGAACCGGGTTCGTCGATGATACTTCGCTCCGAACGCCGGCATCGTCGCCTGAGCCAATGTCCTTGCCGACAGCGGTTTTCAGGAACACGTCGTTGCGCGCGTCATCGAGATTCTTGTTAACGAATTGCGCTCGGCGATCAGGATCCTGGAGCCTGTCCATCGTCTCGAGGCCTTCGAAGGCGTCCTTGCAATAGAAGACGCCAGAGTCGTAGGCGCGCTCGTCTTCGACGAAGAGCGCTCTTCGCCCGAATCGTCGGTTGATTGCGGCTCCGCCGATCAGGACCGGGATTTTCATTCCGCGCTTGTCGAGCTCTTTGACGGCGAGGGGCATCTGCTTGCTTGTCGATACAAGCAAAGCCGAGAGTCCGATGGCGTCGGCCCCGACTTCTGCCGCCTTTTCGAGGATCGTGTTGACCGGAACTTGTTTGCCGAGGTCGAAGACCGTGTAGCCGTTGTTGGAGAGGATCGTGTTGACGAGTGACTTGCCGATGTCGTGTACGTCACCGTACACAGTGGCGAGGACGACCTTGCCCTTGGTGTAGCCTTCGGCCTTCTCGAGGAACTGTTCGAGGTGCTTTACTGCTTTTTTCATCGCTTCCGCGCTTTGCAGAACGAACGGGAGGATGAGTTCACCTGCGCCGAACTTGTCGCCGACTTCCTTCATCGCCGGAAGGAGGACTTCGTTGAGGACTCTTACCGGATTCTCCCTGACACCCGCGGCGTCGAGCACATCCTCGACTCCTTCTTTCTTCCGGTGAAGGATCATCCAATGAATCTTCTGGTCCGGAGTCATCCCCGCGGTCGGATCTGCTTTTTCTGCACCCTCCGCCTTATCTGATGAGTCGGTGTTGGAATAATGCTCGATGTATTTCTGAAGCGCGTCGGGCCTTTTGTTGAACACGAGATCGTTCGCCAGCTCGCGCTCTTCTGTCGAAATCTCGGCGTACGGAGTGATGTGCGCCGGGTTGACGATCGCCGCGTCGAGTCCTGCCGCTACGCAGTGGTGAAGGAATACCGAGTTGAGCACGGCTCTCGCCTCGGGGGTTAATCCGAAGCTCACATTCGACACGCCAAGGATCGTCGAGACCCCGGGCAACTCGCGTTTGATGAGCCTGATACCCTCGACGGTCTCATGGGCGGAGTCAATCCATTCAGCGTCGCCGGTGGCGAGGGTGAATGTGAGGCAGTCGTAGATGATGTCTTCGGGTGCGAGCCCGTACTCATCTACTACTATAGTATAGATGGCGCGTGCGACCTCGAGTTTCCGCTCGCGGGTCTTCGCCATTCCAACTTCATCGATCGTGAGCGCGATAACCGCGGCGCCGTGTTTTTTCACGAGCGGTACGACTGAGTCGATGCGCTTGCGACCGTTCTCCATGTTGATGGAGTTGACGATTCCGCGGCCAGGGATGTGCTCGAGTGCTGCCTCAATGACGTTTGCTTCGGTCGAGTCGATGACAAGCGGCGTTT
>JBBREF010000215.1:0-4954 GCA_038203205.1 Gemmatimonadales bacterium | reverse complement strand
CGTGCTGGGGGCCTCATTCTTGATGTAAAAACCACACAGAAATCTTCACGACGGGCGTGTGGACGAGAATCGGAGAGGATATACAATGGCTGAAATTGACATTCAGAAGAAACAGGGAAGCAGCTGGATCTGGTGGGTCATCGGGCTTGTGATACTGGCCCTGTTGATCTGGTGGGTAGTCGGCATGAACGACCGTGACGATGACGCAGCAGTCACGGCGGTACCGTCCGCAGTCGAGACTGATGCGGGCATGGGCGCCGATATGAGTACGGGTGTGGGGACTGGCGCGATAACGGATCTCACCACCCTCACCGGCGCCACTTCAGCCGCGGACTTCACCGGGCGGCAGGTCATGCTCACCGGAGTTCCCGTGGCGAGCGTCGTGAGTGACAAGGGATTCTGGGCCGGTAATGGAACCGAGCCGGGGAATGCGATCTTCGTGGTACGCGGGAACCAGAATGCCTCGTACACGGCGCCTGACGGCGCGGTCGACGCGGGCAAGAGCGTGAATATCTACGGCACGGTGCAGCCGATGCCTGCCGACCTGACGGCGCAGTCCGCTACATGGAATCTCAAATCGACCGATGCGCAGCGGCTCTCAGGGCGGCCCATCTTCATCAGCGCCGATTCCGTCCGGATTGCATCTCGCTAGGGACGCGGCAATGGCGCATATCATTCAATCACAACAATCGTATTTGATACAAGGGGGAAACAATGACTGACGATTTCAACCGCAAGATCGATAGTACAAGCACTTCACGCGCGGGTAACGCTCAGGGCACGTCGCGCCTGGGTCGACTCGATGAGCTCGACGATTTCGAGATCGCCGACGGCGAACCGGACATTCGTGGCTGGACTGTGAAGGCAAAGGATGGAACAGAAATTGGCGAGGTATCGGACCTGATCGCCGACACGGCCGCTCGCGAAGTCCGATATGTGGAAGTCGAGGTCAAGGACGAGCTGCTCGATGAAAGCGCGAAAAAGATGGACCACAATCACGTCCTGATTCCGATTCGCGCCGCGCGCCTCGATGACGACGGCGACACGGTTTTTCTCAATGGAGTAGAGTCATCGCAGTTCCGTGACGCTCCCCGCTTCGGTCGCGAGCCGATCACGGATGAGCACGAGAAAGCGATTCTGGTTTTCTTCGGCCAGCCGACCACCGGCGCGCGCAGCCCTGACATTGACGACAGTAACCGCTTTTTCGGGAAACGGCGCGAGGGGAGAGAGAAGGAACAGTACCTCACCCTTTCCGAAGAGCGCCTCGACACCGACAAGCAGCGTGTGCAGAAGGGCGAAGTGCATGTGAGCAAGTCCGTCGAGACACGGCACGTCGAGAAGGAAGTCCCGACGATGCGCGAGGAAGTGAACATCGAGCGCCGGCCCGCGAGAGCGGGAGCGAGCAGCTCGGCGGAGATTCACGAGGACGAAATCACCATTCCCCTTATGGGCGAAGAAGTGACGGTCGACAAGAAGATCGTTCCCAGGGAGGAAGTCGTGATCAGCAAGTCGGCGGTTCGCGGCACGAAGACGGTGGAAGCTGATCTCAGGAGCGAAAAGCTCGATGTAGATCGCAACACCTAGGCGCGAGCGTTAACGGGACGCTTCACTCGGGCAAAGCAGCCCGGTAGAAGGGACGGCATCTCGCGTCCCTTCTTCTCTTATGTGTCCAGGATGAACATCGAAGCACCATCGCGATGATCATCTCGCGGCAGAAAGGGCCCGGCTGTAACTGACAGCCGGGCCCCCGCCACTTCTCGTCCGTTGGCTCAGCCGCCGGGAAATGTCATCGGCGCTGGAATCGGGTCGGGCGCGGTGATGAAGCCGCCCGCCTCTGCGAGTACCTGTGACGAGTCACGCCGCATGTCGAAGGCGTTGTTGTTCGGGGTGATCGCGTTGCGGTTGATCAGGCGAAACGCGGCCGCGTGCTCTCCCTCGACTCCCGCGATAGAGCCTGCTGCGGCGAGAATGCCGGGGTCGTCGATGTTGCCGACCTGCCCGAGGTAGGCAGTAACGCCCACGTCTTCGAGCGTTTGCGCCACCGACAGGAAGGCCTCCGCGCTGCTGAAGGCATTGCCGAAATCGAACTCGAATAGCGACCGCGGCAGTGCCAGGGTACCAAGAGCGTTCTGCAGGAAGAGCACATGAATAATCTCATGGTCCCGCACGGTCCGTACGAACTTCTGCACGTTGAAAGTGGCCGGTTTCGGGGGGCGCACCTGCGCCAGGCCTGGCACCCGCCCTGGTTCGCCGTTGCCATCGGGGTCGATCGACCCGACGGTAGCACCCATAGGCAGTTGGCCGCGGCCTTCCGCCCGCAGGTAAAAGGTCGCCTCCAGGTATTCGAGCACGAGGGCGAAATTCAGGATCTGGAAGTCAGTGAGCGACTCGCGCTCGGCCCAGCCGTCGGGAGCGGGGGGGTTGCAGCTCGGGTTCTGGGCGTGCAGCACGGCGCCCAGCTTTCCACCCCTGAGAATCATGGGTGCGAGAGCGACGGCGCCCGCGGCCATTGCCAGTTTGACGAGAAAACCGCGGCGTTCGTCAGGAGTTTGCAGCTTTTCGGCATCGAATTCGATCAGCCGTTTCGTTGTGTTCATCGTAGCAATCCTTGTATTTGGTGGAAGTTCACGGGTCCGCGAGCGGTACTACAGGCCCTGGACCACGAACGGCGAGATCGCACTCACTACCTGCTGCGGCGAGAGCGGGCTCTCGAATGCCACCGGTGCGGGGTCGCGATGGTTCAGCGCCCGGAACGCGGCGGTGTGCCGCGCTTCTATCGTGAACACCGTTCCCGCCGCACTGCGGATGTTCTTGTCGGAGATCAGCGGCAGCGCACCTAGATATGCGCCGACACCGGTTTGCTCAAACTCCTCTGCGGCGTTCAGATACTTCCGCTCGTTCTTAAGGGTGCCGCTGAAGTCGAAGGTAATCATGTTGCCCGTTGCCGCCGCGCCCAAGGCGTTCTGCAGGTACGCAACGTGGCAGATCTCGTGATCCCGAACGCTTGTGGAAATGTCCAGCACCAGCCCGCTCAGCAAACCACTGTCGATTGCCATCTTGTAGAACTCGGCCTCGAGCAGCTCGAGGAACAATGCAAACTTCAAGATGTCAATGTCACTCGCAAGCGGGAGCCCCACGGTCGGGCCATCCACAGTAACGGTCCCGCCCGTCCCCGTGCTGTGACTGCCTAGCCCGCCGCTATTCGCTAGCAGCGCCGATCCTGGCGATGTCGGGTCATCTGCGGCACATGCGGCGAGCACCAGCCCCGCGCCAGCCGCCCCCGACCACCTTAAAAAGGAACGCCGGTCAGATGGAGAGGTCAATGACTCGAGGAGATGCCGGTCCCCCTCTGGTGAAGAAGTTTTGTTGCTCATGCTCGAACCTCCGGTAGAGACAAAAAAGTGCGCACTCGATCCATGCGCCTCCCGAAGGCACCCCCCCCGGGAGCGGCAACGACACCTACCATTCAGGACCAGCTCATGCCGCCGAGTCGAGCAGACCTCACTCTTGCTTCCGTCACCAGCCCCGCGTCTGGATTGAGGCGCTCCTTCACGACTCAAGAGTCCTGGTGGCCCGCCTGCACCGCACCGATATACGAGGCCAGCGCTGCCACCACCGCGATTTGCAACAAGGAAGCCAGTGTTACGAGAAAATGCGGAGTGAGCGATAGTACTTTTAATTGCACCCTTCGCACGTGATGCCTGCGGTGTGGAGATTGTCGAGGCGAGAGGGAGAGGCGGACCGAACGATCACGACTCGTCAACCTGTTCGTGCGTTTGCGGTCTGGTCAGTGTCGGGTTCACATTCGGCCGAAGCTCCGAGAATGCATTCAGCGGCGGTGGGCGCTTCTTGACATACTCAACCGGCTTCGGCAGTATCGACAGGCAACTGTTTGCATCCGCTTTATTCCTGCTTAAAGCTGAGTCCCCAGTAAGAGAGATCAGATGAACCGTGAGCCTCGCGGATTCGAAAAGTTCTTTGAAGCGATATCGAGGCGTCTTGCCGACGGTATGTCACGACGGGATGCGCTTCGACTGTTTGGAGGGATCGCCGCAGCTGCGACCCTACCCGGCTGCGCTGGGGATGACGGTTCTGTTACCGGGCCGATGTCGCCGGGTCTTCGGTTAGGAAAATCGACGGCGCCAGGACAGGCGCATAAGAACTGCGTTGAAATCTGTAAGCAACTCTTCCCGCCCGGTGCTGAACGGGGCGCCTGCATTTCAGCCGCGGCCCGCGGCGAGGGGCCGTGCTACGCATCGACTGGGCCTACTGGTAATACTGGTCCAACAGGTCCAACAGGTTCGACGGGATCGACAGGCAGTACGGGACCTACAGGAGAGACCGGCTCAACGGGACCGAGCGGCCCAACTGGACCTGCAGGAGAGACGGGCCCAACGGGAGCTACAGGAGAGACGGGCTCAACAGGAGAGACCGGCCCAACTGGACCTGCAGGAGAGACGGGCCCAACGGGACCGAGCGGCCCAACTGGGTTGAGTGGGTAGCGATCGCCGCCGGAGCCGGCGGCGTTGAGACTGACAATTGCTGGCTGAAGGTGTCGACGGTGCCGCGCTCGCTAGTCGGCTTCTCCTTGCCGCGCTTTTTCTCGTTGCTGGCGTCGCGAAGCTTGCGACGCTGACATCCGTTGAGAAGGCCATAGTGGAATTCGGCGTTCCGCCGACGCTTGCACGACCAGGTTCGGTCATCGTTTCAATCTCAGAGATATTCGCCGGCCTGGCGTTGTTGACGGCATCAACCGCCGTAGCTGGAGCGTACGCGGCTCTCATTCTGCTGTCCGTTTTTACGATCCTCGTCGGATTCGCACTTGTTCGCGGGCGCCGCGCCGACTGCAATTGCTTCGGTCAGATCAGCGCCGGAAGCGTTGGGCCTGGTTCCATCGCGAGAAACATCATTCTGATGGCGTTGTGCGCCCTCGTCATCTGGCGAGCCGGGCTGG
>JBBREF010000214.1:0-4996 GCA_038203205.1 Gemmatimonadales bacterium | reverse complement strand
CGACGTCGACGTGTTCAGTCCGCCAAGGCAGGACTGGCTCGACAAGACCGACGACTACCTGAGAAAGTAGGATGGATCTTGGTCTGGTGGGCAAGGTTGCCTTCGTCGCAGCAGCGAGCAAGGGACTCGGACGCGCGATCGCTGAAGAACTCGCCGCGGAAGGCGCCGATCTCGCCGTCTGCGCGCGCGGCGAAGATGCTCTCGCGGAAACCGCAAACTCGATTCGACGCGCAACCGGCCGGGACGTACTGGCGCTAACGGGTGATGTCTCGAACGCGGATCACGTCGCTGACATGACAAATCGGGCAATCGCGCACTTCGGTCACGTCGATATTCTTGTGACGAATGCAGGTGGCCCGCCGAGCGCGAAGTTCGAAGCGATGACGGGAGGTATGTGGCAGGCGGCGATGGACCTGACCTTGATGAGCGTCGTAAATCTGACGCGCGCCGTTCTGCCCGGAATGAAGGAGCAGAGCTACGGCCGAATCATCAACGTGACATCGATTGCAGTGAAACAGCCCGTAGACGGGCTGATGCTTTCCAACAGCATGCGCTCGGCGGTCACGGGTTTCGCGCGAACTCTCGCAAACGAAGTGGCGCCGCTGGGGATAACAGTTAACAACATCCTCCCTGGCTATACGAGAACCCAGCGGATTGAAGATCTCGCGGCGACCACTGCGACGCGGGAGGGCATCACCAGCGCCGCTGCGGTCGCCAGGTGGGAGTCGCAGATCCCGATGGGTCGGCTGGGCGAGCCGCGCGAGTTCGCTGCGCTTGCCGCATTCCTCGCCTCTGACCGTGCGAGCTATATCACAGGGCAGTCAATAGCCGTCGATGGCGGGTGGATCAAAGCGCTGATCTAGACTGGGAGAGTAGCCCGAAGGTTTCTTTGTATAGTTGGCGGCCTGCACCTACATTCCGAGGATGCCCCGCACCAATCTGGCTGATGCTTCCGCCGCCAGCGCACGCCCTGCCACCCCGTACGACACCCTCGGTGAGGAATCGTTCGACAGGATCGCTCGGCTTGCCGCGGGAGCGCTCCGCTCTCCGGTCGCGATCGTATCGGTCCTCGACGACGACAGGCATGTTGTAAAAAGCAGTATCGGGCTGACGGGCCGGTCACGGGTCTGGAGGAAAGTGCCGCTGGCACTCCGCTACGCCCGCCAGGCTGTGTCGACAGGGCGCCCGGTGTTCATCAGCAACATCGAAGGCGGCGCAAAGCACGACAGCGATTCATCAATCCGCACGCCGGATGGAGTCGCATATGCGGTCGCTCCAGTCATCGCCGCCGATGGCCAGGTCGTCGGCACGATCTGCGTCATCGACACTGCGCCACACGGCTGGACTCACGGCGAGATCAACAGCCTTCTCGATCTCGCCTCGGTCCTCGTTACGGAAATGGAGCTTCGGTCTGACCTGTCTCTCAAGCGGCAGACTCAGGAGCACCTGCTATATAGCACCCTTCACGACGCGCTGACCGGCCTGCCGAACAGATCACTGTTTACGGAGCGCCTGCGCCATGCGATGCGGCGCTCGGCCCGGCATCCAGACGACCTTTTCGCGGTCCTGTTCCTCGACCTCGATCGCTTCAAGGAAGTGAACGACAACCTTGGCCACTTTGCGGGCGACGAACTGTTGCGCGCCGTCGCGCGACGACTCGAAGCCTGTATACGCCCGGAAGATACCGTCGCCCGATTGTCAGGCGACGAATTCGCAATTCTGCTCGAATCGATAACTGACACAAGCGATGCCGGCCGAGTCGCCGAAAGAATCGAGGAAGCGCTTTCCTTCCCGATCAACCTCGGCGGTGCGGAAGTAGCGACGTCTGCGAGCATGGGCATCGTCACCAGCTCGATGTCACACGACCAGCCCGAACAGGTTCTGCGCAGTGCCGATATGGCAATGTATAGGGCGAAAGCTGCGGGGCGGGCGCGGTACGAGCTGTTCGATCGCGCCATGCATACTGACGCTCTCGAACGGCTTCAACTCGAGACCGACTTGAGGCGCGCCGTAGAGAACGACGAGTTCCGACTACACTACCAACCGGTCATTTCACTTGCGACTGGGCGCGTCACCGGATTCGAGGCACTCGTACGGTGGGAGCATCCGGACCGCGGTCTCGTACAGCCTGCTGACTTTATCCCCGTTGCCGAGGAAACGGGGTTGATACTTCCAATGGGAAACTGGGTGTTGATGGAAGCGTGCAGGCAGTTGAAGGAGTGGCAATCGCTCCACCCGCGCTCGAGCCCTATCTCGATCGGCGTCAATCTTTCCTCGCGCCAGTTCTCGAGCCCCGGGCTGATCGATCAGGTAACGAAGGTGCTCGAGGCAACGGGGTTGTCCCCGTCGACGCTTCGCCTCGAGATCACCGAGGCGGCCATCATCGACAAGGGACGCTATGCGTCTGACATCCTCTCGCGGGTTCGCGAACTTGGTGTGCACGTGTATCTCGATGACTTCGGGACCGGCTATTCTTCTCTCAGCTATCTGCTCGGCCTCCCGATCGACGGCATCAAGATCGATCGTGCCTTCGTCGGGAACATGGAAACCGACGAGAACAGCCTGCGCCTGGTGAGGACGATACTCACGCTCACCGAAGTAATTGGAGTCCGCGCTGAGGCCGAGGGTATCAGCACTGCGGAACAGCTGAAGGAGTTGCGAACCCTGAACTGCCATCAGGGACAGGGGTATCTCTTTTCGGCGCCAATTACGAAGGATGCAGTCGACGCGGTACTCAGAGCGGACCCCGTCTGGTAAATACTGGAGCACTTTCAAGAATGTCTTCTCTGCCCGGAATTATTGCGCGCACGGCGCGAGTATCGATTTGTGCTCTTGGGGTAGCGGTCGCAGTTGCGGGCGCTTCCCGCCCCGCTACGGCGCAGGATGGGTTTGCACCCGACTCGACTGTGCGCGCGATTCTCGAGAACAGAATCGCCACAAAGCGCGGCACTGGCTTTGTCGTCGCGGTCCAGGAGCGCGGCGGCTCACCAAGAATGTTTACGGCCGGCTCATCCGGGGTGAGCGGCATACCGCTCGACTCGAACACGGTTTTTGAAATCGGTTCGATCACCAAGGTATTCACGAGCACGCTGCTCGCAGAAATGGTGGAACGGGGAGAGGTGAAGCTCGACGATCCGATCTCGAATTATTTGCCGACGACCGTAAAGGTGCCGGAGAGAAAGGGGCGGCAGATTACGCTGCTCGATCTCGCGACGCAGACTTCGGGGCTGCCGAGGCTCCCCGGCAACCTGCGCCCTGCCTCTGTCGCGAATCCCTATGCTGACTACACGCTCCCGAATCTCTACGAATTCCTTTCCACGTACACACTCACGCGCGACATCGGATCGCAGTACGAGTACTCAAATCTTGGCGTCGGACTGCTGGGGCATGTGCTTGCCCTTCGTGCAGGAAAAAGTTACGAAGAACTGCTCGTCGAGCGGGTGCTCCTGCCGCTTGGCATGACCGATACCCGGATTCAACTAACCGAATCAATGCGGTCGAGGATGGCGCAGGGCTTCAACGCGCAGGGTGAGCCCATGTTGAACTGGGACTTGCCAACGCTGGCGGGTGCGGGAGCACTCCGATCGACGGCGTCCGACATGCTGAAGTTTCTGTCAGCGACCCTTGACTCGACGAAGTCTCCGCTTGGCCGCGTGATGGCGCGGACGCGCGTCATGCAACGCGCAGCTGATCGGCCCGGCAACAGCATAGGCCTCGGCTGGCACATCGTTGATGTTTTCGGCTCGACACTTACGTGGCACAACGGTGGCACGGGTGGGTATCGCGCGTTCATCGGGGTCGACGAAGCGAAGCAGCGTGGAGTCGTAATACTCACCAATTCGACAGTGTCTCCGGATGATATCGCATTCCATCTGCTCGAGCCGAAAGTGCCGCTCGATGTACCGGTGAAACCACCGGTGGCGCGCGTCGAGATTGCAGTTGATTCCGCTGCGCTGATTCCGCTCGTTGGAGTTTATGAGCTCGCCCCGGCTTTCCGGCTTGCAATAACGCGTGAAGGCGCCTCGCTGTTCGGTCAGGCAACCGGGCAGGGAAGAGCCCAGCTCTTCGCGGAGTCGCCACTCACGTTTTTCCTTCGCGGAGTAGATGCTCAGGTGACGTTCGTCAGGGACGCGGACGGGAAGGTGAACCAGCTGATCCTGCATCAGGGGGGCGCGAACATTCCCGGGAAGCGGGTCGAGTAGCGTGCGAGGACCGAGCCTGCTGCCGGGTGCAGTGATGATGCTGTCATTGTCTGCGTGTGCAACTGGCCGTCCGGGGACTGCGCCCCATGCAACGATGCCGGCGGTAAACATTACTGCAGGCAGAGCGTTCGATCACTACGAGCCGGTGCCGCACGAGGCGGCCGCGATCCTTGGATGCACGACTGCGCCGGGATTGCCCATCTGCAGGGTGACGGTTCCGAGTCCCGAGGAGGATTCTGCATTTCAGTTCGAGGGATCGCGGCTCCGTGCGCACAATGAAGTGCGCTGCAGGGATCTCGGTCTTGCGATCGAGACGAACCGGGATCGCGTGAGGATGTATCCAAAAGCGCTGGTGCGCGAGTCAGGCAACGGCAGGCTCTATGGCGTCGGGCACACGTATGAGCTGGGCGATTCGTGGATGGTCAGGGTTGCACGCAGGATCGACGACCTGAACGATCGAACTATGGAAGAAAAGAAACGCACGCTGCGTCACGAGATGTCGCATACGATCGGGGCGCCGGAAACGCCGGGTGAGGGCTGGACCGCGGAGGACTATGCGGTGCGCTGCGGGTGAGCAAGAGCCATTGCGGACTGCGGACGTATTGCGGGCTGCGGGTTACGGACTGAGCTGATTGCTGACTGCGGAGGTACTGCGGACTGCGGGTTACGGACTGAGCTGATTGCTGACTGCGGACGTACTGCGGACTGCGAGTTACGGACTGAGCTGATTGCTGACTGCGGACGTACTGCGGACTGCGAGTTACGGACTGAGCTGATTGCTGACTGCGGACGTA
>JBBREF010000213.1:0-5000 GCA_038203205.1 Gemmatimonadales bacterium | reverse complement strand
TTCGCCGCCGCCGGGGCCGAGCTGCTCCAGCTGCACGCTGGCTACGAGACCGTCGACTCGTACCCGCTGGTCGAGGAGTGGGCCGACGGTGCCGACCACGAGGCCGACCCGTTGGTGCTCTTGGTCGGCACCAAGAAGATGAGCTACCCGAAGTCCACCGATCCGGACTCCGGCGAGAAGGTCGTCGACCGGACCCGGCTCGTCTACAACCCGCACCTCACCCTGTCCGGCATCCCGCTGCGGGCCCACGACTACGTGCTCGGCACCCGGTCGGGCATCGACTGGATCATCGACCGGTACTACGTAAAGACCGACAAGGCCTCCGGCATCGTCAACGACCCCAACCAATGGGGGTTGGAACGTGGTGAACCTCGCTACATCATCGACCTGATCAAGCGGGTCGTCACCGTGTCGGTGAGGACAGTAGAGATCGTTGACGGGCTCCCAAGGCTTAGTTTCTGACCGTCCGTGCGTCTCCTAGTGTGCTTTCTCCACTCACAGTAAACCCCTAACCGCAGAACCTCTGTGGCGTCGCCTCATAGAGAGCAACCGAGAGCGTGTCTAGACGACGTTCGGCGCAAAATGGGGAATGGCTCGGTGGGGCAGCAACAACTCATTGAGATGAGGTGCGATACTAGTAACGCGACCGGAAGTACCGGTTCACCGTTGGTAAGTAAACGAATGTTGCGCCGTCCTCATCCAAGCCAGGTTGAGGACGGTGCAGCCAACTCGGCCATCTCGACGCCTTACCGACTCGTGTTGGAGATCTTGATAGGGAGGCTCTGATGAATAGCGCCGCCGAAGCAAAGCCACGAAGCGCCCGGGAGGTTGCCCAGGCGGCCCATTACGTCTCCCAACAAAAGGCAAAGGCCGCCGGAAGCGCATACGACGTGGCGTACGGACCTTTCGATGCCGCCGCAAGGGCAGTGGTGGTACTTGCGAGCGACGAGTCGGACAATCCCGACGCTCAGACCGAGACGGAGTACCTCTCACTATGTGATGCCGTCACGGCATATGCAGATGCGCTTGCTGTCGAGTTTTGGAAAGACGATGACGCTGCCTTCGAAGAGTTCATGAGCTGGTACAAGAGGGATGCTGAACTTCGCCGTAAGGCGGCACGCGCCAGTGCGGGCGAATGGCTGACCCCTGAGGAACTGTCCGCAGCTGCGGTGCCAGTGATTTCTTCTCAGCTCCTTGCTGCCGAGAAGGCTTGGCGCAGAGCGCTCTGGGAGGAACAAGCGGCTCGGGAGGAACGGGACTACGCGATGTCATGCCCCGGCGGAGACCTGCCAGCCGAGGAGTTCGAGGCTTTGTGCGAGGTGGCGTGGGAGATCCGGTGCGAGAACCAGTGGGACACCTGAGCTGAACTTTCACAAGTCACGTACCGACGGAGGTCACGATTCAACAATCGCAGCAACATCACGCTCAGACCACTCACTCGGGCTTATGCAACCCAAGGTGGTCATGTTCGCTCTCCTGTGGCCGCTCAGCAGCCCGTTCTCGCCATTTCCCGTCGTCCATGGGCACGGCCGCCCGAACGCGATTTAAAGCCCTTACACGTTGAAATAGAGGCTGGTCCCAAATTGTGGGACAATGCCGACTCCTACACAGGATCGAAGTTCTCGTCCAGTTCAAAGGCGGCAACCTGCATCGCCTCCACTTCATTTACGCCATCAGCGATCAGTTCAGCAAGTTTAGCTTCATCAAACTTCGCCGATTCCATCAAGGATTCCACAGAACCCGATTCGGGAACAGAACACGCGCATTCTCGATCCCGCACGATCCTTCCCCGCGCGTCACGTTCAGGATTAGAAGAATGATAATCGCACGCTCCCGACCCGATTCCTTCCCTCAGCGACTTGTTATTTAATATCGTGTCGGGAGAGTGCGATTTAGATGCCTGTGGGTAGTCGGGAGATTGCGATTTAGACATCGGGTCGTACAAGTCCAAGATAGTCCGTCGAACCCATCCCTGATCAGGAATCTGGGCACCGGCAACCATCTCAGGGAACTCCCGAGCCACCTCACTCACCCAGTCAGACCTCTCTGGAACCTGGTGATAAGGACCGAACATCCCAGCGAGCGACTTGTAGATCGGCATCCGGCTCACAGTCCGACTCACAGACGTTCCGTTACCTCCACGACGCCCAGGTTCGTAGCTCACAGCGAACACAGCCTGTAAAGCTTTCAGGCGTGCTCTCACGGTCCTGCCGTCCACTGCTTTCCATTCGTTGGTGGTTTGCTTGTAGCTCTGAAGGAGGTTGGTGAGAACACCGCTGTCAATGGGTCCACCAACAGCATCCATGCGAGCTTGCAACCGTGCCCACGTGTGCATGTGGGGTCCAGCAGCCCACATCACCCACTGAGGGACCCGCACAGGCCTGTGAGCGTCCTGCTCGTCCATGTACACGTCAGGGCGTCCAACGGCTGTTCTGACCCATTCCAGGTACCAGTCACGGTTCGCTGCCATCGTCCGACCTAAGCGGCTATCGGGAGCGTTCAGGAACTCGCCTTCGGATGCCATATGCACCCGATAGCTGTTGTTGTCATTCCATCGCCGCACCTTGATCTCACCCGTCACCGAGTCCAAGACCTCCTTCTGCGATTCGTGGTGGATAACAGTGATCGCACCAAGCGCGTGCAACTGTTCAGTGATCGTGGACACGCTGTTCCGTTGCATCCGCACACACCGTCCTAGTTCCGCAGTGCACGGCCGGTAATCGATTGGGCCGCTCACGTACTCGTACGCTTGCAACGTTGCCCACACAAGCAACTGGGTGTCGCTCAATAACCACACGTAGAACAGCGGAATGTCTACCCAATCAGCAGGCGCGGCCTCTGTCGGACAGAACGTGTAACGCAAGCACCACTTCGTTGCCGACTCGGGCATGTCGTCTTCTGCCGGGTCGCACCAATGGACTCGGTTCCCGTTAGCGTCAAGAACTTGACGGTTGTAGCGCTCCCGTCCAACGTTTTTGAGTGGCGGCCGTGTAGCTTGGTTATCTTCGGGTTTGGACATGTTTCTCTCTCAGACTTGAAGTAGGCCCTTTCAAGACTACGAAGGGTAGATAATTCGGTGTCGATCTGACTTTTCAGATAGTACCATTGACTACGGCCACTCGGTTGTTTGCTCGCAGAGGAGCATCGAAGTAGCGTGTTCACCATGGCTGACAAGAAGATCGAAGTAGAGGACCTCTCCAAGAACGACATGGACAGGTTCTTTGCGACCCACACGCCAACCCGAGCAGGGGGCCGGTCCGGCAAGGGCCGTGCACTCCTCGATGATTTCGCTTCGTCCCGCAAGGCGATGAGGGTGCTGCACTTCAACGGCAACGAGAACGAGGTCAAGAAGGAGCGGGACAACACCGCCATCGCAGTGAAGAACGCGATGACGGAAGAGGAGAGCGGGAAGCTCTGGGTCCGCAAGATCAGAGGCCAAAATGATGTGCTCGTGCTGATTGATCTCACTCAGGCCACGGACCAGGTCAAGAGCGACTACGCAGACGAACAGAAGCGCATTAAGGCACGCATGGCGGGACGAGCCAAGAAGAGCTCCTGACGCGTCAAGGCTCAGTCCCGGCAGCCGACCGTCCAGGGAACACGCTCGCCATCGCCACTGAATGATGGTGGTGCCGAGTGATGTTCACGTCCGAACGGTTCAGAACACCCGTCCCAGACTCCGCATCATCCCCGGCCATTCCACGCTGCTACTACGTTCGTGGGCCGGGAGGACGCACAGCGTGGCGGTGACACTCACTCAGGCGGAAGCGGACGCTGTGTACACGGCGCCGAAGCGCGCCCTGAACGTGGCTCCGGAGTGGCAAGTTCACCGCTCCCTCATCGATCACCAGCCGCTGGATGCAACGCTGTCGTTCGCCGTGGCCGTGGACACCGATGTGGACGCAGCTCGGGAACTAGTTGTCAGCGGCAAGTTGGGGGGCGACCTCGCCCATCAGATTCGCCTCTGTCTTCCTCGATCGAACCGGACCCTCGTCCGCCTGTGCAACAACGAGCACAAGGGTTGGATCACGCGAGGCCACTGGCACCGGTACTGCGAGGTCGTGGATGGCTGCGACGAGCAACGCTCGGATGAGGAGTTCTTGCCAGACCCTCCGAGTAGAACGGATCGCGACGACATGCTCGCCGTGTTCTGCGAGAGACTCAACATCACCGGATTCAGTCGTCAACGGAGCCTGACATGAGCTTGACGAGCCAGGGGCTATCGGAGGAGCTGTCAGAAGCGCTCGGGCCTGTGGTGGTCGAGGGCGCTGGGAGCTCGTTCATCATCAACGTGCCCACCGGTCGTTACGCGCACGACCGGACGACGTTGGCGCTGGAGCGGTCCGGCGGCGAGTGGGTCATTTCCGATGGGGGCCAACTGTCGGCGCTCCTCATGTCGGATTTCGGGGCCATCGTCGACGTCATGGAATGCGCAGGGGCACCGTTTGTTGCGGAGCGCGGCCAAATCGTCGCCCGCACGTCGTCTCAACATGTCACCGAGCTCGTGCTGTCGTACGTCAACCACATCCTCGCCGCTCCGATCGTTTGGCAAGCACGGCAATGCATGCTCGAACCCGCGGACCCGGCTCGACACACGTCAGCGGCTCGCCGCATGGCACGTAACACGTTCGACCTCGTCGCCAACGAACTGACCTTGGCCGAGCGTCACTTCATCTGGCTTCAAGGCCGCGTAGCGGGGAAGGGCGAGACAACGACTGCGCCATTTTGCGTACTGCGCGACCGTCGCGACATGCGCCCACAGCTCGTCTCGTCCTTCATCGACCTCCGTACGGGCGGCCCGGGTGCTGCTTCAGCGAAGCGAAACGTCACCTACCTCCACAAGCTCCTAGAAGAGTTGCGGATCCCTAAGTATGTAGTGGTACGCGGCGAGGCGCACCAGCTGAACCGCCTGCGAAGCCTGTTTGACGAAAGCAACGTGCAGGTGATCCCTGAAAATGCGCAGGAGTTGCTGGTGAACGACGCAGTCGAGCGCGTGCACG
>JBBREF010000212.1:0-5055 GCA_038203205.1 Gemmatimonadales bacterium | reverse complement strand
TCGGTGGTGGATTGCTGGGGTTCTGAGGCGATGAAGCCGGAGAGGGACTGCTGGGTGTGGATTGTCATGGGATTCAACTCCTGTGGTTTAGACGAACCGGGGGATCCGCGTTCACTAGGAGGTGCGCCAAGCCGACCCAGTGATCATCCGTTATCCCTCAACATCGGGTACCTCCTCGGCCCACACGGCGGCCGGGACCGTGAGCGAAGGGGTACGCATCAGTCGCTCAATCTCCTCGCGGCTCTCCCGCAGCGTCTTGGCATCGGGGCGAGCAGTCCACATCTGCAGGCGCGCGATGATCGGTGGCGCCGCCCGGAGCATGAGCAGCCCCGTCCCGAACGGCAGGGTGCGGATGGTGTCGGGCGGCATGATGGGAACCCGGCGCACGGAACGCTGCGCCGACCGGGACCCGCTGTCACCCACCGTTGTCGAGTCTGTCGACTCGTCCCGGTCACCGATCAGTGTCGACAGGTCGTGGAGGTCTTTGGAGTTGGAGCCGCCGCCGAGCACGATCTTCACGATCGAGGAGTCCCAGATGGTGCTCGCGGCGTTGTCGCTCCACTTCGTGCGCGCCTGAGCGAGGGACTGCAGCACCGGCATCGTCGTGATTCCCGTGCCGCCGCCTTCGGCCATGAGGGTCGGCAGCGACGGCAGCGGGGCCAGGTTACCGATCTCATCCAGGGCGAGCAGCAGCGGCGGGTCGAGGCGCGCCCCGGCGCTGCGCGCCGCGATGCGCCGCACGGTCTCGACGAGGTCCTCCACGAACGCCGACACGAGGGCGGCGGAGTTGTTCGATCCCGCACCGGTGGCAAGGAGGTACAAAGTGCCGTCGCCAACTGCAGTGCCGCCGCACGGAGTGCGTCCGTTGCACGTGACGCATGAACCGCCCCAACCGTTGAGTCGCCGGCCTCACTCCACGCACGATCTTGATGGTCCAGGTGCGCCGCGGCAACCTGCTCCAGCACCTGCTGCAACGAGCGGATGCTGCCCAGCAAGTCGCCGATGACGTCGTACGTTTCTGACGGCTCGTTGAACGTTCGTGTCGCGTATGCCAGGACACGCAGCGCCTACTGGGCGGCGTCTGCATCGGCGATAGGGTTCTGAAACGTACGCATTGAATCCTCCTTCACGGCTTAGTAGCTATGAAGGTGCGCGTCCATCACCCCGGTTTCACACGGATCGGACGCAGCTGGCGGCGGCGGCGCGAGGAGCGCTAACACCTACCTGGGCGGGCGACCGGGTACGGCATCCTAGAGCTCATTTTGACCATCATCACGACCCTGCACAACACCAGCCTTAACGATGCGCGGATCGTATCCCAACCCCGTTACCTTGTTCACACCACCGGAGGTTACGAACAAGGTAACGGGGGGGGGGTGAGGTCTTGATTTGGTCAGAACCACATAAGAAATGCATGGATGGCTAGGAACTTAGAGGATTAGTGACCTCCTGTGATCGTGCCGGTCTTGCGTGTCTTGCCGGGGTGATGGTCGTGTCACACCCGGCCACCATGATTTTCAGGGCGCTGATTCGGCTTCTAGTCGTCTGTGGTGGTGGTCCAGTGCTTTTCGGACTGTGCTCATACGGGCACAGTGCGGACTTCATGATTCGCGGCCTCGGATGGGATGGGCCACGTAGGTTTCACCGACGCAGTGTGGACGCGTGCTGTTGTTCCTGACTGAGCGACTTTTGTGGAGTCTCGGCCACAAGGACAAGACCTCCGGCGCTGTTCGCTGAGAGCATCAGGGAATCGATCCAATTCCTGTTTATCACAGGGATTCGGCTCCCAAAATATCGGAAGTACAGTGTGCTCGCCGGGTCAATCCAGATTGAACTCCTTCCGCCTCCGGCTGCGATCGTATCGTTCCATGAAACGAGAAAGCTTTCCCGTCGCCGCAATTTAGCGCTGATGACGATTTGTAGGTGCATCAGGGCCCGGTCGTCGAAACTGACTGTGATCCCCGAATCTCCATAAGTTAGTACGCCCATGATGTCTTCCAGATTTCGTTGACTAGAGCCGGTCGGACCTCAGCGGTTGGCAGCGGTAATGAGGTGGCGGCGGTGTGTGTCAGGGGTCCCCACAACGGTCTCAGCGCAGTTCGAACAGGTCAGACGGTATCGGGGTGCTGAGTAGACGCCCGGTATCGGTTGATTTTCTTTGAGTTTGGCGGCGGCGCCGCAGAATGGGCACGTGATCAGCACAGAATAATCTCCCTCGAATGGACCTTTAGTATGTCTGGCTTCACTGACGGATTCTGCGATTCAACGCAGTCCATCTACCCCCATTTCGAGTTATGAGAGGGCGGTTTACGTTTGGGTGGGTGGCACGTCAATAGGCTGGTGCCATCAGGTGTCGGAAGTTCTTCTTACAGTAGATCGGAGCTGTTCTTGCCTTCTCACAGACTCATGGCTGACACTCTGCAGGTGCCGCGCCTAGCGTTCATAAAACCGTTAAAGTTCGTCGTCACTCGAATGTCATCTGCGGAATGGGTTGTTTCGAGTGGCATGGAGCCGGCGGTAAATGCTGGCGCAGTTTTAGGTATTATTCAGTTCTCGGCTGGCCGGTTCGAGGTCACCAAAGTCGGTGGTCCCCGAATTGAGTTCAGGACATGCCAAGACCTCGACGAAGCTGTCGCTGTTCTATCGGCACCATTGCACAATGGGCTCAGCGTTGGTGGAGCTCGTATGCCGAGTCGTTCTGCGTTGTAGTGCTCCCGGAATCGCTGGACCCGGCCGCGGAGTGGTCGCACTCCGCTACGCACCGGTTGAATGAGCCGACTTCGACTGACAGCGGCGGGCAAGGAAGCGTGCCATGTTTGGATTCGTTGACCGCTCGGTAGCTGGAGACGGTCCCGGCAACACCTCCTGGTATGGACTGAAGTGCCTTGGGACTGAGATGTACAGCAGTTCAGAGCCCGGGGAGTGCGACTACAAGCGGCCACAAAACGGCAACGACTGCGGCCAAACTCCCCGCCGGCGACGCGTGGCTCTAGGTCTGTTCCGCTGCGGGGGCTTTACGGGGACGGCCCCAAGTGCCTAGACGCGCCGATCGAGTTGACCACACGGCTGGAGCCTTGATTCTCGTGACACCGCCCGACAAAATCGTTGTGCTCAGGCAGAGAAAAGATGAGATTGTGTCCGTCCTGATGTGACAACGCTCGGGTTCAGCTCGTCTATCTAGTAGCGAGATGTCGCTTGACCTACGTCACTGTGAAGCTTCGTCGAAGAAATGTTTAGGCGAAGCACGGTGTGCTGAGCGTGCTGTGCTTCTTCGGCGCCCGACTACTTTCTGGGTTTCGTCGCCGGGGGTGCACTGAAGTGACGGGGCGGGTGCGTCCCGCGTAGGTGTTTTCCGAGGGGTTGAGAGACGTGTTCGAGCGGCGGTGACAGGAGAGGATTCGGTGAGACATGGCGATCGTCCCCAGCTCATTCGCGGGGAGCACCTCTGAGTACGGCCCCGATCATGAGCCGATGGTTCTGTTGCTGCATGACTGGTACGGCCGGCTAAACGGCGTGTGCGCCCGGCACTCCTCTAAGACATGTTCAGGTGGGTCCGCCAAAACTGTCGTCTTCGACCATGACCATACATGACGAATTATTGCGATTGGAGAAACCGTGACGTCCCAGAAAGAAATTATCGTAACCCTGCTGGGACGGAATGCGATGACAAGGTCCCAAAGAATCCCGCTGGTCGTAAACCGGTTTGGCCAACTGCCGACTGTTCTGATTAACCCTAGGAGCAGGGCCGGACACGTCATTTCAGGTATTTGGCTGGGCGATCCCCAAGACTTGACTGCTGACGGCACGACGTATCAATGGGTGGCTCCCTCGGATTACGTCACACGGCTCACCTGGGTCGACTCTGATGCGTGACGCACTGAAAAACTCTAGGAATGCGGAGAATTCGACGAGAGCGTGTCGGAACTACCGCTGCGTTGATCAGTGCAATGTGCTTGCCGGGTGTCGGCAGCCCGTTTTCCTCACCACCGGCACATCTGCCAGGCGTTGGCTCCTGAGCACTAGGGAATTTTCAGCGGCCCCTCTGGTACGCCGCACAATCGTGCCCCCAGGGTCTGTCGTTGAAGACGCAGACGGCTCATCCGACACAATTCACTAGAACTGCCCCTATCGCTGGCGCGTCGTCGTCTCCGTCGTCGTGCCCCGCTGCCTTGGGGTGAATGCGCCCAACGTTCAAGCGGCAGAAAAGTACCCCGCTTGAAAAGCTCAAGAGGAAACTAACTTTGCGGCACGATACGCAGGACGGCGCATTCGATGCGCCAACCCGCTCCGGTCCGCTTTTCAGCGTATGAGTCCGCGACGACACCCGGACGCGTTCGCGTCAAGGGCATTTTCGAGGCTCGTGTATCGGCCTACTGTACGGACATGAAGCAGATTTCTTACAACGGTGAAATGTTGATAACGGGCACGAAGATCTCTGAAGCGTTGGTGGATTTTCTCACTCATTTGATGCCTCTGGAGACACCTCTCGCCGTCGAAGTGCTCGTTCTCGAGCGCAACAGCGACATCGCACTGCATACGCTCGTTCTAAATGCCTCGACCCAATTGCACGTCACAGATTCTGAAGTCGTCGCACTTGGTGACGAACGTGAACAATTTCCTATTCCTCTGTTGCTGACGGTGGGCATCAGAAACGGCCAACCCTTCTCCGCCCCCGTTGGTGCGTCAGGCGATGACCCTTTGGGGCTGGGCTGGGACTTTGATTGGGATGTAGCTACCGAAGCCTGAAGGCCAGAACGACAGGGACGTGCAACGGCCGAACGGCAAACATTGATTTGTCCGGCAACGCCGCAGCGAGAAACGACGGACGTCCGCACCAGATAGACCGGTCACACGCCGGTAAAGAGGCGTCTTGGGAGGGTGAGGCCACGAACATGAGGGCACGTGCGCTACGGCTCCGCCGGGGAGGTGAACTCGGTGCGGCCCAGGCCATAATCCGCAGGCGTGACGCTATCGCTTTGACGCCTGGTGCCTGCGGTCCTCGAAGGGAACATTATTTGGCAGCTCGCGGACCAGCACTGATGCCGTGACCAAAGT
>JBBREF010000211.1:0-5065 GCA_038203205.1 Gemmatimonadales bacterium | reverse complement strand
CTGGTCCACAGCCGCGACCGCGGCCTGTTCGGTCAGGCCACGGCGCCGACGCAGAGTCGCAGTGGCCACACAGTGGTGGAGGCTGTGGAGGTCATGAGATGTTCTCCTTCGACGCGGCAATAAGGGGTGCGGGGGTGCGCTTAGTGAGCAACTCGTCGTACGCGCTCACTGAAGGGGTCGGGCGGCTATCCGATGGCAGTCCGGCGATGACAGCGGCCGGATTCATCAGCCGGCGTTGGTCAGACTGACAACCCGTTGCACGTGTCGTTCTTCGTGAGCACCACGACGGTCATCGACGTGCAGGCTTCTATCGGCTCACACTTCCTTGCCAGGTTCATAACGCCCTACTCGCCAGACACGCTGTTACGACTAGAGCCAATCAGGATGAGCGCGAGGTTGCGATACGGACTAACGATGCCATGCCGCCATCACCAAAGGTGGCTTCACCTGGATCGATGTGGGGATGCGCTAGAACAAGTTTTTCCCATCGAGCCAAACGCTCAATTGAAATTGCTTCCTGTGCAACCAGTACTGCCTGCATGTTCTTTGCGAACAAGTCGCGATGACGACTAACTAATTCCGAATACAGATCTAATCTCCGGGTCATGCTTTGCAGATTTCCGGAGTTGGGCTGCGTCCTGTACTCGATCAACGCTTCTGGAACTATTGCGACACGGCCGCCGAGTGTGAGTATGCGTAGAAAAAAATCCCAATCTTCGAAACCTCTTCGCATGTCTTCCGCGTAACCGCCCGCCGCCTGCCACCCCGAATATTTGAATATAGCGGGTGCCGGGCAGCAGTTACGTGCTAGGAAATCTACGGCAGAACCCCCGGTAGGGCGAATAAGGCCGGAGGTGGCCCCAAACATCTCTAGCCACGACGAAGCCACCATCACGTCGCTAGCGCCAAACTCCTGCCGTACGGTCTGTAGGAACCTGGAACGAAATCGATCGTCTCCGTCGAGAACCGCTACGAGGTCCGTGCCAAGATACTTTATTCCTGCGTTCCGAGCGGCACTGACGCCTTCGTTGGGTTGTCGCAGTATCGTCAGCCAACGTCGCTCCAGGCGTCGCAGTACCCGTAGAGACTCCGGCTGCGATGATCCGTCATCGACGACGACAACTTTGTCAGGAATTTGCGTTTGCCGTAGGAGGGAAGCTACGGCCTCCTCCACCATTGTTCCTTGATTGTAACTCGTAACAACAACACCGAGCTGGTTGGTCACTTCAGTCCTCTCCGGGAATCAGAATGTGCGAGTATGCCCATAACTGTGCGAGTCGACGAGGACCACGGAATTGGGCAATTGAGAAGGTGTCCCAGAGACTTATTCACGACTTCAGTGTGTTTGCTTGGTTGGGTTACCGAAGTCTGGCGTTCACGTAAGTGCCGACCGGTGCGCTCATGCGGCTGAGATCGCTGCGCTTGACAGAGAGGAAAGGGAGAATGCGGGTGGCTCGTCCTCCGTTTCAAGCACCAGCCTCTATCCCGCCTGCGATCACGACAACTAGCCTGTCGGTCAATAGCATTGAGGATGAATATTCCCGACGGGTTCTTTGTGCTTATTATCCACTGTAAGCCTGGCTCGGTATTTGAGTGGCAAATTTACCGCCACTGATATCGATCATTGTTCCGGTAATGTACCCTGAAAGGTCGCTTGCAAGAAAGCAAAGCAGGTTCGCAACATCGCCGGTCTCTCCCCAGCGCCGAATGGAAAGCATATCTAGCCGTCTAGACTGCTCGTCCTCCGGAAGTTGAGCAAACCCGTTTATGGCCGTCGGAATCATGCCCGGTGCATACGAGTTGGCGGTGATGTTCCATGGTCCCAGTTCGCCGGCGAGGGTCCGTGTGAACTGGACTACCGCAGATTTTGACGCAGCGTACGCTGCTCCGCCGACACTGGGCATGATGGCGGCAAAGGATGCTGCATTGATGATGCGCCCAACTTTCTGTCTCTTCATGACAGGGATCACCGCCTGGCAGGTGTTGAACGTTCCTCTGACGTTCACATCGAAACAACGATCCCACAGGTCGCCATCCAATTCCTCGACCAGCCCTGTTGCGTTGATGCCCGCGTTATTGACGAGTATGTCGATTCGCCCGTACCTCTGCACGGTCAGGTCGATTGCCTGTTGAACGCTGGTGGTATCACGCACATCACATGCGATACCACCGCCAGCCCAGCCCTCCGCCTCGAACGCCTGCTCAAAGTCCCGCAAGCCGCCGGCGTCGATCTCCAGGGCAACAACTGTCGCGCCTTCACGGGCAAACTGCTCGGCAATCGTACGGCCGATTCCTCGTGCTGCTCCAGTCACTACCGCCACTTTTTCCGTGAGGTCTATCAGCATTGCTATGCTCCAACTCGTCGGGTCAGTCATCTTGTAGGCATACTATAATGTCATGAAACCCTAATAAAGCATATTACTTGATGCGCAGGCAGGATGGAGAAGCTAGTGAACCTGATCGAAGAGGACAGTGACGGCCGTACGTTATGGGTTACGGGAGCCGGTAGCGGCATGGGGCGGGCGGTTGCGCGGTCAGCCGCGGCACGCGGATACAAGGTCGCTCTTTCCGGTCGCAGGAAGGAGGCGCTTGAGGAGACCGCACGACTCATAGGACAAGAAGGTGGAGCAAGTAAAATCCTGACGATGGACTCCGCTGTCCCGAGTCAGGTTTTGCAAGCGAAAGAAGAAATCAATCGGGAATGGGGGCTGATCTCTCACGTAGTTCTGTCGGCAGGACTCAACCACCCCCGCCGGTACTGGCGAGACCAATCAATGAGTGATTTCAACGAAATCGTGACCACGAACCTCACCGGTGCCGCCTACGTTACTGACGCCGTGTTGCCGGACATGAGGAGCGCGGGAGGAGGTGTCGTACTGTTCGTCTCGTCGTTCTCGGGCTGGCAGTACTCTCCAGATGCGGGGGTTGCGTATAGCTCCAGCAAGACCGCTCTTGCATCGCTAGCCCAGTCGCTGAATGGGCAGGAAAATCGTAACGGCATCCGAAGCTGTCATCTGTGTCCCGGAGATGTGGACACAGACTTCCTCTCCATGCGGCCACAGGTTCCTGGGAGCAAGGCACGCGAGTCGATGCTTGGCCCAGCGGACATCGCGGCCGCTGTTCAGTTTGTGCTGGACAGCCCATCCCATGTCTGCATCAACGAACTAGTAATCACGCCGGTAAAGAAGCAGTGATATGAACGACGGTTTGCCGCCAGCCCGCATCACGGCCAGGGAGCTGAAGGACCGGCTGGTGCTGCTGGATCGCCGGGATGGAGCCGTTCGCACCAGCGCCTACGAGCAAGTGCAACAGCTCTTGGGTACTGCCATCTGTGGCAGAGCATTAGAGCCCGGAACCATTCTTACGTTGGAAGACCTTGAAGTGGCAACGGGCGCTTCAAGAAGCGTTGCCCGTGAAGCCGCTCGAGTATTGGGATCGATGGGCCTTTTGAGCGCACGCAAAAAAGTAGGACTTCAAGTTCTGCCGGACTCAGCGTGGAACTACTTCGATCCGCAGGTGATTCGCTGGAGATTGCTGGCGCCGGACCGTGAGGAGCAGGTGCGTTCCCTCCGCGAGCTTCGGATGGCGGTTGAGCCCGAGGCCGCTCGGCTAGCGAGTGAGCGATGCTCGCCTGAACTTGCGGGACAAATAGTAAGTGCCGCAGGCGCAATGTGGGCGGCAGGAGTCAATAGGGAGCCGTTTGATTTCGCACGCAACGACGAGCACTTCCACCACTTAGTGCTTCAGGCGTCTGGAAATACCATGTTTACAAAATTATCTAGTGTGATCCAGAAGAGTTTGCATGAACGAAACCTTCAGTGGTTGCGCGACAATCCTGTGAGCTTCGACGACGTGCAGCTCCATATGGACCTGGCCGGATTTATCCAGCGTCGCGAGGGGCTCCAGGCATCTGAAGTAGCGAGGGAAATTATTCGTAGGACGCAATAGCCCAACACTCTCACTCCGCAACACGGGGCAGACAGTAGCTAATTTAGGCGTTGCCGGCGCCTGGTATGGAGCGTGCACAGGAGCTCATGCCGTCGAGAGCGGCCCTGGATGCTGGAAGGGATCCCACTGCACCACCGCGATCCCTTCCAGCCTGCCATGTTGGCTAGGGCTACATGCGAGCCAGTACTTACGTGATCGATCTGCTCAATACAGCAACACCGCGTGGAGCGAGCTTCGGGGTCACGGATTTCGTGCCGTTGACGAGCAGAGTTCCCTGCACGCCCGTAGCATCGACGGGAGCATCTGTGCGGTTGATTACGAAGACGAAGTCTTCAGTGCCGTTTGTCCGCAAGGCCAGCTCGACAACGCCGGCCAGCTCGACCGGAAGCTCGGGCTCTATGCCCGCATGGTGCGCGAAGTTCCTGAGCACCGGCTGAAGACCGTCGGGCCCCAGCCGCGTAGCAACATACCCTGCCGAACCGGCACCGACGGTTCGGCGAGTGACCGCGGCCCCGTCTTCGTAATCGTCGGAGGTAAAGCGGTAAAGGACCTCGACATCTTCTGCGGACACGGTGACCCGGTCCGCCCACAGGCTTCCACTGCTACCGGAATCGACTCCGACCTCGATGCCGTAAGGCAGGGGCCCAAACTCCTCGATCTGAATGCCGAGCAGGCCCGCGAAGGCACCGGGGTAACCGCCGAGCCAGGCGTGGTCGTTCTCGTCGACGATGCCGGAAAAGTAGGTGGTGACCAGATGTCCCCCACCTCGAACATATTGTTGAAGCCGCCCTGCCAGGTCCTCCGGCACAACGTGGAGTATCGGCGCAATCACGAGGGAGTAGTCCTCGAACCGTGAGGCCACAGGAACGATGTCGGCGCGGATGCCGAGGTCCAGGAACGCGGAGTACCAGTCGAGGGCCTCCTGCTTGTAGCGCAGGCGGTCGGACGGGTGGGAGTCCTGCTCGGAGGCCCACCAGGAGTCCCAGTCGAAGAGGATCGCCGCCGGTGCCTGCTTCCGCGTGCTGCCTATGACTGGAGCCAGGTCCTGCAACGTGCTGCCTAAGCCCTTGACGGCCTCAAATATCCTGCTGTTCTCGCCGGCGTGCGGGACCATCGC
>JBBREF010000210.1:0-5150 GCA_038203205.1 Gemmatimonadales bacterium | reverse complement strand
CCGATACTCTTGGGCAGGAATTCGTGGTCCAGGTCGAGGGCACGATCGTGCGCAGGCCCGCCGAAATGCTGAACCCGGATCTGGAGACCGGCGACATCGAGCTTCAGGCGACCGGTCTCGTTATTCTGGCGCCGGCAGAGGTCCCGGCGATTCCGGTGGCCCGCGGAAAGGGCGAGAATCTCGCTGCGGAAGATCTGCGTCTCCGTCATCGTTACCTCGACCTTCGGCGTCCCGAGCTTCAACGGAATCTCGTGCTTCGACACCGGCTTCAGCAGTCGACACGGCGCTATCTCGATGAGCGCGGTTTTCTGGAGATCGAGACTCCGATCCTCACCAAACCTACGCCCGAGGGCGCGCGCGATTATCTGGTGCCGAGCCGCGTGCATCCGGGTGAGTTCTACGCGCTGCCGCAATCGCCGCAGCTTTATAAGCAGCTGCTGATGGTCTCGGGGTTCGACCGCTACTTCCAGATCGCCCGGTGCTTTCGCGATGAGGACCTGCGCGCCGATCGGCAGCCGGAATTCACACAGATCGACATCGAGGCTTCCTTCGTCGATCCCGAAGACATTTTCTCACTCACTGAAGGTCTCCTCGGTGTGCTGTTCCGCGACGCGGGGATCGAGATCCCCGCACGTTTCCAGCGTATCACTTACGCGGAGTCGATGGAACGGTATGGGTGCGACCGTCCGGACCTCCGGTATGGACTGGAGATATTCGATGCGACCGAGGCTTTTCGCGGCGCCGAATTCGGAATCACCAGTGCTGCAATCGAAAGCGGTGGACGGGTTCGAGGCATCAGGATTCCCGGAGGCGGTGCGCTTTCGCGAAAGCAGGTTGACGAGATCGAGCAGATCGCGAAATCAGGCGGTGCATCAGGACTACTGCGGGTGCGCAAGGTGAATGGCGTTCTCGAGGGGCCGGCCGCAAAGTTCGTGTCGGAGGCCGGCGCTCTTGTGCTTGCGTTGAGTGAAGGCGAGCTCTGTCTGATGACCGCTGGTTCGGACGATGTTTCCAGCGTGGCACTAGACCGGGTCAGACAGGATGTAGCGCGCAGAATGAACTTCATCAGGGAGGAGCACGTCGAGCTTCTGTGGGTAACGGACTTTCCGCTTTTCGGTGTCGATGGAGACACCGGGAATCTCGCTGCAGTCCATCATCCCTTTACCGCGCCGCATCCTGACGATGCGGCTAAGCTTGACAGCGACCCGCGTGGCGTCCGCGCACTTGCATACGACGTAGTGATGAATGGAACTGAGCTCGGCGGCGGCAGTATCAGGATCCACAACTCGGCGATGCAAAGCCGGATTCTCGGAAAGCTCGGCATTACGCCCGAGGATGCCGACGCCCGGTTCGGATTCCTGCTCGAGGCTCTCAAATCCGGCGCACCGCCGCATGGCGGCATTGCGCTCGGGTTCGACAGAATTGCAATGCTGCTTTCTGGAGCGCCTTCGCTCCGTGATGTGATAGCGTTTCCCAAGACGACTGCTGCGCGCGCTCTCTTCGAGGGCGCGCCGACTCCGGTCAAGCCGGAGGACCTTTCAGACCTGCACCTGGAACTGCGCTCTGCCACAAACGACTGAAGAACCAACAGTTCAGCGCCTCTCGACCGAAGGCGCCGACATGCTCACCCTCGCAGGAGTTAACGATGAGAATCTCATCGAGCTCTCGCGACAAAGCGGCGCCAAGGTAGCGCTGCGCGGTGACACATTGACGTTGTCCGGCTCGGCCGAGATCGTTGGGCGTGCCGCGCCGATAGCCATGCGAATGATCGAGCGGGCGAGGCAGCATATGGAGCTCACCGCTGACGATGTACTGCGGCTGAGTCTCGAGGCCCCGCGCGAAGGTGACACCGGTGGGGATCTCCAGCGGATCGTGCTGCCGGGAATCAGAAAGATCATCCAGCCGAAGACCAGTGGTCAGAGCGAATACCTGAAGCTCATCGCTGAGAACGACATCGTCGTCGGAATCGGACCGGCTGGAACAGGCAAGACATACCTGGCGGTAGCGGCTGCGGTTGACGCCCTTTCCCGAAAGCGCGTGAAGCGAATTGTTCTCGCCCGCCCCGCGGTCGAGGCTGGGGAAAGCCTGGGTTTCCTGCCGGGCGATCTGCAGGCCAAGGTCGATCCGTATCTGCGGCCCTTGTATGACGCGCTTGAAGACATGATGCCTCCCGAGCGTGTCCAGAAGTCGCTCGAGACGCGCACCATCGAGATTGCACCTCTCGCATACATGCGCGGCCGCACGCTGGCCGATGCATTCGTGATTCTCGACGAGGCACAGAACGCAACGAACGCGCAGATGAAAATGTTTCTGACGCGTCTTGGCGTAAACTCGAAGACCGTGATCACCGGCGACAAGACTCAGATCGATCTTCCCAAGCGTGAGGATTCGGGTCTCGTGCAGATCGAGCGCATTCTTCCCGGCATCGACGGAATCGGGTTTCACTATCTGACTGACTCCGACGTCGTGCGCCACAGGCTGGTGCGCGAGATCATCAAGGCGTACGCGGAAGACGCGGGTAATTAGCCCAACATGATTACGCCGCGAATCGTGGTCGAAGTTGCATCGACGGTTCGCAGGCTGCCGCTGCCTGAATCCCGCGTGAGGCAGCTGATTGAAGCGACGCTCGCGGCCGAAGGAATTTCGGATGCCATGATCTCCGTGGCGTTCATAGGCCGCACCGCAATTACCAGAATGAACCGGGAGTATCTGCGACATTCCGGGCCGACCGATGTAATCGCGTTCGGAATGGGTCGCGAGACCGCATCGATGCCGGCGATAGGGGACATCTACATCTGCCCCGAGGTTGCCGCTCGCAATGCGCGCCAGCACGATGTGTCGCTCCCTGATGAGCTCGGGCGGCTCGTCGTTCACGGCACGCTTCACGTGGTGGGGCATGATCACCCCGGAGACGAGTCGCGCGTTCACTCGGAGATGTGGCAGCGCCAGGAGCGCATACTTGCCAGTCACGACTGAGAAACTGCTCGCTGCTTTCGATGGCGGGAGCGCTCCCGCGCTGGCGCGCGCTGTCAGCATCGTCGAGAATCACCGCATTGGCGTCGATGAAATTCTCGCTGCGATGCATCCGAAGCTCGGTCGCGCGCGGCGGATCGGGATAACCGGCCCGCCGGGCGCAGGTAAAAGCACGATCACCACACTCGTCGCGCGCGAGTTCAGGAACCTGGGCCTTACTGTGGGCATCGTCGCTGTGGATCCAACGTCGCCCTTTACCGGTGGCGCGCTGCTCGGCGACCGTGTTCGAATGGAAAACATCGCGCTCGACTCGGGCGTTTTCATCAGGTCGATGGCGACCCGTGGCTCGCTCGGCGGTTTGGCGGCGACGACGCGCGAGGTTGCTGACGTCCTCGATGGTTTCGGTTTCGATCGCGTGATAATCGAGACCGTTGGGGTGGGCCAGTCGGAGCTCGATGTTGCGCGGACTGCCGACACGACGATGGTTGTGCTCGTCCCGGAATCCGGCGATTCGATCCAGACCCTGAAGGCCGGGGTCATGGAGATTGCCGATGTCTTTGTCGTCAACAAGTCAGACCGGCCAGGCGCAGACAGACTACGCAGCGACGTCGAGCTGATGCTTGGCTTGCGCAAGGGCGCTTCGTACTCGAACGTGCCGGCGCATCACGGCGTCGACCTCAAGGGATTCAAGAACCCCGCGAGGCTGGCACGCGAGGAAGCACGGAAGGATTCGCCGGCAACGTGGACGCCACCAGTTCTTCGTGCTGTCGCTGCGAAAGGAGAGGGGATTCCCGAGATCATGGAATCGCTGGACCGTCACTTCACCTATCTTGAAAAGAGCGGGGAGCTGCGTTCGCGGCGCCGCGAACGACTCGTGGAACGGGTCGTCGAGGCTGCTGAGCGGCGGATGCGACGGCGCCTCTGGGAAGTGCCCGAGACGATGCAATGGCTCGAGACGAAGGTCGACGAAATGGAAGCCGGCAGCACGACACCGTTCGCAGTAGCCGACGAGCTGCTCGCACACTTTGGGAAACTGGTTACCGGAGCGATCAAGTGACTTCTGCAAATACGGGATCGGGGCAGGGCTTCGGGCTCGCCGACTCGGACGAGCTCGAGAACGAGAACGCCAGACTTCGGGCCGAGCTCGACATCTGGAAGAAGAAGTACGACGCAGCGAGGAAGCGTGAGATCGCATTCACGAATTCAGGGAAGGAAGTAAACCCGCTCTACACCAGCATAGATGCCGGAGACGTTCACGAAGCGGATCTCGGAATGCCTGGGGCGTATCCCTACACGCGGGGAATTCATCCAACCGGCTATCGCGGCAAGCTGTGGACGATGCGCCAGTTTGCAGGCTTCGGAAGCGCCCACGATACAAACGAGCGCTACAAGTTCCTGCTCGCACACGGGCAGACGGGACTCTCTGTCGCGTTCGATTTTCCAACGCTCATGGGATACGACTCCGACCACCCGCGCTCCGAGGGTGAAGTTGGCAAGTGCGGCGTAGCGATCTCGAGTCTTGCGGACATGGAGCTCCTCTTCGAGGGGATTCCGCTCGACAAGGTCTCCACGTCGATGACGATCAACGGGCCTGCCGTCATCCTGTACTGTTTTTATCTCGCTGCGGCGGAAAAGCAGGGTGTGTCGCTGGATCAACTGCGCGGAACGATCCAGAACGACATCCTGAAAGAGTACATGGCACAACATGCCTGGTGCTTCCCGATAGAACCGGCACTCCGCCTCATCGTCGACTGTTTCGAATGGTCAGCCGAGCATGTACCGCAGTGGAATACCATTTCCATTTCGGGGTATCACATTCGCGAAGCGGGCGCAACAGCGGCACAGGAGCTCGCCTTCACGCTCGCCGATGGGTTCACCTACGTCGAGCGGGGAATCGCGCGGGGTCTCGACGTCGATTCGTTCGCACCGCGACTCTCCTTTTTCTGGGATATCCATAACGATTTCTTCGAGGAGATTGCAAAGCTTCGCGCGGCGCGGCGCATCTGGGCGCGGCACATGAGAGATCGCTACGGGGCGAAAGATCCGCGCTCATTGATAATGCGGTTCCACTCGCAGACTGCCGGCGTGACTCTCACAGCGCAGCAGCCGATGAACATCATCGTCCGCGTAGCATATCAGGCCATGGCCGCAGTGCTCGGGGGAACTCAGTCGCTGCA
>JBBREF010000209.1:0-5164 GCA_038203205.1 Gemmatimonadales bacterium | reverse complement strand
AGCTGGCCGACTGGAATTCTGGATGCGCAGTTCAGCACCGAGAATTCCAGCATTCAGCCGTCAGCGTCCTGCTACGTCGCAACTGAACAAAGGAACAGGTACCCGCCTCCAGCTTTGTCAGCGGGCAGCTTCGAGCTCTTGAAAGGATTTGCTGTTTTGCTAATGCGTTGGGTGATGAGGCCCGCTGCTAAGCCTTTACTGTGCGCCCATGTCAACGGCACGACAGGCCCTGGGAGAAAAAGGGGAGCGGATTGCGGAGGACTACCTCGTCGCGCTTGGCTGGCGGGTAATCGACCGGCGATTCCGTAGCGGGCATCGCGACATCGATCTCGTTGTCGAGCGAAGCGGGGGCGAGGGTCGGCTCGTCGCCTTCGTCGAGGTCAAGACCCGCGCATCAGCCGGCTACGGGGGGCCCCTCTGCGCCGTCCACTGGCGCAAGCAGCGGGAAATGGCTCATGCTGCGCGGGATTGGATGTCACGCCATCGGGAGGGCGGCGACAACTTCAGGTTCGACGTAGTCGGGATCGTCTACGGGCTTGGGCAACCGGAAGTGGTTCACGTCGCCGATGCATTTCGCGTGAGATGAGTATTGAGAATTTGGGCGACCCTTCGTATTTTATTCGGGTAGCGTATCCATGGTGCTTTTTAGCAGTTTGAGCGCCCCGGAACGCCGATCGAGCCTGAAGTGCCACGGTGTTCAACGACAACGAGAGGACGGATGAGATGGCGGTATCGGTAATGGGAGAAGACAAGAAGAAGGCGTTGAACCTGGCGATCGCGCAGATCGAGAAGAACTGCGGCAAGGGTTCGATCATGAAGATGGGATCCGAGACACGTGTACGCATCGATTTCATCCCTACGGGGGCGATCAATCTCGATGCGGCCATCGGTGTCGGCGGAATTCCCCGTGGCAGGGTCACCGAGATCTACGGCCCGGAGTCGAGCGGCAAGACCACGCTTTGTCTGCATGTCGTCGCCAACGCGCAAAAGACAGGCGGTGTCGCTGCGTACATCGATGCTGAGCATGCACTCGACACCGACTATGCCCAGAAGCTTGGCGTCGACATCGATAATCTCCTCATCTCGCAGCCCGACACTGGCGAGCAGGCGATGGAGATCTGCGAGATCCTCGTGCGCTCAGGGGCTGTGGACGTCGTGGTGATCGACTCTGTCGCAGCCCTCGTCCCGCGTGCGGAAATCGAGGGAGACATGGGAGATTCCCACGTCGGCCTCCAGGCCCGGCTCATGAGCCAGGCCCTGAGGAAGCTGACTGGCGCGATCGCACGGTCGAAGACCTCGGTGATCTTCATCAACCAGCTGCGTGAAAAGATCGGCGTGATGTTCGGCAACCCGGAGACGACCACGGGTGGCAAGGCGCTGAAGTTTTACGCCTCGGTCAGGCTCGACATCCGCCGGATTGGCCAGGTCAAGGACAAAGAAGAGGTTGTCGGGTCCCACGTCAGGGTAAAGGTCGTGAAGAACAAGGTGGCGCCTCCTTTCAAGCAGGCTGAGTTCGACATTATGTATGCCGAGGGGATCAGTCATGCCTCTTTGGTGCTGGACATTGCGGCGGAATCTGGTATCATCGACAAGTCTGGTGCCTGGTACAGCTACGGTCCCCAGCGGATCGGGCAGGGGCGCGAGAACGCCAAGATGTTCCTCAAGGACAACCCGGCTTTGATGGCGGAAGTCGAGGAAAAAGTCAAAACCGTGCTTGGAATTCGTCCCGCTGGTAGCGAGGCAGATTCCGAGTCCGCGGAAGATTAGGAGTAGCGGCGCCTATCGGAGGTCACGGCTACCGGTAGGTGCTCGCGAGGGGTCGAACGTGAGTTTGGGAAGGCGGAGGCCCGGTGTTTCCGCTGGAACGAACTTCTCGTTCGGCCCCAATCTTTATACTAGAGTGCGCAGAGTGGGTACTGCGGAGAGCGCAGGGTGACGGCGCGCAGAGGGCACGGAGCGCAGAGGAGCGCGTGGGACTATGCGCTCGGGTTGGTGGCGGCGCGGGAGTACACCGTGAAGGGGCTTCGCCGGAAGCTTGCGCAGAGGGAATATCCTTCTGATGAAATCGAATCGACGCTCGAGCGGCTGCAGTCGTCGAAACTTGTTGACGATACTCGCTATGCTGCGGAGTATGCCCGGCAAAAGCTCGTGATCGGCGGCGCTGCCGTGCGCCGGGTGCGACAGGAGTTGCAAAGGAAGGGAATCGATCGCACGATAATCGATGAATCCGTCGCGGCCGTTATGTCGTATGAGGAAGTGGATCACGCTGCTTCGATTGAACGAATTGCCGTTAAGAAAGCGGGTTCGCTTGGCAATCTTGATCCGCGGGTCAAGCGACAACGCCTGTTTGGTTTCCTTGCGCGGAAGGGTTATGAGCTCGACGCTATCAAAAGGGTGATAGATCGTGTGTTGCGGTAACGACTGGGATGCGGTTTTTCCCCATCACAAATATGTAACATTTGGGCGTTTCACGGTTGCTCGCTCCCACATCTTTCTGATTTGCCATTGACATGTAAACAGCCCTTGGGTAATGTGACTCCGCTGCCTGATTCGAGCATGCGTCCATCGGAGGGTGGGATAGACTCGAATGGGCAGTTTACGACACCTGCATAGTTGAACCGGCCGCCCAGCATTTTTGGTATAGTCGCTCGACGTTCTTGCAGGCAGAAGTTGGTGGAGCAACGTGCATCAGGGGTCGATGCGCTGCGCTTAACGAGATGATCCCATGTATCTCCTACGATAAGGGCACCCCGGTCGCGAGGCCGGTCCGCAAAGCCAAGGATCTCATTCGGAGACAGCCTGGCCGTCGAAAAGGAACGTTCGGCAGAGAGCCGACAACCTTTTACGATTCGGGAGTAAAGATGAAAAAGCTGTTTGCCCTTCCCCTCGCGGCGTTTGTGTTCGCCGCATGCAGTGAGTCCACAGATCCCAACGTTTCAGACGTTACACCGGTTTTTGCTAAGCCGGGCACACCTCCGCCAGGCCCGACGCCCGCGACGACCGAGGTAGCTTACTTCCAGTTCAACGGTGGGATTGAAGCTCAGGCCGGTGCTGGCATCGGAACTGACACCCCCGACGGCTCAGCGTCGAGTAGCGCGGGCGACCTTGAATACGTGCCATCCAACTTGTCCAACGGGTTTGTCGGCCGCTTCAACAACACGAAAACTCAGCTTATCCTGAACGTTGTAAACCCAGCCACCAGGTATACGGTTGATTTTGACCTGTATGTAATCGGCTCGTGGGACGGTCGCGGAAAGCAGGCGCAGAGCGGAGTCTTCGAGGCGAACGTATTCCAGGTCGCCTATCGTTGCTCACCCACTGGTGCCCTTAATCCGATCTTCACCACGACGTTCTCGAACCAGTACACGGTCCAGCAGGACTTCCCGCAAACGTACCTAACCGGCGGAAACAAGGCCGGCACGGGCTCTGTCCCGGGAAGCATTGACGCACTCGGATACGCGTCGCGCCCGGACCTCTCGCACACGCCGACCTTCCGCAGCTTTGGCGACGCGACTTATCACCTGACGTATACAATCGCAGGCGTCTGTGGCGGCGCGGCACCCCAGTTTGTGTTCAGCAGCACCGCGCCTGGCCAACAGTCGAACTATGACGAAAGCTGGGGAATCGACAACCTCAAGCTCTTTGCCAACTGATTTTGTTGTAGGACAGCCCTGAGAGAGCTGGGAAACGGGGACCTTCGGGTCCCCGTTTTTTTTTGGCCCATGAACGCGCTTTTATGACGAAACTGTCATGAAGTTCCCACTTGCCTGAACAAACAGTGTGGTGAGAATTCCCTTCTGCTTCGAAACGCTCAGGTGGTCGGGGGACTCCTGATTCACGGTTCGAGGCTCCTTCGAGAAGGGCACCCCGGTCGCGAGGCCGGTCCGCAAAGCCAAGGATCTCATACCGAGACAGCCTGGCCGTCGTAAAGGGAATCCCCGGCGAAAGCCGGTCACTTTATGTTCAAGGGAACTGAAAAAATGAAACGCATCTTCACCGCCTCCGTGTGGGCACTCGTGCTCGCAGCTTGTAGCGACCCCACATCACCCGCGGCAACGCTCGACGCCTCACCCGTCTTCGCCAAAAGAGCACCTGTCGACCCACTCCAGGTCTCCGGCAATCTCCAGAACAACTCGTTCTCATTCGCATCCGATGGATTTGCCCGCACCGGATCGAGCAACACCCTGCTGGACGTCGTTGATCAGGCAGAGCAGTCGGTCGTTGCAACACATCTCGAAGAGCTGCCTGCGAAGCCCGGCAATTACGTGCTCGGGCGCCTCAATAACGAGCAGGTTGTCATCGAAATACTCCCAGGGGCCACAAAGTTCGAAATTGACTTCGACTTCTATGCGATCGGCTCATGGGATGGCTCCGGACAGCAGGCGCAACACGGCACCTTCGGCCAGGACAGCTGGTCGGTCTCGGCAAAATGCGGCGACGTTCTCGTCGACATTTTCACGACGACGTTCTCTAACCAGAAATCAGTCCAGCAGAACTATCCCAACGCCGTAAGCGGCAGGTCGACCCAGTGGCTGTCGGGCTCTGCGGGTTCTAACGTCACTGGCTTCAACCCGCCTGTACCAGTCTTCTCATCGGTCAAGGATTCCTGGTACAAACTCAGCTTCAAGGGCGCAAACCCCTGCGGCGCGGCGACATTCTCAGCCCTCTACCTCGCTATCCCGGGCTTCGATCTCCAAAGCCGGTCCGACGAGTCATGGGCACTCGACAACCTGAACATCAAGACCGATAACAACTGACGCCAGGCAGAATCCAACAGGAAAAGCGGGGGCGCCGAAACAGGTGCCCCCGCTTTTTTTATGAATGGCATCTCCGGCTATATTTGGAGCCATGCAGGCATCAGAAATACGCACCAGATTTCTTCAATACTTCGAGCGCGAGCAGCACGCTCTGCGGCAGAGCAGTTCGCTCGTTCCCGGCGATGACCCGACGCTCCTTTTCACTAACGCCGGCATGGTCCAGTTCAAGCGGATCTTCCTAGGCCAGGACGCATCCCCCTTCGGATTGCGCGCGACCACGTCGCAGAAATGCGTGCGCGCGGGCGGCAAACACAACGATCTCGAGCAGGTCGGCCACACCGCACGGCATCACACGTTCTTCGAGATGCTCGGCAACTTCTCGTTCGGCGATTACTTCAAGCGCGACG
>JBBREF010000208.1:0-5165 GCA_038203205.1 Gemmatimonadales bacterium | reverse complement strand
GATCAGAGCTGGCGTCGTGTTGTTGCACGTGTTCGCGTTCATGCTGCTCTCTTTCAGTCACGCCGCTGCCGACGCCTGGGCGCTGGGCACCGCCGCGCCCGAGATACGTTTCATATTCCCCTGGTTCGCCAGGCTCATGCGATCTTGGTACAACACAATGCCCACGGTTGCGTCGATGTACGCCGCAGTGCTTGCGACAGCATGGGGGATTACCGAGGCGAGAGAGCGACAGCGACGGACGTTACGTGCGGCACATCTGGAAACGCTCCTCAAGTCAGCTCAGCTCGCCGCCCTTCGCGCCCAGCTGCAGCCACATTTCCTCTACAACACACTGAACGGAATTGCCGCGCTGGTGTCAGGCGTCCAACCTGCTCGGGCGGTCGCTGCCATTGAGCAGCTCGGCGAGCTGCTGCATGCTTCGCTTCGCGATGACGGTCGCGAAGAAATCACTGTTGAGGAGGAGATCGCTCTCGCCGAGAGATATCTCGCGCTTCAGACAATGCGGTTCGAAGAGCGGCTGAAATACGAATGGACTATTACGCCATCGGTGGCGGGCTGCCTGATACCCGTCTTCCTGCTCCAGCCAATCGTTGAGAACGCGGTGGTGCATGGCCTCGATGCTGGACAGGATTCACTGAATGTCCGCATCGATGCGGGAGAGCTCGGCGACACCGTCGTGATCACCGTTGAGAACGACGGGAACCCTCTGTCTGCTGCAGGCCGACTGTCTAACGGTCACGGAATCGGAATCACCACCACGCGCGCGCGCCTTGAGACCGCGTATGGTGATCGCGCTACCCTGACGCTCGAGCCACGTCCCGGCGGCGGCGCAGTCGTTCGCATTGTCATTCCCGTCTCGCGGGGTTCCGCATCGGCGACGCACGTCGCGCCTGTGCGGGCGATCGCATGAGCGGCAATGACCGTTGTCATCGCGTTCTGATCGTCGACGACGAGACCCTCGCGCGCCAGAGGCTGCGACAACTGCTTCACGACGCGCCAGACTTCGATGTGACGGGTGAGTGCGCAGATGGAAGACAGGTCGCGGCAATGGTGCGTGCGACGAGGCCGGACGTTGTGTTTCTCGATGTCCGTATGCCACACGTGGACGGATTCGAGGCGCAGGAAACGATACGCTCGCTGGTGAAACATGTCGTGTTCGTGACGGCGCACTCCGAGTTTGCCGCACGAGCGTTCGATGTGGCCGCGAGCGATTATCTGGTGAAGCCTGTTACGCAGGCGCGGTTCCGCGCGGCACTGGACCGCATCCGGCGCTCACTCGACGGACCTGGTGCTGAGCGGATCCTGCTAGGAAGCCGGCACGGGGGCTCAGCTGTCGATGTCGACGATGTCAGCTGGGTCGAAGCCGACGGCGCGTACGTGGTGGTGCACGCTGGCGGTCGCCGACACGTCCTGCGCGAATCGATGGCGCAGATACTCGAGCGGCTCGGCGCATCCCAATTCGTTCGAATTCATCGCTCGGCCGGCATCAACATCAGTCACGTGTGTGCCGTGCGGCGCGGGAAGACAAAGGGTCTGGAAGTCGAGCTCAGCGACGGAATGCGCCTGCCGATCAGCAGGCGAAAAGCGCGGGATGTCGTGGAGCTTCTCCGGCGACAGTCGTCTCACCGCCGCCCGCAACATGCGGCGACCGCTGATGGCGGAGGTCGTTGAGCGAGAGGGGAGCACTGCGACATCGTGGCCGGGACACTTCAAAGGCCAGATGCTCAATACGTCGTCAACATCTATTGTCGCGACCCCCACAATATCCGCCACCTCCGTTGCATACTGGACGCTTCGAGTAGGTGCTGCACTTTGTTTCATCGGTCACGGCGCCTTCGGTTTCATTACCAAGGCTGCGTGGCTCCCTTATTTCGCCGTCGCTGGTATTCCCGAATCCTGGGCATGGCAGGTGATGCCAATCGTCGGCGCAGTCGACGTTATCGCCGGCATGGCTGTGCTCTTCGCGCCACGAGGGCTTCCCCTGGTGTACATGGCGGTCTGGGCGATGTGGACTGCACTGCTGCGGCCGCTCGCAGGGGAAAGCGTCTTCGAAACACTGGAGCGCGCAGGTAACTACGGAGTTCCATTTGCACTGCTGCTTCTGGCGGGCTTTCCTCGCTCGATTCGTGATCTTTTCGGACCGATGACGAGCCCTCTCACCGACGATCGGGTACTCGAAAGGGTTGCGATCGTGCTCAAGTGGTCGACTGTTCTTCTGCTTTTCGGACATGGCGCGCTTGGCGCAGTCACCGGGAAACTCATGCTCGACCAGCACTACGCGTCGATCGGGTTGCAGTCCGGAGTGACAGCGATGATCGGCTGGTTCGAGATCGCGCTTGCTTCTGCCATTGCTCTACGTCCGTTCGTTGGCCTGCTGATCTTCGTCGCGTTCTGGAAATTCGTGACCGAGTCGCTGTTCATCATGGCCGGAGCGCCGATGTGGGAACTGGTCGAGCGCGCAGGCAGCGTTGCGGCGCCACTTGCACTGGCCGCTCTGATGAGCAATAGGCGATATCGAACCATGAGGGAGCAGTCGGCAAGTCTCGAGGCCAATACCGCTGCCGTTTAAGTTGTGCTCATGACGGAATTCAGGCCTATGAAGGAAATTCGGGTCCGCAAGGCAACCGTTGCAGATGTACCTGCACTTTTCTCAGTCCGAACGAGCGTCCTCGAGAATCATCTCGACCTTACCCAGCTGGAAGATCGTGGCGTGACTCGGGATTCCGTTACTGCGATGCTGGGCAGCGATGCAGAACGCGTATGGGTTGTCGAAGAGCGAGGTGTCGTTGTCGCATTCAGCATGGCTGACGCGACGACGGGCTGCGTGTTCGCTCTATTCGTGCTCCCGATTGCTCAGGGTCGCGGATACGGTCGCACACTGCTGCGGGTTGCCGAAGAATGGCTGTTCTCAGTCGGCTGGGAAACTATCTGGTTGAATACCGATCAGTCTCCAACGCGCGCGCGTGGTTTTTATGAGGCAGCCGGTTGGATAATGGTGGGATCGGCGGACCACGGTGACGTGCGCTACGAAAAGCACCTTCGCAGCGCAGCGTCCGGCGAGCTCAGCTCTTCCGCTTAGCGCTGGGTCCCGTTCCTGAGTCAGCGACGTCGCCGTCGACCGGATGATCGTGGCGCTCGACATCTCGTGACAGCCTGGTTTTTTCGCTGCTCTTCTCGGCATCGTCGTGCTGCTGGCGATCTTCGAACAACCGATCCTTTCCAGTGTCATCGTGACGCTTGATTTTTTCCGCGTCGTGAGAAGGTCCTGACGAATGCTGCGTATCGCTCGTCTGCCCGCCATCGTTCGCGACCTCGGCCGATTGATCGAGTTTCTTGTCGCTTGCATCGTGCTTGTATCCCGTGCGGTCTTCGGCCATTTGAATGCTCTTGTTGAATAGGAAGTACAACTGGGCAACAGGTATGCCCAAGCGAATCCGTCCAGGTCCAACGGGTTCCACAACGGCAGAAATGGCTGAAACGCGAAGAACACGAAGGTGGCGCGAAGAAGCGCGAAGGGAACCCGCAGGTGGTTGCCGGTCTGGCACAGCCTCCTGGAATGTGTTTCTTGTTTTCACCAGAAGAACTAAGTCCCACCATCCTCAGGAATACCTGCCTCCATTTGAGAATCCCGGCTGAGCTTCGCGAATCTTCGCGCCCCCTTAGCGTCCTTCGCGTTTCAAGCTTTTACGCCCTGCAGGCGAGCCGGATCAAAAGCTGTAAACTCTGATACTGCAAGGGTTTATCTAAGGGAACAAAAGTGTTAAGCTTCTGTATTACCCCAACAACTCGTAGTGCCCGAATGGAGAGACGTTGTCATGTCATCTCCCTGGGGAAACTGCGTTCATCGACGGAGAAGAATGCCTCAGCGGATCATCCTGAAGAACGCACTCATCGGAGGTCTCGCGATCTCTTTCGCGAGCGTGCACATCCTGCCCGCCGCGAAGTCTGATGACTCTATAAGCGAATCCGCCCTCTCGATTCTTGACGGCAGGAACGTAGCTGGCCACGCGCTGCGCAGCGATACGTCTTCAAGATCACCGTCCAAAGTGGCGACAGCACTTGGTGCGTTTCAGAATGTCGTCAGGCCATTAAGCCATTCGCGCGCGCTGAGTGATGCGTTCAACAGCTACTTCGCTTACAAGGCAGCACATCCGGAGCAGGTCACGAAGCCATTCCTGTATTTCGTTGACTACGGCCTGCCCAGCTCTTCGCCGCGCGGATATGTGTTCGACATGGATTCCCTCAAGGTTGTCGACGGGCCGTTCATGGTGGCGCACGGTCGCGGGTCGGCGGGCACCCGTGATGAAATTCCTACGCGGTTCTCGAACGTTCCGAACAGTTATGCGACATCGCTCGGCCTCTATCTGGCGCAGGAGACTTACGGGTTTAGAGGGAAGGCTGGCGGAAGAACTTACAAGTCCATCGGGCTGAAGCTCGAAGGTGTGTCAGCGGGTTATAACGACAACGCGCGCGCGCGAAAGGTGGTCGCCCACGGCGCCCCGTACGTGACGCCTACCCGCGCCGGTCGCAGTGAGGGATGCCCGGCAATCGAGCAATCGCGCGCTCGCGAGCTCCTCCCAATCCTTGCAAACGGGTCGATGGTTTTTCTCTTCGCGCCCAACGAACACTGGATGGAAAGCGACCCCTGGGTCCGGGCAAGCGCCGAGTAGCGACTCGCCGTATTGTACCTCGATGAGCGCATTCGTCGAGGTACCATGAAACAATCGATCGTCCACGTGGCGCTCGTCGTCCGGGACTACGACGAAGCGATTGAATTCTTCACCAACAAGCTCGACTTCACGTTGGTCGAGGACACGTACCAACCGGCGCAGGACAAACGCTGGGTGTTGATCGCCCCTCCCGGATCTCGAGGTTTGCAACTGCTACTGGCACGAGCATCGACCCCGGAACAGGAACGAGTGATAGGCAACCAGACCGGCGGAAGAGTATTCCTGTTCCTGAGCACCGACGACTTCTGGCGCGACTACCACAACATGAGCGCGCGCGGAATCAAGTTCATCAGGGAACCCAGTGTCGCGGAGTATGGCACAGTGGCGGTGTTCGAAGACCTGTACGGAAATCTCTGGGACCTCGTCCAGTACTCGGGTCAGCCGTGATCATGTCGGCGTCACTCTCTGCAGCCGCCGCAATGCTTCTGCATAATT
>JBBREF010000207.1:0-5208 GCA_038203205.1 Gemmatimonadales bacterium | reverse complement strand
GACATATACACGAACGAGTCGCCTGACAACGTCAAGGCGAGCGACGCCGAGATCGATTATCTCATCGCGGCGGCCAATCATTATTTCCCGGATGCCAGGCTGACGACGAGCGATGTTCTCGACACGTGGGCCGGAATCCGGCCGCTGGCTACGGCTCCGCCCGGGTCGAGCCCATCGAGTATTTCGCGCGAACACCAGATCTCACGAGACCGCGCTGGCGTGATCATCGTGACGGGTGGCAAGCTGACTACTTATCGGTCCATGGCCGCGGAGATTGTCGACGTGATCGAGCTTGCTCTCGGTCGCCGGCCGGCCCGGGCGCCGACTGACGAGGTTCTGCTTCCGGTAGTTTGAGTGGGGCGGTAGTGACGGTGGGGCGTTGATGGCTTGCTGAAGGTTTGACATCGGATTCGATATCACGCGGCAGTATTCCAATGGGCTGAAGGTGCTGGAGTGATATCGAATCCGATGTCAAACCTTCAGCAAGCCATCAACGCCCCCCACCGTCACTACCGCCTAAAGCCAACCCTGAGCGCGATACCAGTCCGCCGTTCGCCGGGCGGCCGATGCGACGTCGACCGACGGGGCGTACCCGATCTCGTCGCGTGCGCGAGTAAGATCGAGCACCCGGTCGGCCGTCAGGAACGCCACGCTCTCGAAGAACGGCAGACGTAACCCTGTAACTCGATCGATAACGCGCGCAGCCTGATAGTAGACGTTCATCGGCGCTCGCGGGTACGGCTGCGGCTGCCGGATCGTCGAGCCGGCCATAAGCGTCCGAAGACTCGCCACCGAGATCGGCTCAGGTCCAGCCAGATTGTAGATACGACCCGCTGCACCGCTTGACATCGCGCATTTGACAAGGCCATCGACGATGTCAGAAACATCAGCCGGATGATGCAGGTTGGAACCGTCGCCCACGAGCCTCAGTTTTCCACTCGACGCAGATCGGAAAAGAGGGAGCCAGCTCTTGCACCCCGGCCCCATCACGGCCGTAATCCGGGCCACGGTCGCGATCTCGGCGTATTCGCTCAGTAGCAGCGACTCAGCGCGCGCCTTCGCGCGAGCATACGCCGAGTCAGGGTAAATCTGCGACTCCTCACTCACCAGTCCTACGTGTGAGCCATAAACAGTCGAGCTGCTGCAACTCACGATTCGCTTCACGCCAGCCTGGCGTGCTGCGACTGCGACATTGAGCGTTCCGTTTACGTTGACGACGAACACCTCCTGTGGCCGGGTCCCGTGCGACTTCGCGCGCGCAAGATGAAACACCACATCGCATCCGGCCATCGCTCTCGCGAGCCCCGCCACGTCGGATACGTCACCTAGCAGGCCGGTTATTCCCTTGAGACGCAGTGTCGGTATTGATGCGCTCTGCCTTACAAGCGCAACCACCTGGTGCCCCTCGGCAGTCAGTCGCTCTACGAGGTGAGCGCCGATGAATCCCGTCGCCCCGGTCAGCATCACCCTCATGCCACTATCTCCGAGAACACCGCTCGCACTCGAGCGGCATGCTCGCGCAGTCCATACTGCTCTGCTGCGCGCCTCACCACCTGGTCTCCAAGTCGATGTGACGGGAAAACCTCTCCCGATGCAATCGCCAGCATCGCCTGGCTCAGCGCCGCAACATTCCCGGTCTTGAAGAGCAGGCCGTTGACGCCATCCTCGACGGTTTCGACGAATCCGCCAGAGTCGCTTGCGATCACCGGCACGCCGGTGAGCGTGGATCCGATCGCGGCAAGACCGAACGGCTCTGCCCATAACGATGGGCAGACACATGCCCATGCGTCCGCGCGGTGACCGTCGACGGCACTTTCGCCAACCCATCCGATAAACTCTACCGCATCCGCTACACCAAGGACTGATGCAAGTCGCTCCAGCTCGTGCCGCAAAGGGCCATCACCAACAATGCGCACGCGTGCGGACGGGAAATCGACCCTGCAGCGTGCCAGCGCCGCGAGCAACAGCGCGACTCCCTTCTCTCTGGCGAGTCGCCCGGCGTACAGGAACAGCGGATCGCTCGACGGAGCGCAACGATGCACTTCGGTCGAAGTCACTCCCAGCGGTATTACTGTCGCATCGATACCCGCTGCCATGAGCTCTTTCTGGAGCGAAAGACTCGGACACAGTATCCTGTTCGCATTCGACAAGCCACGCCGCATTCCCGCATAACGCGGCACGTCTCGCAACCAGTGAGGGATTCCTATGCATCGATTGGTGCAGCAGACAAAACCCGCGCGCACTCCACACAGGCTTCCATCGCGAAGGAGTTTGGTGCCGATGGGACATACGACCTTGTAGTCCATCATCGACACGACGGTCGGCACGGAATCGAGCGCGCGGAACACCGAGGGAGACAGGTGATAGGCAAAATGACTCACAAGCGCGACGTGAGGTTTGAAATCGCGAACGGTATCGCGCACCTTCGCCGCCGCGAACGGATTCACGATTTGGAGAAACGTCTGCGCGATAACCGAGTTACTGCCGGAAGCGGTGATGTCCGCTTCGACCGAGTCGACGGCACCACACGTCAGCAGCCGAACTTCATCGCCCTGCAGCCGGAGCTCGTCCCTGAGCGACAGGATGTAGCTCTCCGCGCCGCCGCGGTTTGACATCCAGTCGCTGAGCAGGAGAACTCGCATCGGCCCGTCGCCTACGGCTCTACCGGCAGGCCGGATCGCGCAGACTCTTCAGCGGCAAGAATCACCTCAAGGCTCCTTTCTCCGTCGGCCAGTGATGCGAGAGGCGCACGCTCGCCCCGCACCATCTGCACGAACGCCTCGAGTGACCTGTAATACGACGGATCTTCGGAGCGGCGGACCATGCGCCGCGCGCGCCATCCGATATCCGATATCCCGCTTCGCACAACCGAGTGCCTCGGCCCGTACCCGACACGTCTCGGGTCCGTTCTCGTCAACGATGCGCGGTGCCTGTCGAGCCTCAACGTTCCCTGGCTCCCCGCAATCTCAATCCAGTCGGCATAAGCTGAATTGAACGAGACAAAACATTGCGCGTGGATTCCGCCGCCCACGTGCATACCGAGCGACGCGATGTTTCCGCCCGAGCTGCCTGCCGCCAAAACGCTGGAGATCTCCCCACCGGTCAGCCACCGGATGAGATCGACGTGATGGGACGCAAGATCGAGCAGAACGCCGCCACCGGTAGCACGAGACAGCTTCCACTGCGGCAATCCGTCCTTGGGCGCAGGCTCGCTGAAGGTCGACTGCACGGCATGAATTTCCCCGATCGATCCGCCCAGCACGATCTCTCGCGCACGCACATACAACGGATGCGCCCGGCGATTGAATCCCACCGCGACTGGCACTCCAGCAATATCCACCGCACTTCGCAGCTCGGCCGCTTCCTCCTTCGTAGCTGCGATCGGCTTCTCGAGGTAGAACGGCTTGCCAGCCCGCGCGGCCATCATTGCGACTGCAGCATGCATATCGGTCGGCACCGAGATTACCACGGCATCGGCGTCGCAATTGTTCAGCAGGTCTTCGGCGTCGTGGTGCTGCGAAGCGGAAGTGCCGCGTGATACGGAAGCTCTCGCGTCCTCGGCAGGATCGGCCACGGCGCTGATCGACACATCGGACATACGCCGAAGTGCAGGAGCATGACAGTAACGTGCAACTGCACCGCAGCCGACTATTGCAATTTTCATCGGCTGACTGGAGTCATGCGAGCTGATCACCCCGCAGCACATTCTCCACGTAACTGGTCTTCCTGAGCTCGTACTCTTCCATCCGGGCCATCTCGTGCTCGCTGATTCCCCTCGCATAGCCGACTGCCTCGCCGAACGATCTGACGATTGCGCTCGTTGCGATCACAGCTGCGCTCCCCGCCGGCAATCTGCCCTGCTTGTATAGCCGGCGCATCGAGTCGCGGTTCCTGTACAGAAGCACGAACGGAATCAGCGGCGACGCGGCGAAATAAAAGAGCCGGCGCGACTTCGACCACCTCCTACCTCGATTCGCCCCGACAACGAGGCCCGAGAGAAAACGCTCGTCGAGCCAGCCACGCTTCTCGAGGTTCGTATGTCCGAGTTTTGCCCCCGAGGCAAAATAGAATTTCCGGTTGCGATCCCGAAGGGCCATCGGCAGCTCGTCGCCGCTCGAGAGCGCGTGATCGAGAATATCGTCGAGCTCGAGCAGCACGTCGCGCTTGTACGACGCATTCCACGTTGGTCCGCTGCTCACCTGCGAGTCAGGAAGCCCTGAAAGCCAGTAACCATAGTCGAGGAGGAAAGACGCCCAGCTCCGCGGCCCGCTAGGGTTGGCATTGTCGAGTCCGGGAACGACGATGTCCCACGGACCTTCGTGGGCTTCGATGATCACCCTGGCGAAATCCGGATGAGGATAGCTGTGAGTTTCGCCGATAAAAACTATCGGAGCCTTGCATGCGCGAACTCCTGCCGCGCGCGCGGGAGGCATCGGCACGATGGAATCGACCTGCACGATTTGAAATCCAGCAAAGCTCGTCAAACGAGATTCATCAACTGACTCAGCCGCAGCCGACGGGATCACGATCACTACTTCTATCGCATCCTTCAAGGTCTGGGAATCGAACGCGTCGATTACAGCCTCGATGGTAGCGTACTCGTCAGTCACGAGCACCACTGAAAGGCGCGCCTCACCCATTCTGTCTCACCATTATCTGAAAGTTACCGGGACAAATCACGAACAACCCGCATGCCCAGGTTCTCGGCCGGATACATCACGGACCTCAGGCCGGACTGCTCGTATAACGAAATTGCCGCGCCTACAGCGCTCGCCGGCGGTCTCCATCCTGCGAACGCAGTGCGGTCCAGGTACTCGTAGTAGAGAGCGCGCATCGGATTGCGCGTTCGGTACTTCCACGGCTTGAGACCACCTGCGAAATGCACGATCGACGGGAGATCTTCGCGCGTCCGCAGGTTCCTGCGCGGCACACTGGCGTTGTGGTTCCAGCGCTCAGCAAGTGCGACCCATTTTCCAGCCAGCGCAGCGTTCAGGCCCTCCTGATCCCAGAAAGTCACCGATCGCTCATGCTGCCGCAGGTACTCGATCGCCTTTCCTGCAATCGAGTCTGCTCTCCACGCATCGACGTTCACGGCCATCACACCGGCATTGAAGTACATGGACGCCGAGTCGATCCCGAGCTCTCGATGATTTCCGATTCCGAATCGCGACGAAACGAATGGCACGACCACATCCTGGACCGCTCCTG
>JBBREF010000206.1:0-5228 GCA_038203205.1 Gemmatimonadales bacterium | reverse complement strand
CTCCAACATGTGCGGCAACGCCAGATAGTGGACACCTGGCATCTCCGCGAGCATCTGCGCGCGATGGGCACACTCGGACACATAGTGTTCATCGATGTCGAATGCGGCCACTAGGGCGCCGGTGCCAGCTGAGACATGAGGTTCTAGGTTCATCGAGTACATATACTCGTCGTCCGGAAATGGGAACGGGAGTCGACGGACTCCCTCACGGGAGTTGGCGAATCGGTATTGCCCCTCAGTTGTGTAGGTTTCGTCGGTAGTAAATTTGGTTGACTCAGGTATCGCTGTCATAGGAGCTCTCCTTAGGCGTTGATGACAAGTTTTGTGCAGGTGGCGCGCGAGACGCAGGGCATGATGAGCGTGTTGGCGCACCGCTCGGGTTCAGACAACCAGTCGTCCCTGTGATCGATAGTGCCCTCGAGTTCGAGAACCTCGGTCTCGCACTCACCGCATGCGCCACCGCGACAGAGGTAGGGCAGTTTATGACCAGCCTCTTCCACCGCCTCCAATAGCGATTGCTCCGGCGACACCACTACTTCTGCTCCAGACCGGGCCAGAGTGACTGTGAAGGGACTTCCGGTAGATCCGAGGTCTTCAAACCGTTCGTAGTGAATATGCGACTCGGTCCATCCGAGTGACTGTGCCGCCTCGATGACGTCATTTACCATCCGAGCTGGTCCGCAAACGTAGGTATGAGTGCCAAGTGGCCGTCCGGCGAGGATTTCTGCCGAGTTCAGCCGGGAGCCTTCCCCAAGGCCGTAGAGCGTAACCCGGTCCCCGTAGAGTTCCTTGAGCTCACGGCCGAGGGCGGCATGAGCGGACCCTCGAACCGCCAGGTGGAGCTCAAACGAGCCTCCCTTGACGCTTAGCTCTTCCAATTGCGAGTAGATCGGAGTGACACCGACACCACCGGCAATGAACAGATGATGGCGAGCGTGTTTCGATACTGGAAAAAGGTTCGCTGGCGTCGTGACGGAGAGGACATCGCCTTCCCGGACGTTCCGGTGCATGGCAATTGAGCCACGCTTTCCTTCGTCAATACGACGGACGGCAATTTGGTACTTGCTCGTGTCATAGGGCGAACTCATGAGCGAATAGGCGTTGCGACGCGTCTCCCCCTCAAACGGAATGAGAACCCGAACATGGCTCCCTCCAGAGAAGGGTGGAAGCCAGGTCCCGTCCTCGGCGGAGAAGGTATATCGATTGATTTCCGGTGTGACCGCTTCGATCCGGTCGACTCTCAGCCGCAGGGCTCCGTTGTGCGCTTCACTCATGTATCCAACTCCTCGTCTTCCGGTAGTTCCCCAGGCACTTCTCCGTCGGCTTTCACTCCCTGGAATGCGGCGAGCCTCCCAGAGTAGTGATCGCGGACAACCAGATTTCTCTCACACCCGGGGCACCGAAACACCCGCCGGGTTACGTTCTCGGAATAGTGACTGCAGTGCGCGCACCACACACGTCGGACGAAGGAACCTGCGTGCTCTCGCAGCACCTCGTCCCTATTCATCCCATAAGAGGTGGCAACCTGCATCGAGGTGCCGATGAAGCCCTCAGAGCCCGAAATGTACAAGCGAATGCCCATCTTGGCCCCGGCGAGGAATGAGTCAAGACCGCTAACTGCATCGCCGTTGCTCTCAAAGACGAGGAGGTGACCCACGCCAGATTCCTGTAGTTCGGCCAAATAGTTTCGGCCCGTGAACGATTCAGTCGAGTACAGGACGCTGGTCGCGGACAGCTGTGCCGGATTCATTTCGCCGAGAAGGCGCATCAGCGGCTCTCCGCCGCTGCCCTGCGCAGCAGCCACGTGGGTCAAGCCCTTCGCCATGGGGGTGAGCTTGTCGTACACGGGGCGACTTTTGATGCCAGTGATGAGCATGAGCGTTGTTACCTCTCATCTTTCTCGACCACTGTCGGGGCCAGGGTGTCCGAGCTGTTACCTGACGTCGCCGCCGGAACAGCGTCAGCTGCTGGAGCGTCGCCCAGGAGGTAAGGCTTCTTCCAGGCCATGTAGACCAGACCGATGACTACGACGGTGACCGCTGAGATCAGGACGACGTAGTTTGCGAACCACCCGTCTTCAGGGGTCCGGGGCCACGCCATGTTGATCATGCCAAGCACTCCCCAGACGAGGGCCGCGATGTTCACCGGGATACCCCAAGCACCGAGTTGGAAAGCTCCATTAGGCTTCCATCCGAGAAGGCGAGCCCGCAGCGACGCCAGGACCACCATCTGGAACCCCATGTACATGCCCATCGCGGCGAACGAGATGATGACTGTCAGTGCGTCGCTGGAAACTTTTGATCCAATGACGATGAGCGCTGGAACCAGTCCTGCGAGAAGCAGTGCGTAGGGAGGTACGTGGCGTGATTCGCTGAAGGTGCGCAGGAGCTTGCTGCCCGGGAGGATGCCGTCGCGCGCCATCGAATAGGCAAGACGGGAGGTGGCCGCCTGCAGGCTCACCACGCAAGAGAGGAAAGAGACCAAGACGATCACGAGAACAGCTTTGAAACCGATAGGTCCAAAGGCAGAGAGGAGTACATTCCCCACGGGATCTGCGTCCTCTCCAGAGATCACTGCAGCGAAGTCAGGCACCGCGAGAATCAGGGAAAGACAAACGAACATTGCAGCAAAACCACCAATGTAGATGGTCATCCGCATGGCTTTGGGGATGGTCCGCCCGGGATTCGGGACCTCTTCCGCCACATCACCGCACGCTTCGAAACCGTAGTACTGGAAGATGCCGATGAGCCCGGCAGCTGCGAAGGCCACAAAATAGCCGCTGCCTTCCCCCGCCCCGAACGACTGAAACAGAACGCTGAGATCGTGCTGGCGGGCAGTCACGAATAGCCAGGTTCCCACTGCGAGTGCACCGCCGAGTTCAGCCAGGAGCCCAACCATTGCCACGGTGTTCAGAACTTTGGTTCCGCCAAGATTCAGGATCGTCGCAAGCGCAATGACCACCAGACCGGCAATGATCACGGAATTTGTGCTGTTCTCCATGCCGACAAGAGTGCTCAGGAATGGCCCGGCTCCGTATGCGACGCTGGCGATAGTGGTTAGCAGAGCAACGAGGTACACCCAGCCGTTCATCCAACCCCATTTGCGGCCCCAGAGCCGACGTGACCAGGGATAGACTCCGCCAGCCACCGGGTATGCCGCCACTACCTCACCGAAAACCGTTGCGACAAAAAACTGACCGAATCCGACGATGACCAGGGACCAAAACATCGGGGGTCCAGCAACACTCAGGGAAACCGCGAACAAGGAGTAAATGGCCACTACCGGTGACAGGTAGGTAAATCCCAGGGAGACGTTTCCCCAGAAGGTCATCTCCCGTTTGAACTGCTTCTCATATGAGTAACCAAGGCTGGCGAGGTGCTGAGCGTCTTCGTCAACGTCCAACTCTTTCGCAGGCTCCGTGATGTCTCCGCGCATGGAACTCCTTCCGGTCGGGCCCGATTGTCTGTGAGCAGGGCCACATTCGAAAAACCCTCCTTCCAAAGGTTTAAAAGAGCAAGAAGCAGAGTCTGGCCAGACTCAAGCCCGTAAAAGAGCCATTAATCCGGCATATTCGCAATTTAATCTTTGCTTCCATTGCTTTTTGCCAGGTCACAGCTAAACTCAACGAAGCACAAGCCGAGCCTTGAACGGATCTCGCACGTCCCACCTGACCACCCGGAGGATCAAACTTCGACACGGGTTAGAATCGGGCCTAGTCCCTACACCGCATGGAGTCGTTTCTTGGCAGCTACTACCGCGTTTCAAGCCCAGGTCTACCGGTCGTTGCCCGAAACAGAACGCTCCGAGGCGATCGTCAACAGGATCTCCAAAGCCATCGCCTTGGGCCTGTTGAAGGTTGGGGAACGTCTCCCGCCGGAGACGGCCCTTTCGGAGATGTTCGGGGTTGCTCCGTCGACGCTCAGGGAAGCTCTCGCCGACTTGCGGGATCAGGGAATCGTCACCACCCGACGCGGACGCAACGGCGGCACATTCATCGTCAAACAACCTTTCACCTCCGCCGATGCCATACGAAAATGGTTCGAAGAAACATCGATCGCCGAGATTCGTGATGTTGGCGACGAGCATGCAGCGATTGCCGCAGCGACCGTGCGGCTGGCCTGCGAGCGGGCCGAGCCTCACGAAATCGACAGACTGCTTGAGCTCGCCCGGGCCCTTGTCCTGTCGGACAAACCGGAACTGCAAGCTCGCGCCGACAGCAGGTTTCATATTGAGTTGGCGGTTCTGGCCCAATCGCCCAGGCTGACAAACGCCGAAATACGGCTGCAGGCCGAAACGGTTCAGGCACTGTGGACTCCGGTGTCGTTAACCCGAGATGCGGAACGTGTGGCGGCCGAGCACCTTGCTTTGGCCCGCGCTATCGCCGACGACTCTCCTGAAGACGCGCAACGGCTAGTGCTGAATCACATTCGGCAGGACGTTCATCATTTGGTGGATGCCAAATTGTCTCTCGGGTATCCGACACCCCAGGAGGATCGCCCGTGACCACCAATAGTCATGCGATGAAGGCTGCCGATGAAATTGCTGCCTGGATGAACACGCTGGGTCTCGACGTTCATCGTTTTGCGGAGCAGACGGCGGCGTTGTGGTTGGACCACCCAAGTCCCCTCAGCCTTGAGCGCAACGACCTCGCGAGACTGGAGATCATGACCCGGAATTTCCTTAAAGCACATAGTTTTGTCGTCGGAGCCGGCGTCATTTTCTCCCGGGAGGTTATCAGGAGCAGGGAAGGTGGTCTGGAGTGGTGGATCAAGCGCTCCGGAAACGTCGAGAAACTGGAGTTTGATCTGACGCCCGGCGGGGAACGGTTCTACGACTATCAAAATATGCCGTTTTTTGCCGCCGCCAACCGCACTGGAGAACAGACTGCGTGGGGGCCCTACGTCGATTATTTGGGACTCGACGAATACATCCTCACTCACTCCGCTCCCATTATGCTCGAGGGGAATTTCGCTGGAGTAGCTGGCTGCGATATCAGGATCAGGAAGCTAGAAGAGATATTCATGCCTTTTCTTCGTGCTATCCCTGGCGACGCGGCGCTTCTCAACGGAAACGGACGCGTCGTCGTCGGGAACTCAGGTGCCTACCTGGTGGGCGAGCGAATTCGCTCCATTCCGAGGGACAAAGAAATCATCCCGATCGACGTGCCCCACCTTGAATTCTCGCTATTGTGTGGGGGTTGTTGAGCACGGAGCGATGGTCACAAGCGA
>JBBREF010000205.1:0-5263 GCA_038203205.1 Gemmatimonadales bacterium | reverse complement strand
GAGCATCGCGAAGTCGAGATAGAGGTTTCTCAGCCGGCACCGATGATGTTCGACATGATGGTGCCGCAGGGCGCGCCCGAAGGGATGGGCAATTTTTCGGACATGCTGCAGGAGATGCTTCCAAAGCGAACGAAGAAGAGGACAGTAAAAGTTTCGGAGGCGCGGCGAATCCTTCTGGAACAGGAACTCGACAAGCTCATCGACAACGAAGATGTAACCGCCGACGCGCTGGAGCGTGTCGAGACGATGGGAATCATCTTCCTCGACGAGATAGACAAGATTGCGGGCGAGCGGCACGGAGGAGGCCCCGACGTATCGCGCGAAGGAGTCCAGCGCGACCTGCTGCCGATCGTGGAAGGCTCGAATGTTCAGACGAAATACGGAATGGTGAAGACCGACCACGTTCTGTTCGTCGCTGCCGGTGCGTTTCACGTTTCGAAGCCAAGCGATCTCATTCCCGAACTGCAGGGACGGTTTCCGATTCGTGTCGAGCTCAAGTCGCTCACCGAAGCCGACTTTGTGCGAATCATGACCGAGCCCGAAAACGCCCTCACCAAGCAGTATGCGGCATTGCTCGAGGCGGATGGTGCCAGCCTCACGTTCACCGATGACGGAATCGCCGAGATAGCCAGGATCGCCGCACACGTGAACGACAGGATGGAGAACATCGGGGCCCGGCGGCTCCATACAGTAATGACAACGTTGCTCGAGGAAGTGCTTTACGATCTGCCGGATAAGGCTATCGTCGAGATCGTCGTAGACCGTGCTCTTGTAACAGAACGGCTGAAGGCAATCGTCGAAGACGAGGACCTCCGCCGCTACATCCTCTAACCCGTCAACCGAGATGACCGCGAACGCCGAGCGGGAACACCGCGACTTTCTTGCAATACCCGACTATTCGCGCGAAGAGCTGCTTGGACTCTTCGATCTGGCGGAGCGGATGCGGCGCGGCGAATACACCGACAAGCCGCTCGCGGGAAAATCGCTGGCGATGATCTTCATGAAGTCGTCGACGCGCACGAGGGTCTCGTTCGAGGTCGGTACGTGGCAACTTGGCGGGCACGCGTTGTTCCTGTCGCCGCGCGACGTTCAGCTCGGTCGCGGAGAACCGGTCGCGGACACCGCGCGCGTCCTGTCGCGGTATGTCGATGGCATCATGATCAGGACCTTCGCTCACTCGGAGGTCGAAGAGCTCGCAAAACACGCGACAGTGCCGGTGATAAATGGCCTGACCGATCTGCTTCACCCATGTCAGATCCTCGCCGACATTCTCACGATCAGGCAGCATCTTGGATCTATCGATGGCCGTCGCGTTGCATGGATTGGCGACGGAAACAACATGGCGAACTCGTGGATCAATGCCGCTTACCGCCTCGGATTCGACCTCACTCTTGCGTGCCCTGAGGGCTACGATCCGGATCCCGCCATTCTCGAGCGAGCGCAATCGGTTGCCGACGTGAGGATAACGCGCGATCCAGCCGAGGCGGTGGAGGGCGCGGACGTTGTGAACACAGATGTCTGGGCTTCGATGGGGCAGGAGGAGGAGCAGGCTGTTCGTGAGAAGGCGTTCAGGGGGTTCATCGTTGACGATGCGCTGATGTCTCGGGCGCAGCAGGGCGCGATATTCCTGCATTGTCTGCCTGCCCACCGCGGTGAAGAAGTAGCGGCGAGTGTCATAGACGGACCGCAGAGTGTCGTATGGGATGAGGCCGAAAATCGCCTGCACGTCCAGAAGGCCATAATGGCGCATTTGATGGGCGGAGCAGGACTTTCGTCCGCCTGACAGGATCGGGGCATGCCTCGTGCACTTTGACCAGTCATGCCTACAACACAGAAAAAACTCGAGGAGCTCGACCGGCTGATCGAGGGAATCGAGACGGCGATGTTCACGACGCGCCGTCATGACGGCCACCTGGTTTCGCGGCCGATGGCTACCCAGCAGCGAATCAATGACGCAGACCTCTGGTTCGTCACCGATTCAGATACCAACAAGCTCGACGAGCTGCTGCTGGATCCCCACGTTTGCTGCTCGTTCTTCAACAACAAGAGCAGGGAGTGGGTGTCAGTTAGCGGCGTTGCGCGAATCACACGTGACAGGAAGAAGATCAAGTCGCTGTACAAGCCGGATTGGCGGGCATGGTTTCCCGACGAAGGGGGCGAGCGCGACGGCAGCGAGACAGATCCCAGGATAACTCTGGTTTTTGTCGAGGCAGATTCCGTCGTCTACATGAAGAACGACAAGCCGCGCCCGCTCGTTCTGTGGGAAGTTCTCAAGGGGATCATCACAAAAACGGCACCGGATGCCGGTGAGGTAAGGCACATCGGGGGCGGCGAGCTGGCCGACCGGTAGACCGAGGTTCCTCGGCGGACCCTTTTCTGCCATATTGACCGGTTGGGGGGATTTGGCCCCCCGCATCTCAGCCGGAGCTTCATCCGATGGCCCAAGTCGAATCCACAGAAATACTCAAGCGCACCCCGCTGACCGATACCCATGCCGCGCTTGGCGCAAAGCTTGTGTCGTTCGCGGGGTACCTCATGCCGGTTCAGTACCCGTCGGGCATCACGGCTGAACATCACGCGGTACGGCGGCAGGCCGGTTTGTTCGATGTGAGCCACATGGGCGAGTTCATCGTTACCGGCCCGGGCGCCGTCGATTTCGTCAATCATGTCACTACAAACGACGTGGCTGCGCTTGCCATCGGCCAGGCACACTACTCGACGATTCTGAACGACAGCGGAACCATAGTCGATGACTGCCTCGTCTATCGATCCGCCGATCGTATCATGATGGTCGTAAACGCGTCGAATGCCGCCAGGGATTTTGCTCACATTTCCCGCCATCTCGACAAGTTCGATGCCGTGCTCGAGGACGTCAGCGACGCAACGGCTCTGCTTGCCCTGCAGGGTCCTCAGGCCGCGGCGATTCTGCAAACGATTACCGATGCCGATTTGTCAGCTGTGAAGTACTACCACTTCACGCATGGCTCGGTCGCGGGAATCGATGGCATTCTCATCTCGCGAACCGGCTACACGGGAGAGGACGGGTTCGAGCTCTACTTTCCGAATGAAAGCGCGGTCGCAGTGTGGAACGCCATTCTCGAGAATGGGGAAGTGACGCCGGCGGGACTTGGCTGCCGCGATTCACTCCGCCTCGAGATGGGAATGGCGCTTTATGGGAACGACATTGACGACACCGTCACTCCGCTCGAGGCCAATCTCCAGTGGCTCGTCAAGCTGAAGAAGGCCGACTTCGTCGGGCGTGACGCGCTGGTCGCGCAGAAGGAGAGCGGTGTGCCGAGGAAGCTTGTTGGGTTCACTGCGCAGGAGCGGTGCTTTCCGCGTCATGGTTATCCGGTCTACGTGAACGGGGAGCCAAGTGGCGAAGTCAGGAGTGGCACCATGAGTCCGTCACTGAATATCCCGATCGGCACGGCGTACGTTCCCGCCGAATCAGCGGCGCCAGGTTCTTCTCTCGAGATAGAGATTCGCGGTAAGCGGATTCCGGCTACGGTGGAGAAGATGCCCTTCTACAAGGACGGCTCGCACCTCTGATGCGCGTTGCCATCGTAACAGTGTCCGATTCGTCATCCGACGGCGCGCGGCGCGATGAATCCGGGGAAACAATTCGCGAATGGTGCAGCCACCGCGGCTACACTGTTGCGTCGCGTGAGCAGGTGCCGGATGAGACGTCCCGGATTGTGCCGCGACTCGTGAGCCTTTGCGACGGCGGGGCCGTCGACCTCGTGTTGACTACCGGCGGGACCGGTCTGTCTTCCCGTGATGTGACTCCTGAGGCGACCCGCGTTGTTCTCGAGCGCGAAGCGGAGGGAATCGCTGAATATCTGCGAGCCGCGACCTGGAGCGAGTTTCCGAGAGCTGCTTTGTCTCGCGGAGTCGCAGGTATCAGGGGTCGCACGCTCGTTATCAACCTTCCCGGGTCGCCACGCGGCGTCAGCGATACGCTTGGCGTGCTCGAGCGCATAGTCGAACATGCTGTAGACGTGATGACTGGAGTCGTAACGCGTCACGATGGTGGTGCTGCAACGTGAAGGCGCTCATCACGCTTACTGATGTCGAGTGTGCAGTTCGGCTCAATGCCGTGCTCGAGCAGGCCGGAGTCGAGACTGTGATGGTTTCACCGCTGGACGACATCAGGCGTGAGATTACCAGATCGGTTCCCGAAGTGATCGTCCTGACTGGGGCGATTGCCGATCAGGCGAATCTTCAGGTCGTTCGCGAGCAGCTGTGGGAAGGTGTTGCAGTTATCGGCCTTGCTGATGTAGAGGACCCGGACCTTCGGGAAAGGCTGAGGGGACTGGGCTTCGTCGATGTGTACACGAAGCCGGTGCCGACGGAGGAGCTTGCAGCGATCGTCAGGCGTGCGCTTGACCGTCAGCGACTGGTAAAGGTGACGGGGCTGACCGGGCAGTCTGACGCGATTCGCGGCGTTCTTGTGAAGATCGAGCAGATGGCCCCGGTGTCTAGCACGGTGATGATTGAAGGAGAAAGCGGCACGGGCAAGGAGCTCGTTGCGCGGGGGATCCACCGACTCAGCCAGCGGCGGGGTAAGCCGTTCATAGCGGTCAACGTAGGCGCGCTTACCGACTCGCTGATCGAGAGCGAATTGTTCGGGCATGAGAAGGGGGCGTTCACGGGCGCTGCGGAGCGCCGGCTGGGGAGGTTCGAGCTGGCGCATACGGGGACGATTTTTCTCGATGAGATTGGAGAGATCCCGCCTGCGACGCAGGTCAAGCTTCTGAGGGTGCTGGAAGAGCGCGAGCTGACACGGGTTGGGGGCGTTGCGCCAATCAAGGTAGATGTCCGGGTCGTGGCGGCGACCAACCAGCCGTTGCGGCAGCGAGTTGAGGAGGGGCTTTTCAGGTCCGACCTGTACTACCGGTTGAATGTTCTGAGCATGTATTTGCCTCCCCTTCGCGACCGTCCCGAAGATATTCCGCTGCTCGTAAGGCAGTTTGTAAAAGACTATTCGGCTCAGCATGAGCGGCCGTTCCACGGAATTTCTGCGGAAGCGATGCAGATCATGATGACGTATTCGTGGCCCGGGAATGTTCGCGAGCTGAGGAATCTCATCGAGAGCATGGTCGTTCTTGCGCCTGGCCGTGAGATCACGGCGGATGACATTCCTCGCGAGATCCGTGAAGGGGGCGCGCGTTTTCTTCCGGTGCGTGTTGGTCCGGTGCTGCGTGAGTCGATGCAGGCTGGCGGGCGTGAGATGGAGTTCATCGTGCGCAGTCTCGTGGAG
>JBBREF010000204.1:0-5266 GCA_038203205.1 Gemmatimonadales bacterium | reverse complement strand
GCACTTCAGGCCGACAGGTTCCAGAACCTCCAGTACACGGAGCCGGACTTCAAGACCGAGTCCCGCGCCGTGCTGGGTGAATACAACAAGAATTCGGCGAACCCTGTCTCGAAGCTCTTCGAGGCGATTCGCGAAGCATCTTTCTCCACGCATACGTACTCGCATACCACGATGGGCTTCATCAAGGACATCGAGGACATGCCGAATCAGTACGAGTACTCGAAGGAGTTCTTCAAGCGCTGGTACCGCCCTGAGTACACGACGATCATCGTTGCCGGCGACGTCGATGCCGATGAAGTAATGCCTCTGATCGAGAAGCATTGGGGCAAGTGGGAGCGGGGAACTTTCACGGCCGCAATCCCTCAGGAGCCGGCGGGCACAGGCGCCAGGTACAAGCATGTCAGCTGGTCGAGCCCGACCCTTCCGTACCTTGCTGTTGCGTTCCGCAACCCGGCTTTCTCGGAAACCGACAAGGACAACGCGGCGCTCGATTTTGTTTCGACGCTCTGGTTCGGCCCGACCTCCGATATCTACAAGAAGCTGGTTCAGCGCGAGCAAAAAGTTGACGGTTTCAGCGCCGGCAACTCGAGCAATGCAGATCCAGAGCTCTTCACGATATTTGCACGCGTCAAGAAGCCTGAGGACATGACGTACGTGCGCGACGAGATTCTCAAGACCGTGGCGCAGGCAAAAGCAACTCTCGTGTCTGCCGAGCAGCTGGCAGAGACGAAGTCCAACGCGCGCTATTCTTTCGTCCGAAGCCTCGACAACACTGATCGAATTGCGTCGACCCTTGCGCGTTTCGTCAGGTTCAACCGCTCGTTCAACACGATCAACAAGGCGTATGAGCTGTATGATGCGCTGACTCCGGAAGACCTTCGCCAAGCGGCACAGACCTACTTCATCGATAACACGATGGTCGTTGCGACGGTGTCGAACACGGATCTGCCGGCCAGCATATCGACCCTCCCGAGCCTTGGTTCGTTTGCGGCGGCAGTCTCAGGACCAGTGACGACCGCCAACGCAGCAACTGGCACAAAAACGATGACTCCGCCGGCGCGCCCGAATGACACAGCGCCGTGGATGGTTGCGTCGTCAGTGAAGGCGAGTGGTGCGGCTGCGCGCACGATCGCGATGGACAAGGTCATCGTTCAGAAGACTCCGCTTCCTCAGCTCCGTCTCAAGGTGCTCTTCATGGCGGGATCTGCTGCTGATCCAGTCGGGAAAGAGGGACTTGCGTCGCTTACCGCGCGAATGATCGGCGGGGCCGGATCGAAGGCGATGACTCTCGATGAGATCAACAAGGCGCTCTATCCCGTCGCAGGCAGCTTCGGTGGCGGGGTGGACAAGGAGATGACGACTTTTAACGGATCGATTCACAGGGACAACTGGGATCGGTTCGTACGGGTCGCACTTCCCATGCTGCTCGACCCCGGGTTCCGTGAAGAAGATTTCAAGCGGAACAAGGATGGACTTCTCAACTCGCTGAAGCAGGATCTCATCGGCAACAACGAGGAGGAGCTTGGTAAGGAGCGACTCCAGACCAACATTTTCGCCGGCACTCGTTACGCGCACCCGGTGCAGGGCACCGCTGCGGGAATCGCGGCGATAACGCTCGACGACGTGCGGAATTTCGCCCGCCGTCAGTACACGCAGGGCAACCTGATGCTCGCCGTGAATGGTGACATCTCGGATGCGCAGGTCATGCAGCTCCGCACGGCGCTTGCCACGCTTCCCGTGGGCACGCCGGCCCCCGTCAAGAGAACGCCGCTCAAGGGCAAGCGGTCCAAGGGCATGGAAGTCGAGATCATCGAAAAGGATACTCGCGCTACGGCGATCTCCTTCGGGCTGCCGATCGAAGTCACGCGCACTCATGCCGACTTCGCAGCGCTGAACGTCGCTCGCGCCTGGCTCGGAGAACATCGCCTGTCGACAGGTCGCCTCTACGATCGCATTCGTGGAATTCGCGGAATGAATTACGGCGATTATGCGTACATCGAGGCGTTCCCCCGCGGAATGTTCCAGTTCTTCCCGGACGCGAACATCGCCAGGCGCGGACAGATCTTCGAAGTCTGGATTCGCCCGGTCGTTCCGGAGAACGCGCACATGGCGCTCCGTATCGCCGTCACTGAATTGGACAACCTCATCGACAATGGCCTTTCCGAGGAGGATTTCCAGGCGTCGAGACAGTACCTCATGAAGAACGTCTACGTCATGACGCAGACGCAGGACCAGCAGGCAGGCTATGCGCTCGACTCGAAGTGGTACGGAATGCCGGAGTACACGGCCTACATGCGCTCGCAGCTCGAGAAGCTCACGCGTGCCGATGTGAACCGCGCGCTGAAGAAGCATCTATCGGCCGATGACCTTTCCGTAGTCATCATCACCAAGGATGCTGAAGGCCTGAAGAAGCAGCTCGTTGCTGATGGATTCTCGGCGATCACGTACGACGGTGAGAAGCCGCAGGCACTGCTCGACGAGGACAAGGTGATCGGGGCACGCAAGCTCGGCATCACCGCTGACCGTGTCAGGATCACACCGGTGGAGGAAGTTTTTTCGAAGTAGAGGTACGACCGGTGCTCCATAGCGAAAGGAGTTGGGGAAATCCCCAACTCCTTTTGCGTTCATTGATCAGGTCGTGGCGTCCGAGAAAAGCAACGGGCGTTCCAGCTGACTTCTGCCAGGATGACCTAACATTTGGCGGTTTGCCATAGCTGCACGGGGTCGGTCATCTCGACATGACGCCTGCGAGCTGGTAGCTGGAAGACGGGACAACTGGAACGCGAAGAACACGAAGGGGGCGCGAAGGCGCGCGAAGGGAACCCGTATCAGGCGTCCGGTCAAATGGCAAGCGTCAACGCTCTTTTCTTGGTTTTCAACCACGATAAAGACGGCACAGCATCCCATATCGTGCCTGGGCCGCTAATTGATCTCTGACCTTACTTCGCGTTTCTTCGCGCCCCCTTCGCGGTCTTCGCGTTTCAGCGTTGGCTGGTGGGATTGAAGTTCCCTTCGCCCGCCAGATCGAGACGTCTCCGTTGGCGTGCGATGGCGACGACTCTAGCGGCGTTTGGCACGATCCAGAGGCCGCCGATTGAAAAAGTGACCCCCGATTAGGTATATTTCCAAGCTGCCCCAAAGTCACTACAAGAGGTCACAATGAAGCCCGAAATTCACCCGGTGTACGCCACGGCGACCGTAAAATGCGCCTGCGGCAACACCTACCAGACCCGCTCCACACAGGCGGAGATACACACGGATATCTGTGCGCAGTGCCACCCGTTCTACACCGGCAAGCAGAAGCTCGTGGACACGGCCGGACGCGTCGAGAGATTCCGCCAGAAGTACGCAACCAAGACCCGCGACGCCGCACCGGCGACGCCTGAGACCTGAGTCTCCGTGACCGCCTCGCTGACGCGTTAAACCGCGCCAGCGAGGTCGAGCGGCAGCTTTCTGATCCCAAGACCGTAAAGGACGCCCAGCGCATGACTGCGCTGGGCAGAGAGCTCCGCCACCTTGAGCCGGTTGTCGAGATGGCCGGACTCCTTCAGAAATTCGAGAACGAGCTCGCGGATGCCCACGAGCTCGTTTCTGCTGTAGACGACCCCGAAATGGTGGCCGAGGCAGAAGCCGAGGTCCTGCGGCTTGATAGTTCGATAGTGGAGATCGAGGCCCGGATCAAGCCAGCCCTCATTCCGCACGACCCGCTCGACGACCGGCCGGCAATCGTTGAAATTCGGGCAGGCACAGGTGGCGACGAAGCGGCTATTTTTGCCGCTGATCTTTACCGGATGTACACCCGATTCGCCGAAAAGCGGGGCTGGAGGATCGAGATGATCTCATACTCCGAGGGCACGCTTGGAGGCGTCAAGGAAGCGATCTTCAAGGTCAAGGGAGATGGCGTGTTCGGCACCATGCGATGGGAGTCAGGTGTTCACCGCGTGCAACGCGTGCCGGTGACCGAGAACCAGGGCCGGATCCACACGTCTGCGGCAACTGTGGCCGTACTCCCCGAAGCAGAAGAGATCGACATGAAGATCGAGGAAAAGGACCTTCGCATCGACGTGTTCCGTTCGTCAGGGCCCGGCGGGCAGAGCGTCAACACCACTGACTCGGCAGTTCGCATCACGCACATTCCCTCGGGAATCGTAGTCAGCCAGCAGGACCAGAAGTCGCAGCTCCAGAACAAGCTCAAGGGAATGGAAGTTCTTCGCGCGCGCCTGCTCGATGCCCGCATTGCGGAGCAGGAGGGTGAACGGGCGAGGATGCGCAAGACGCAGGTCGGTACCGGCGATCGGTCAGCAAAGATCAGGACATACAACTTTCCGCAGAACCGCGTCACCGATCATCGTATCGGCTTCACAATGCATGAGCTCTCGAAAGTGCTCGATGGTGAGATCGAGCCGGTCATCGAAGCGCTGCGCGGGGCCGATGTCGAGGACCGCCTCGGTGAGTAGGGTAATAGACCGAACATCGAGCGTTTACACCGCCGAGCCAGCGATATTTACGGTCGTCGAGGATCTGACCGCGTCTCTCCGGCTTGCCGGCATCGCAGACCCGAGACGAGTTGCGAATGACATTATCGCGGCTTTGCTCGACGTTCCGCGGTCGTGGCCGGTCACCAATCGGGACTCGAGTATCGAATTCGCTGTCGCAGCAGCAGCACAAAGCGCCGCACGCCGGCTCGCGAAAGGTGCCCCTTTCGCGTACGCAGTGGGCACCGCGCAGTTCAGGCACCTGACCCTCCAGGTGGATGAGCGGGTATTGATCCCGCGTCCGGAGACGGAGGTGCTGGTGAGCGAAGTTCTCACGGAGATGTCGTCGCGTTACGGGACCGATTCATGGGGGACGGCGATAGACATCGGAACTGGATCCGGCGCGATTGCATTGTCACTCGCTGCCGAAGGCCGGTTCGATCGGGTCATCGCTACCGATGCGTCAGTGGACGCGCTCGCTGTTGCGCGCGCGAACAGCAAAAAAGGCAAGCCGGCTAGAACGCGGACGGAGTTCCGGCTTGGATCGCTCATGTCGCCGGTCAGGGGAGAAAGGGCAAGCGTCGTGGTCTCCAACCCTCCTTATATCGCGTTCGGCGAAATGGACGCTCTGCCGTCAAGCGTGCGCGACTGGGAGCCGCCCCTTGCTCTCTTCAGCGGGCACGACGGCATGACAGCGACTGCGGCGATCGTGCGCGACGCAGCTGCGATTCTGCAAGGCGGCGGTCTGCTCGCACTCGAGGTAGATGAACGGCGGGCCTCACTCGTCGCGG
>JBBREF010000203.1:0-5300 GCA_038203205.1 Gemmatimonadales bacterium | reverse complement strand
TCCTTCAGCACATCCCGCGTCAAAGCCGTTTGCAGTTCCGCGAGAACCTCATCGATTACAGTTTCGTGGGAAGATGCAGTGACCAATCGCGAACGGCCGAGCCAGATTTCCTCTCCATCAGACAGTTGAACGATGTGAGCGCTGCTAGCCCTCATGGTTCCCCCAACCAAGAAGAAGAGACGGCAGGCGATTGGCTCAGCACCAAAATGGTGGCGCAGGATGGCGTGAAGCATGAGCGCGGCGATGAGGTGCGGAATGTCGGTGGGGCCGCGGCGATCCAACTCTTTCAGTGCCTCGCCGGGTAGCCGCCTTGCAGCCAGGTGATTAAAGTTCGCCAGGGTTTGCGGGGGGAGTGCAATTTCAGGGAGCCAGTCCAGCAGGTGATCGATTAGCTCCTCCCTTCGCCAAACATCACCATCGAACTCGACGTCATAAGCGTACAAAGCCCTTTGAATGGCTTCTTCATTTATCGAGCAGATCTCTGAGAAAAGCTGCGGAATGTTCGAAATCTGGTAGACCTTAACCATGGCATTCGCCGTCATTCGAATGGAGTCAACCTGAGATGCCCACCACTTTAAACAGTCTTGGCGTGTCCAAACCTTCTCCTCGGCATCTACGGAGGGCTTGTCGCCCATTGTTCGAACTTTGTCGGCAAGCTTACGATAGACCTCATCCATAGCTTCATAGCTCGGATTAACGCCTTGGCCACTTGCGAGTTTGAGCAGGGCATTGATATTACGAGATATCAATGCTTCCTCATCACCCTCGACTTCCCAGAGCATATTGCTAGCCCAGTCGCCCAGAGTTCGGCCTGAAGCCGACTTCACCGTTTTTAATTTTTTAGAAAAACTGGCAACCAGTCCTGCTAGGCCTGTGTAGTTCGCGCGTTTAGAACGCGGGCGCCGGAACGGCTGTAGCTTTGCCGACACCGCTCGCGTTGATACAAACCGGAACCAAGCGACCTCCCCGTGCTTGTCACAAAGGAGAGATTTCTCGCAGGTGGAACTGCCCGGTTTGCTGTCGACGCGTGCAGTAAGCTCTTTAATTGACCATTTCGTATCAATTTCAGTCGTTTTGACCTGAATATATTCTATTACTGTTTGTCCATCTTCCATCCGGCGTAGAACAACATCGTCGCCAGTCTCGCACTCTAGTTGCAATATTGTGGAATCATGTAACATCTCGAGAGCTAAGCGAGCTGCGACATGATCCTGAATTCTAAACCCTTTACGGGCAGCAATAGCACCAGCGTCTGACGATGCGGCGATAGCACTCAAACCATCAGGCACCGTGCCCGGCCCCTGACTGAGGCGAGCACGACGCATTGGCTATTTTAAGGCAGTTATCCAAAAGCTTCCCCCAGCGACGACCTTATATCGGCGCTGAGTATTTGCCTAGAGGCGCATTGGGGCCGATCGCCACTCTGAGCGCGGGGAGTGTCGGGAAACAATCGTCACAATACCTGCAATTCTGGTAGGGTGAGCACGGGACGCGGGAGCGCGTGAACATATGGCCGCTTTGGACGGATCAAAATCGGTCGCTGCACGGGGGCTTCGTCGGCTCCTGACGCTGGAACCGGACAGGCAGAAGAAGACGGCTCAATTACAGACCGAATGTGGAAGCCTCAAAGCCAGTGGCAGTCTTCGAGCAAGCGACAACCGGAACGCATTCTTCTAGCTAACATGCATAGCCGGCTAAAGTGCTGCCTTGACACCCTAGATTAGCTGCCCTCTATCGGACACGATCCAGAGCTTAGCGTGATCAGATTATTTGGTTCGGAAGCAAACCAGGCGTAGCTTCCCCAGGCCAGGCTGCCCACGGCCTTCCGGAAGGTGGCCGAACCGCGATCGAGGAAGGCGGTCACGAACGCGACATTCTTCGAACCGAAACCGGCTTGGTCAGCGATCCGGAGCAATGCTGCCTTGCGTGCTTCATTGACCGGACCGTCGGAATGAACAACTTCCACAAATACGAGCAGTGGGTGGGCAGGGCCCAAATCGACTAAAACAATGTCGGGCAAACTCCTGTCGGCCGGGATCGTCAGTCCAATTGCTCGGGCGAGTTCGTCGTCTCTGGCGACAACCTTATTGCCACTTTCGCTGAGGGTGATCACGCCGGGCTTGACGAGAAAGGTCGGGGCGAAGACCTCGATCACTGCCTTGGAGATATCCGAACTCGGTCCTGCGGTCATCCGCCGCGTCTCCCCGTTCGGAAACGTAACCAACTGGTGATCCCCGCCGGCTGCAGCTCCACGCCGGACGATGGCGATACGTGCGAGCGCGCCTGCGTTCAGATGCTTTTTCTGCCAGGCGGAAATTCTGGCTTCCAGTGCTTCCGCGCTCAAGTCCGGGACGAGCAGCTCGGCAAAATCATTCTGAAGCGCATAGCGGCCCGCTGGTGACGTCGTCGCCAGTCCCGGCCGTTCGATGACCGCGCCGTTCTGTATTAGCGCGTAGCGGATCGTATCGTCGCGAATGGATTCCCGGGTGTTCACCGCGTACCAGCGTCCCGGGACATCGGCCTTGCTCGGCTTCATGGAATCCTGAGACCACTGTATGCGATCGGCATCGTCAGTGAGAGTCGCCTGAGTATCAGTCATCCGGGTTACCTGATCAGGCCGGATCCATCGCTCCGCACCTTCGACCGCACCCGCATACAGCATCACGAAAATGGTCTTGGCAGCGATTTCCCAGACGCAGTGCTCCCTGCTCGGCGAGCCATTCGGAAAAATGACAGGAAGGCGGCGGTGAATCTCATCCCAGGATGCAAGCGGCAGCAAACTCATGCTTTGAGGCCGTAGCTCCGCCGCAGCGATTCTTCCAACCGTGCCCGTGATGCTCTACTGCCCACCAGCTGCTCGAATTCCGCCATTTCGGCGATCGCGGGCAGCGGAATGGCCTCGAGTTCGAATGCCGAAACGGCAACGCTGCCGCTGATACAGCGAAAAAGCTGGTCGACCACATCGCTGTTCAGCACTGCGGCGACTGTCGCCGGGCTGATCTTCGGTGACGGTCCGGGCCTTACCATGTTCAGGTGGTTTTCTACGATCACCCCGCCGTGCTGCTCGACAAACTCCAAGGGGAGCTCGGCAGCGATCAGCCTGCGCGCCTGTTCCTTTGCTGTCGTCCGCTGGACAAGCACTGAGGCCTCACCGACTACGAGCCAATCGTCACCCGGCTCGATTTTAAAGAAAGGAGCGTGGTTCTTCTTCAATGCGCGAAATACGAACTTGCCATTCGAAGTCACCGCTTCGGCCCAGATCAGGGGTAAGGACCCTCGGACCGCCCGTTCTCGAAGCTGCGATTTGAATCTGTTCCAGACAAGCGGACCGGTCGAAACGCGATAGCCCCAGTCCGACAATCGCGCGGGCATTCGCTCAGCGGCCGCAATGAGTTTGACATGGGCAGGTTGTCGCGGCGCCAGCCAGGGAGCACCGACGTCCTGCGGAAGCCCGACCTTTCCGTTCTTCGTCAGGCGCGCTTCACGCTCATTGTCTACGTGAAGATAGTGAACTTGATACGGGCGCGGTTCTCCGCTTTTGCGGTAAAGCGCCAGCAGCGTTTCCTGCATGACATCTTCGAATACGCCGCGACGGGCGTGAACGAAGTCGATCGCTTCAGGCGGTGCTTCGGTTGCGAGCAGGCGGCGGAGTGCGCTGTAGTACTGTCCTCCCAAGACGCTCGTCGGCGTAAGGTAGGCGATTACCCCGCCGGCTTTGGTCCAGCGAAGGGCTATGTCCGTGAACACCCCGTAGAGGTTCGCATGGCCGTACAGACTGCGGGCGAAGAGACTGCGTTGCGCAGCCGAAAGTCGTACTCGCCCATAGGGCGGATTGCCAATGACGAGATCATAGGTGGGCGAAGGCGCGATTTCCAGCGTGTCGCACACCTTGATGAATTGAGGAGCGGGGCACCCGCTGGTCGCGGTTAGATCGGCCAGAAAGATTTCCAACGCCATCTGCGAAAGAGCAGCGGCATCGGAATCGATTTCCATCCCGGAAAGTCGCGCACCGAGCTGGGCTAGGATGAACGCAGGCTCGCTGCCTTCGAGCGCTTTGCGCATACGGGAGGCTGCCTCGAGCAAGAACGCACCGCCTCCGCTCGCCGGATCGAGTACTCGAGCGGTTGCCCAGTCGATGCCCCCTTCATCGGCCAGATCGACAAGACGCTTGCTGAGTGATGCAGGCGTGTAGAATGCGCCCAGCTCGCTCCGTTCCTCAGCGGGGAGCAGGGTGGTGTAGAGGCTGGTTAGAAAATGGCATCCCTCGAGCAGCGGAAGGCAAGCCGCTTCGCATCCGATTGATTCCGCGAGACGGCATGCCGTGGCGTCCAGTGCCGTATGATTGTCCGACGGAGAACTCGAGAGAACGAGCGAGGGAGAAATCGCAGCGGCAAATGCTTCCATCGCTGTTTGCGCGAACCAGGCGGCATGGGTCGATCGATCACTATCCTCTAGCGACTGCGCCCAAGCGCGTGCAGCCAGTCGCGCGCGTGCGAGCTCTTCGCGCTTCAATGCCAGCGCGTGCGTCGGTTCGCTACGGGAAACGGATCCCGGTTTCAGTGCTGAATTTGATCGCAACGAACCCTCCTTATGCCTGTGGGTAGCGGTTTTACCGCCAAAGAGAACCAACTTTATATGTTCTTGTTCTGTTCTCAATGCAATCTTGTTCTGCCTCATGAGGCGAAACCAAACGGTCAAAGGATCTGCACCTTGCAGGCTCAGCGGTCAGCCCTCTTGCGCTGGGGTCACCGGATGCGGCTCGCTACGCCCGGCTTACCTTTTCCGCGCTGCCGTTCGACACCTGCCACTTCCTGTTGCGGTGCCCTGAAATCCTGTCTTCTTGATGTGCCTCAGAACGCGACCGGCCGTAGGTCGCGGTGTTCCGAGGCCTGGCATGAGCGTAGTTCCGATCCGATCCGAAGCATTGTCGCGCGGCGCGCGCATGCTGCGTACCGCTCTGGGCGGGGAGATCGCGGCCTGGCTTGAAGACCCGTCGGTGATCGAGGTCATGCTCAACCCGGACGGACGCCTCTGGATCGATCGGCTGGGCGAAGGCCTTGCGGCCACCGAGCGGACGATGAGCGCTGCCGACGGCGAGCGGATCGTCCGGCTGGTGGCGCATCATGTGGGGGCCGAAGTGCATGGCGGAGCGCCGCGCGTCTCCGCCGAGTTGCCCGAAGGCGGCGAACGCTTCGAAGGGTTGCTGCCGCCGGTGGTCGGTGCGCCGAGCTTTGCTATTCGCAAACCCGCCGTCGCCGTATTCACGCTCGCCGATTATGTCGCGACAGGCATCATGGCTT
>JBBREF010000202.1:0-5313 GCA_038203205.1 Gemmatimonadales bacterium | reverse complement strand
GACCAGATCGCGATTGGGTCCCATCCACCTGATGTACACGAAGTCCGCGGTGGGCTTCTCCGCGAGCGCCAGCATCAGTTTGCGTGGAATCCAGCGGCCATCGACAAGAGTCAAACCGATGTTGCGGTCACGGAGAAGTGCGAGCACACCGTCGTTGATCCAGCCTCTATGACGGAACTCGATCGTGAAGCGGATGTCGGGCGGAATCTTCCCGACGAAATCGACGAGCGCCGGCAGCTCACCCGGGTCGAAGTCAGGACCAAGCTGCACGAGCACCGGGCCGAGCTTGTGCTTCAGTTCGCGTGCGCGCTCGAAGAACATGTCGCCGATGCCGAGCGAGTCACGCAGGCGTTGCTCGTGGGTAATCTCCTGCGGCAGCTTGAGCGAGAATACGAAGTCACTGGGCGTCCGTTCATACCAGCTCTGGAATGTTGTCGCCGCCGGCACTCCGTAAAAAGTCGAATCGACTTCGACCGACCCGAACGCGCGCGAGTAGACCGACAGAAAATCTGCGGGTCGGGTACTGACCGGATAGAATGGGCCGACCCAGGCGTCGTAGTTCCACCCTTGCGTGCCTACGAAAAATCTCGGCTTCCTGTCAGCCACTTCGATTCATCGGGTCGTCCGTGGGTCTGGGTAACAACTGGTCTCAAAATTGCCAATTCATTCGGCAAAGCACCACTCAGCGAAAACGATTCCAGGAGGTACGATGGACCGCAAGACGAGAACTAACGACGACGGTATTCTCAATCATGATGACACCCCGACGACGGGAGACGAAGTCGGCCAGGCAGTAGGGGGCGTTTCAGGGACAGTCGCGGGCGCCGCGATCGGTTCAGCTGCGGGCCCTATCGGCACAGTGATTGGTGGAATCGCCGGCGCAGTTGGCGGATGGTGGGCAGGCCGGACCGTGTCGGAAGCGGCAAAACGTTTTGATGATGATTCTGACCACACGTATCGCGGCTCGTACGAGTCGAGGTCGGACAGGCTCGCTGACAGAACGTACGAAGACGTACGACCGGCTTACCAGCTCGGACACCTCGCTAGTGAAAATCCCGATTACAGCGGCAAGAGCTTCGAGTCGATCGAAGCAGACCTTCAGCGCGGCTGGTCGAACGACCTTCGTGCGCGTCACGGCGACTGGTCGACAGTAAGGCCGTTCGCCCAGGAGGCGTACACCACCCGTTCGTCGGTTTCAACACGCGAGTCGCTGAACCGGATGGAGAACAGCAGTGAGAACCTTGCCGATCGCGCGGCTGATACGACACGCAATGCGGGCGACAGGATAGTTGACGCCGTTGATAACGTGAAAGACAGGATCGACGGCAACCCGGCATCAAAGCCGGGACCAGATCCGACAGACACGCGCTTCTAGCTCTCGAAGCGCGGAAGTTCAGGGGGCGGGACCAATTGGTCCCGCCTCTTTTGTATGGTATCGACCCAACAATTGCGCCCGCGTAGCCCCTCACGCACGTTTCGCTGCAATTCAACCAGCTCCGGAATCATGAAAGTCAGAATCGCCGCGGCAAGTCTCATTCTTCTCACCCCCGCATGCGCTACTCAGGCGCCCTCGGTGGGAACAACGATCACCACGCCTGCTGCGGTGATTTCGATCGACCAGAACGAGGTGCGGCGGATTCTTTCCTCACTGGCTCACGATTCGATGGAAGGACGGCGAACAGGAACGGCGGGTGGAAACCGGGCAGCCGATTTTGTCGCTGCGGAGATGCGAGCGATCGGGCTCGCACCGGCGGGAGACGCGGGCTACCTCCAGGCCGTTCCGTTTGCTCGCGGCGGCCGGCGCGGAATCCAGGTGCTCGACAGCATGGGTGCGCTCAGATCGGTGCCCGACTCAAATCGCATTATCTCGTACAACGTGCTCGGAATGATCCGCGGAAGTGATCCTGCCTTGAAGGACCAGGTCGTCGTCATCGGCGCGCATTACGATGGTCTTGGCATCGGCACACCTGTCGGCACAGACTCGATCAACAACGGCGCTGACGACGACGCCTCAGGCGTGACCGCAGTCCTGCTGATCGCACGCGCGATCGCGTCGGGTCCACCTCCCAGGCGCACAATGCTCTTCATGGCCACCACCGGCGAGGAACAAGGCATCCTCGGCACGCAGTATTACGTAAAGCATCCGAAATTTCCGATCGCGCAGATGGTCGCGGACATGGAGATCGAAATGATCGGCAGACCTGACTCCATGGCGGGTGGTACCGGGAAGGCGTGGCTGACAGGTTATGAACGCTCGACTATGGGTGACATCCTGAAGGGCGCAAATGTGCCAATAGTGCCCGATCCGTATCCGCAGATGCGCTTCTTCGAGCGCAGCGACAACATCGTCTTCGCGCGGCTCGGCGTTCCCGCACACACGCTGTCGAGCTACAACATGCACCCCGACTATCACACGCCGGCCGACGATATCGACAAGATCGATTTTGCCCACATGACCCAGGTGATCGATGCGGCTGCGAAAGCGGCACGGCTGCTGGCCGACGGTGTTGCGCCAGTCTGGAAAGAAGGCGGACGCCCGGTAGCGCGGTAACCCGCTAGCGGTACGTCTCGAAGAACCCGGTGCCCTCGCCCGATACCGGACTTCCGCCGAGTCGCCCGGATATCCGCGCAGTGCCTTTCATCTGAATGAAGTAAGGCTTGTCCGGTGAAACATCGCGCGATTCCTGTCTTGTATCGGTGGCAATCGCATCTTCGATTTCGAGCTCGACGCGAAGTGTGTCTGCACCACGCACATCCGCGTATGACACCCTGGACGGCACGGCGATTGTTTTCCCCGCAACGATCGTACGACGTCCGTCGACATACGTGATATTTGCCGGCCGCATCACAGCCCGAAATCCTTTGGCGTCAATCAGGTAGACGAACAGCGGATTGTTACGCCCCTCGCTGTCCGGTCCAATCACACGTCCGTAAAGCAGCGTGTACTCTCCGGCCCGCGCAGCGCCCCAGTCCCACGTAACGCCGCGCCAGACTCCCCAGTTATGATCGTGATACGACTGGGCACCATCATATCGCTCACACCGCGAGCCGACGCAGATCGTTCCCGACGCGCTCGCACGCAACGCCGGCACCGTATAACCGGAGACAAAGTCGCCTGAGCCGAGCGACGTGCCGGGAAAATACGCGCGCTCAGCGGGACTGATGACGAGATCGACAACGACCCCGGCGCCTCCATCAGTCGACGGCGCGTGCGCGACAAAACGATAGTCCCCGTCAGGCATTACTATCACGCTGGATTCACCCATCGAAAGATTCGCTGACGTTGTCGAGAAGTTCACCCTCTCACGCTGTATGCGTGCCTCGAATTTCCGGGACTGGCCTTCCTCCTCCCGCAGCGTCACCTGAACACTCCCGCCCCAGTCTTCGCCCGTGACGTCGCCGCCGACGATCAGCGAAATGAAAGCCCATCGTTTTCTGTCAGCGGACAACACGTTGGCGTAGTGCCACTCGGCCCAGCTCTCCCTGTTGGCAACGCTGTCTGGCGGAATGTGAAAGTGATCGATGTCGTTGCGGAGCTCGGCAAGGGTCGGGTTCGCCCAACGTCTGTCGCCATCGTCATCTGTCCATTTACCTTCGGCGAGAGGAAGCTGCCCACGAACGGTCTGCGTGAGGCTGGGAATTTCTCCGCTCGCACGAACAGGATGTTCTCCCCCGTCCGCAGTCCGAAGGTACAGCAGCCTGTTCTCGATCTGGGGCGCTGCAGCGGTCACGGAGCCGGAGAGACGCGGAGATGCAAGCAGCTGCTGATAGATGAAACGCGCCTGTGAGATCGAGAAGAAGAGTCCACCCACGCCCCCCGTCTTCATGACCTCGACATCGAGCCCCTGGGGCAATACGGTGATCGAGCCCCCGCCGACGAGTTTCTCGTCCTTCGCCTGCGTGAGAAGCGCTTCGCCGACCGACAGCAGCACTATCATCACCGCAACGCCAATTCCATAGCCGAAGAACAGGAGCGCAGATCTCCATGGTCGATGAACGATGTTCCTGTAGGCAAGGAGCGAGATCATCCGTCGACGATCACACCGTCACGCATGTGGATTCGTCTGCGGGCAGCCCGGGCCAGCTCGTCATCGTGGGTCACGACGATAATCGTTGTTCCGTCTGCGTTCAGCTGCTGAAACAGCGCAATGATCTCGGCACCTGTCTTTGCGTCGAGCTCACCGGTCGGCTCATCAGCGAGCAGAATTGCCGGCTTGTTGGCCAGCGCTCTTGCGATTGCAACTCGCTGCTGTTCGCCGCCCGAAAGCTCGGATGGTCGATGCCTCTCTCTGTGACCGAGCCCGACGTAGCTCAGCAGCTCACGCGCACGCGCCGATCGCGCGGCTGCCTTCAAGCCCGCTTCCGCCATCGGCAGCTCGACGTTTTCACGCGCAGATAGCGTCGGCATGAGGTAGAAGCGCTGGAAAACAAAGCCGATATTTCGCAACCGGAAGAGTGTTGCCTCACGATCCCGCATCGACCCCGGTGCCTCACCTCGAATTCTGACACTACCGCGAGTCGGCTTGTCGATCGCGCCGAGGAGATTCAGCAGCGTCGATTTTCCGCACCCGGAGGGTCCGACGATCGCGACGTAGTCTCCCTCAGCAATATCGAACGTCACACCGCGCAGTGCGTGCACGTCGTCAGCACCGAAGCGATAGTCACGCGCGAGGTCGCGTACTTCAACGAGACTCATGCTATCGCTTCCTCACGCAGTGTTGTCGCAATCGGGAGCGACGCGGCCCGGTATGACGGATACACACCCGCAGCTATGCCCGAGAGGCTGAGAAGCCCGAGGGACATCCACGCCGCCCTGGGCTGAAACAGGAAAAAATCGATTGCCACTGGAAGTCCGGGGAAACTTGCGAGAATGCCGTTCAGGTACCTGGCCGTGATGAGTCCCAGCCCGAGGCCAGCTACGGCACCGGCAATCGTGATGACCATTCCTTCGAGAACTATCTGCTGCACGATGTGTCCCCTGGAAACACCGAGCGCGCGCATTACGGTGATTTCCCCGACACGTTCATTGACCGAAACAGTGATCAGCGTCGTTACCAGCAGAAAGCCGACGAACAGGCTCACGGTGCCGAGTATGAAGGCGAGCTGCCTGAAGTAGCTGAGCCTCTGGTCAACCTGCTCGAGCGCTGTCGCGATGGAGAGTGCACTCACTTCGGGCACGCTCCGCTCGATCCAGGCGCGTGACCCTTCGACATCGGCGCCGTCCCGGACTTTTATCATGAAAAGCGATGCCCTGTCCTCGAGGCCCACCATCTCCTGAACCGTCGAGAGGTTCATCGCAGTGGCAAGCTGGTT
>JBBREF010000201.1:0-5344 GCA_038203205.1 Gemmatimonadales bacterium | reverse complement strand
CGCTGAATCGAACGTGCAGCCTGGTACACGCGATGGAGATAGTAAACTGCAAGCGGCACGAACACGACGAGAGTGAGGATCAGGCCTGCCCACCAGATTGTGTACACGGCCGGAGGAAACACGGCTTCAGTCTGCGTCATTATGCCCCCTGCGCCGAGACAGCTGTTATCACGCCGGCAAGATTTGAATCGATCGCACCGAGCCCGTCACGAACTGCCGTGAGCCCGCCGTTGAGCTTGATGACCTCCGGCGCGAGGCCTCCGGTCTGGACTTCAATAGCGCGTACTCCGAGACGAATCTTCGAAAGGAAGCTCGACGGGAGCCCGTAACCTGCTTTCTTCATTCCGCCAATTGTCTCGAGCTCCTTCGATATGAAATGAAGAAAGATCACGAGGGCGATGAACAGCGCAGCCGCGCCAGCAACGGAAACCAGAGCGAGCAATGTCATTGTGTTCATCGCAGCCACTCCGGCCCGATGACACAGGCAGGGCACCCCGGGCACTCCTCAGCATGGCCTTTCACGCCTGCCGTCGCGTGCACGATACCAACCGCAGACCCGAGGATCTTCCCGGCAACAAGGTTCGTTCTTTTCAGGAGAGCGATGTGAATCGTGTTGTTAGCGATTCGCTGGCCGACATTCCATATCGCTGACACGCCACCGGTGATATCGCGGGCAGTCCGAAGAATCAGCGTCAGGAGAATCGCGACGACAATGAGCACGACCACGAACACACCGAGCGAAATAATCCAGATCGTTTGTACTGTTTCAGCGGTGATCTCAGACATGAGCCGTCCCTCCACCAGCGCCAGCGTGACTCTCCAGCGCTTCGACGAGCGCGCCACCTTTTGCCTCGATACTTTGGACTGTTTCCAGAATCTGGCCCGCAACCTCATTCGTGGTCTCAAGTGCCCAGATCGGCATCGTCGCCTCCCGTATTCGCTCGGCCGCAGCAAGGGCGCGCTTCGCGTGAGCGAGAATACTTCTCGCCGTCAGCCAGATTGTGATCAGAAGGGCGGCGGCAATCACTATTACGAGCGCAGCCACACCCATCCAGAGCGACCACGCGCGCCAGAGTTCAGTTTCTGTCATCGGTATCCTCCCTGGCGGAGCTGTTGTCGAGGTAATCGCTTCTCGTGCCGGGACGGTCGACTCCCCAGAAACGGTCCTCGCTGCCCCTCGGGCGACCTGGAGCCTTCGCTCCCCAGAATTGCCACTTCTTGTAGAAGAACTCCATCAGCTTGAGCGACGGGGTCGCCGTGCTCACGTTTCCCCAGCCAGTCGGCACGTGGTCGAGCTTGTCCCAGCGCACCTCGGTATTCGCGTGGCGGTTGGAGAGACGCCTCGCGCGCCGGATCACAGCACCGACGCCCTTCGACATCGTCGTCGAGATGATGCCTCCCGGTGGCTCCTTGTAAACGGGCGAGAACTTGTCAGGGAATCCGGGCATGGTGCAGGCGATGCACACGCCTCCCGCTTCCATGCAGCCACCCATGTGGTTGATCGCGCCGCGCTTCACGATGTTGCAATTCACCACCGGTCCCCAGCATCCGATCTCAATAAGGCATTCCTTGTCGCCATAGTTCTTCGCGAAGATGCCTTCCTCGTAGTAGCCCGCGCGCGTGCACCCACGATGGACGGTTTCGCCAAACAGCCATGCCGGCCGGCCAAGCTCATCGAACGAAGGAAGCGGTCCCAGGCCCTGAAGAAAAAGGAGAACCGCGAACACAGTCTCGGTAAAATTGTCACCCTGTGGCGCGCATCCCGGGATATTGATCACCGGAAGACCAAAGGCGCTGCGATAATCCTTTCCGAGAAAATCCATGAGGCTCATCGAGCCGGTCGGATTACCCTCGGCCGCGGGAACTCCACCCCATGTCGCGCAGGTTCCAATCGCAATCGTTGCCGCCGCTCCCGGCGCGAGTCGTGAGATCCACGTGGCCGTTGGCACCGGCCGGCCTTCCTCGGTCCCTTCGGTCACCTGACTTCCCATCGCCGAGAAGTAGCCGCCGGTGCGTGCGGCAATTCTCTCATCGGCAATCGATCCTTCGGCAACGATAACGTAAGGATCTTCAAGCGTCCCTTCCCATGCGTCCTTCATGGGTTGGATGAATTCGTCACCGCACTCGACTGAAAGCACGGTATGATGCAGAATCACCTGCGGCATCGTTGGAACTGTGCCGAGCAGCAATCCCTCGATTCCGGGATTCGTCGCGCCTGCGACAGCGACTGTGCATCCGTCGCAGCTCATTCCCGCAATCCAGAAAACGTGGACTGTCTTTAGGGGACCGAGGGGCAATCTTTCCGGCCTCGGGTGGGGCTCGGTGGCGGGAATCGACGGTTGATTTCCCTGGACAGCATCCTGCTCGATAGCTGTAGCCATAGCCAGACCCGGTTGGAGACTCGGAAACTATATACGCCGCTGAACCCGTATCAGGTTCGCCCGCTTTACTTGTCGTCGCACCAAACTGTCAACAAGAATGATGCCGACCTATGCTCCCGCGCGCTACTATATAAGGTAGCCCTTTAAGCCGGCGAAAGATCGCGACCCCCTTTGCCAGCTCTGGCTCGAGCACGCGTGATATATTGGCGTCATCGAAGTTGGTTGTGGCAATCCCCGGAGGCACCGTGTGTCTAGCCATCCCAGGTAAGATCGTCGAGCTTTTCCCCGATCAGCCTCACCTTGCTGTAATCGAGGTATCCGGTGTTCGCCGCAAGGTGAACGTCGACCTGGTGCGCGACGAGGTGCCGCTGGCGGTGTCGGACTGGTTGCTCATTCACGTCGGTTTCGCGATGAGCAGAATCAGCGCAGAGTATGCCGACGAGCAGATGCGCCTGCTGACAATGCTCGGGGAAGCCGATCAGGCGATTACCGAGATCGAAGGCTACGAGTTCAACCAGTCATGACATGAAATACGTCGATGAGTTTCGCGATGCGAAGCTGATACGCCAGGCAGCGGCGGAGATCCGGAAGCTCGCAACGCCCGACAAGCACTTCAGGCTGATGGAAGTCTGCGGCGGCCATACGCACGCCATCTACAGATTCGCGCTCGCAGATCTCCTCCCCGAGAATATCGAACTGGTGCACGGACCCGGCTGTCCGGTCTGCGTGCTCCCGATGGGTAGAGTCGACGATGGGTTGTCGCTTGCATCCGATCCCAAGGTAATACTCACTGTTTTTGGCGACATGATGCGGGTACCCGGCCGCACCGGCAGTCCGCTCGAGCACAAAGCGCGCGGCGCAGACATCAGGATGGTCTACTCTCCGCTTGACGCATTGAAACTCGCCAGGGAGAATCCGGACCGCGAAGTGGTTTTTTTTGCCATCGGATTCGAGACTACGGCGCCTTCGACTGCTCTCACGCTCCGTCAGGCGCGCGCGCTCGGACTGCGAAACTTCTCAGTGTTCTGCAATCACGTCACGATCATTCCAGCAATTCGCGCAATTCTCGACTCGCCAGGAATGCGGATCGACGCTTTCATCGGACCGGGACACGTGTCAACTGTGATCGGTTGCCGCCCCTATGAGTTCATAACCACGCGCTACGGCAAGCCGCTCGTCACGTCGGGATTCGAGCCGCTCGATGTTCTCCAGTCAATCGTGATGATACTGAGGCAGCTCGATTCAGGCATCGCGATAGTGGAGAACCAATACGCGCGCGTTGTGCCATGGGAAGGCAACATCCCAGCGCTCAGAGTCCTGGCAGAAGTTTTCGAGCTGCGACCGTATTTCGAGTGGCGCGGCCTCGGTTTCATCTCGCAGTCCGCGCTCCGCCTTCGCGATGAGTATGCGGAATGGGATGCGGAGAAACGATTTCACGTTCCTGGCGTTCGCGTGACTGACCCCAAGGCAGCACAGTGTGGCGAAGTTCTGAAGGGTGTGCTGAAGCCACATCAGTGCAAGCTCTTCGGCCGCGAGTGCACACCAGAGAAACCGGTTGGAGCGCTGATGGTTTCATCCGAGGGTGCCTGCGCTGCATTTCACAATTACGCCGTCAGGACCGGCGTCACGACGGCTGCTTCGACCGGATCGTAAAATGCCCGCCAGCCAACGGATTCGTTTTGCAGATGCGCAGATAGAGATGGCGCATGGCGCGGGAGGCAAGGCGAGCCGGAGGTTGATCGAGGGCCTCATCGCTCCCCTCATGATTGGTCCGCTCGCGAACCCCCTCGGCGATTCAGCGATTGTCGATATAGAGGGCGTGCAGCTCGCCTTTACCGCCGACAGTTTCGTGGTTCGACCTCTCCGCTTCCCAGGCGGGTCCATCGGAGACCTCGCCGTTAACGGAACTGTGAATGACCTTGCCGTCTCAGGCGCAAAACCAGTTGCCCTTCTGGTAACGTTGATCCTTGAAGCCGGGTTGTCTACCGAGTCACTCGAAATGGAGCTGCGCGCAATCGCATCTGCGGCTTTGAATGCAGGAGTGGCAGTCGTTGGCGGTGACACCAAGGTCGTGGAGCACGGCATGGCAGACGGCATGTACATCACGACAGCGGGCATAGGAACTCTCGATAAGAGGCTCGTCTTCTCCTCCAGCCTCGTCAGGCCGGGCGACAAGGTATTGCTGTCAGGTCCCATTGGCGATCATGGAATAACTATCCTGCTCGCGCGCGGGGAGATCGACCTTGACGCAGACCTGCAGTCCGATACCAGGTCCATTCTACCGATGGTCGACGCGCTCGCTGGTGCCGCTGGACCCGGTGTTAGATGGATGCGGGATCCGACGCGTGGCGGGGTAGCAAGCGCCCTCAATGAGCTTGCTCGCGACGCGGATGTTGCAATCGCTCTCTCGGAGGAAACTGTTCCCGTGCGCGCGCAGGTTCGCGGCGCATGTGAGCTGCTGGGCCTCGAACCGTTGCACATCGCCAACGAAGGCCAGTTCGTAGCGGTCGTTGCGGCAGAGTACGCGGAAATGGCGCTTGCGGCGGTTCGTGGCGCACCAGGCGGACACGAAGCGGCCCTGATAGGCGAAGTCCGCGAGACCCCGGCCAGGACCGTTATCTCCTGCTCGGCATACGGCGGCACGCGCGTCGTCGATATGCTGGTGGGTGATCCGCTCCCGCGCATCTGTTGACGGGAGCCAACTTCTCCCCGCGAGGATCCGAGTTCGTGTCGTCCGCATCCGGGATTGTCAATGCTATTGCCGATGCGCTGACTGCGCGCAACGCGATATCGGAGGCATTCTTTGCGCGTGAATCGGGGCGTCTCGCTGTTGCCTGCCGGGAGATGTCAGCGCGGCTCGAGGATGGCGGCCGCCTTCTGGCATTCGGTCGCGTGCAGTCGGCGACGGATGCCCAGCATGTGGTCGTCGAGTTCATCCATCCCGTGATTGTCGGCAAGCGTGC
>JBBREF010000200.1:0-5405 GCA_038203205.1 Gemmatimonadales bacterium | reverse complement strand
AAGACCCTCCGCACTGTGTACGTGTCGAGCCTGCAAAAGCAGATCATTGGATACGAGCAGGAAGCGGGGGTCTATCGCTTCTTTGGTAATCACCTGATCGAATTTGACGCCGGGCGCCTGAAGAATGAGCCCATTCAGGTAGGTGTGAGATCGGTGGTCGAGATGGCCGTCCTACAAATCATGACGGACGGCTTCAAACTCCCGATCCCCGACAACTGCACCCTTGCTCGACTGAACCTGGGCTCGCAACCTACGGAGACGAAAAATGACGAGATTAAATAGAAGCGGCCTCCTTGTCGGAGCGGCCCTACTCGCAGGCCTCAGCGCCACGGCGGCAAGCGCTTTCCCGGCCGGCAGCATAAACTGGTCATGGGATCTGGCCATAAACACCCAAGTTGATATCCAGCAGTCGCTTGACCTGGGCAGTGCGAATGCCGCCATTGTCGAGCAAGAACAGGTGTTCGTCGGCTCAACATTGGCGACTGCCACCGCGGTGGCAACCGTTCCTCTGCTGGGACTGAACGCTGTCACTCCCCCCGAAGTGGTGGCCGACGCCACAGCCGTGAACAACAACATGGCGCTTAGCTCCGACGGGGCACTCATGGCGGATACTACGCAGCTGACCTATGGCGGTCTGGCACTGGGCGCAAGCGTCGATCTGCTGTCATTGGCCAGTATCGATCTCGACCTGCTCACGCCCGCCTCCGTCGACGCGATCGCCAGTGCAGGAGGGACGGACTCGATAATCGACAGCAATGCCACCGCAGTTGCAAACAACCTCACCCTCGAGGCCGGGGCCTTTAGCATTAGCAATGGCAAGCAGTTCGCTGTTGCGAATGTTACTGCCACGTCGACCTCAACCGGGGCGTCGTTGCTCGTGAACTCGTTTAACGGGCCATGGGTGAGCGCTACCTCTACGGCAGTTGGCAACAACGTCACCGTGAAGGTTGCAGCACCCGTAATCTGATGTCCTGAATAGGTGGAGAGGGAGCCGCACAACCGGCTCCCTCGCTACTTTCATTTGGAGGCGACGATGAAATTACTGACAACACTATTTGCCCTGACATCACTGGTCGTTCCCTCAGTTGCTCAGGCCCAGCTGCAGTCCTCGAGATTCGACCACTATCCGACGGGCCCGCACACGTACGACCTCCCCGATAGGAATCCTGTCGCGAGCCTGTCGTTCATGGAGCAGCGCCGGCAAGAGGACGTTCGTGCAGAAAGCCCGTTTTTCCCGGGGCTTGGCAACGGAGGAACGGTCGCGGTCGGCAATTGGCAGCAATATTATCTGACCGTCGGAGACGGTTCTCACGCCTCTATTCATAACGTGTCGCCGCAGGCCGATTGGGGCACCCAGACCGCTGTGTCCAACGTCAACTCACAGAACTCAGCAGGTGACCAGACCGTCAGAAATGGCAGCAGTTGGAGAGGTGGAAACACCGCATGCTCTCAATGTGCAGACCCACCTTCCTGGGACTGGGGACGTTGACGCCTGCACCGGACGGCTCGGCCAGAAACGATATCGCCAAAGCCCATGTGGTCGTACTCATGGATCTGAGGCCGACACAGGTCGAGCCAATTGTCGGTTCGTTCATCCGCGGGAGCATGAACGGACGTCCGTAATCGTGAATTCGGACTTGAAAGGGACATTCTGCTTTCGGCCAGATGTCGACATTCTGAAATGCGCCCAATCAGGCAACTGCGGCACGCCCAAGCGGCACCGATAAGCGAGCATTCGCTAAGCAATCAGGCTGTTCGCGCGCGACGCTGATCGAAAATAACCACGACCATCGCTCTCCGCGAATTGATCGGTCCACAAAGTTGAGAGCGTAAGTCGACCATTTGACCGTGCGTTTCACTAGCCACAGGCCGGTGGTGTTCGAATAGAACCATGCCAAAAAAGGGGCGGGACCCTGTCGGATACCGCCCCTCCTTTCGGCTTAATGAAGCCCACAATCCGAAGTCTTAGTCGTGGTCGTAGCCACGATCATCCTCGTAACGGTCGTCACGGCCATCGCGATCGCGGTCGTAGACATTACCATACGAACCGTAACTGCGGTTGGCATATGCGTTGCCATCGTTTGCCTGATAGCGAACGTTCTGCTCGAGCCGCGCAATCCGCACGTAGATGTCGCGGGCCTCGTACCTATTGAGGCCATTGTACGACGCTACCTGGAGTTGACGCTGGATCCGGTTTGCCTGGAAGCGCAGGCGACCGGCTTCACGTTCCGATAGGACATTTCGGCGATCGAGCAGGTCGATCTGGCGCTCGATGTGATTGAGGCGCATCATCAAGGGTTGCACCTGGCCGCGATTATTGTTGTAACCATAGGCATTGCCGTAGGGGTTACCGTACTGGTTGCCATAAGGGTTACCGTACTGGTTCCCATATTGGTTCCCAATCGTCACGCTCCATTGAGCGGCCGCCGGAGCGGCCATCGCCAAAGTCGACGCAGCGAGAACGGCGGAAATAATAAGCTTACGCATTTTGCTCTCCTGTGAGCGGTTGATGCCCTGATAGTGGGGGCTCGCGCTTGAGAGGTGGCTGAACGCTCTGTTATCCGCCGTTCACCACCTAAAAGCGAAGGTCAGGTTTTCGAGGAGCTTCTGAACCCTTGCTCACCGCATCCGCCTTCCAAAGTGGTCGCTGATTTGTCCACCATCAGGTCGTAGGTTGGAGAGACTTTCTGCAACGTCGGCAGTAAGATCTGGGCTGTAACAAATGTGATCAATCGCATGCTTTTGGATTGGCGAAATCAATCCCGCGGTCGCTAGTTTGAAGCGCTTAAGGAGCACTTCGTTGATCGCGTCAAAGACGGCGTGCGGTTGATATGTACGCGGAAACCGCTGGTTGAAATCACCCAGCACAGCGGTCCGCTCGGGCCGGGTCGGGAGGAAGCTGTCTAGCGCAGCGAGAAATGCAAGATGGAGCTCCCACGGCCGACGCTTTGGATCGCCGTAACTCACCCCGCGAAACCATACGGAATGCAAACGCCAACGAATTGAAACTCGCCCGCAGCGGTCTGAGTTTTGCCCGACACGTAACGCCCTTCAGGCAACCCTGGAGGACCGGCCGCAACTACGCAGGTCCAGGGGTTCCGGCTCCAGAGAAGGACTTTCCTGCGGCTTTCCGTGTTTGGACCGCTGTCGAGTTTCTCCGAGACAATCGTGTGGCCGCCCTCCGCTAAAAAGTCCTGTTGCGTTTCAGTCAAGCAAACCACGTCCGCACTCAAGAGCCGTTCTCGTATTAGCGTCGCGTCCGATGAATTGGTTTTTCGCCACTCGCAGTTAAACGTTGCAACGGACACAGCGACATCGGTCGTCATCATGGCCCCCCTAACAGCCTTCGTTGCCGGTCACCTGACTGGAGCCTCGCCCCTGGCCTTTTTCGTCAACTCCCTTGGCGGGACCGTCCTAATCGTCGCTGCCTAGTCCGCGGCTAGGACGACTACCCAACAAACGCTAGGCCGGAGAAATTGTCTGCTCAAACATCACAACCGCTGGCTCATTCCCCGCGACTATTTGCCAACGCGTAAACGCAACTGCGACTGTGCCGTCTAATTGAGTCGAGCCAGCGCCGCCGCCAAGCAGAACGGCTCTTTGTCCGTTCTGATCGTGAGCAATGATCATCGCGCCAAGCGACGAAAGCACGAGGGCACCGCTCGGGGCGTCCTGTGGCTGCCGAATTTGGAAGGCCGAGGCCTTGTCGACTTGGAAGCGTATTTTCTCGACAAGCAGTCCGGCGCTTTGGGTCCACTGGTCGGGTGAGGCGACCTCGAACGGCTGGGCACCCTCCAGTATTACAAGAACTGGAAAATCATCCAGTCTTCCCGCGAGGAATTGTTCGCCGCCCTTGGCCGCGGGGATGTGAAGGGCCCCCGCCGGAGTGTCTTTGAGAGCGCCCGGGCGAAAGAATGCGAGGTCCAACATACCTAAGTTAGTTTCCATTGCGCCTTCTCCGAATGTTGTTTCTCGCTGCCTCAGTTTGAGGCCGAATTTTGACGCATGCACTGCTTCATTCGGGCGTTAGGGCTTTGCGGATCATCGCACCGCGCAGGTGTGAATGGACGAGTAAGTTAGCGGACGCCGATTTTGTCCGGGTCGCCGTCGGGATCGCGCTTCACACTCCCCCCAACTGCCGGTCCAGACGCCTTTAGGAGCAGTATACCCGCGAGGTGGGGCGCGGCCATTGATGTGCCGGACTTTGTCGAATATCCGCCGCCCTTATCGGTAGACTGGATGTCGACACCAGGCTCAGCGTAATCGACTGGCGGATTTCCGTAATTTGAAAAGCGTGCCCAGGTGTCGCGCGATCCAAACGCTGAGACTGTGTAAACGCCAGTACCATTAGTTCGCCCCGGACTGTAGTTCGCAGCGTTAGCCCCGCTGTTTCCGGCAGCGATCGTGACCAGTATGCCTCTGGCAGCGGCATTGGCGACAGCAGCGTCCATGATCGGGTCCACTGCATCCGCAATTAAGCTTAGGTTGATGACGTCCCCGGGGGATGCAAGTCCGGCTGCATAGTCGATGCCGGCAATGACGCCAGAATCCGCGCCCACTCCCGAATTGTTGAGGACTCGAATCCCAACCACCTGAGCTCCGGCGGCGACACCAACCACGCCCGCTCCGTTGTTCTTCGCGCCGATGATGCCCGCTACATGCGTCCCGTGTCCGTAGCCGTCGTCAGCGACGTCATCTCCATCAATGAAGTCGTAGTCATTTATTGTGTCAACGTTCAAATCCGGGTGATCCAGGTCGATCCCAGAATCAATCACCCAGGCCTTATTGGACAGCGAGCTACCATCTCCCGCCCCCCCTACGCGCTTGACTCCCCACGGAGTGGATTGGCTCGTAGCGGATACGCCCCCGCCTCCTGGGCGCCCCTGCGCCGCGCGAGTTATCCCGTCGGGATTACATTGAGCAATCTTGGGATTATTTTCCTTCAACCGCTGAATTGCGGCCGAAGCACCTTGCGGACTTGCTGGCAATCGCACTGCGAAACCACGGATGGTGTTCTGATAGGTATAAAGTATCTGCCCAATTTCCCGCCCGACAGCCTCCGCAGCTTCAGAGCCGACAGCACTTTTTCCTACTGAGGCATCGAACATGCAGATGAACTGATTAGCGTTCGTGGAGCCGCTTGCGTTCGATTGCGCCGTGGCCTCTTGGGCGAGTGAGGGCGAAGCAGTGGTTGCGCTGAGCAAAAGCATAGCGGGAAAGGTAACACCCTTAGTCATCTGCTATCCCCCCGACTCGGAATGGGCTGTTAACCTATCATATAATTAGGCCGCGCTCACCCGTTCCTAAACACAGTCATCGACAGCGGGTCCGCAACTTCATGCGCGAAAGCGCGGCATTCAGCGTCGGAACTCTAAGGCAGTAGTGGGTCCACAGGAGGACGCATT
>JBBREF010000199.1:0-5475 GCA_038203205.1 Gemmatimonadales bacterium | reverse complement strand
AGCAGCATGGGGAAACCCTCGCACGGCCGCTCCCCATGCCTCGCCCTCTCCGACTGGATCCGCCCGGCGTCCCGCAACACGTCGTCCAGCGTGGCAACGATCGACAGCCCTGCTTTTACGTCGAAGGCGACTATCTCCGCTATCGCAGCGACCTCGGCGAACTTGCCAGACGCGAGCACTGCTCGGTGCATGCCTACGTCCTGATGACCAATCATGTCCACCTGCTCATCACCCCGGCGGCTCCGGGTGCCGTGGCGCGGGTGATGCAGTCGCTCGGGCGGCGCTACGTCCGCTACATCAACGACCGCTACCACCGCACAGGAACGCTCTGGGAAGGCCGTTACAAATCCTGCCCGGTCGATGACGGCGACTACTTGCTGCACTGCCACCGCTACATCGAGTTGAATCCGCTGCGCGCCGCGATGGTCGCCGACCCGCGCGACTACCCGTGGTCGAGCCATCGCAGCAATGCATACGGCGAGCATGACCCGCTCGTCTCACCGCACCCCGCCTACCTGGCACTTTCCATCGACCCGTCGCAACGTCAACAGTCGTATCGGTCTTTCGTCATGCAACCAGTCGACCCCGGGGAAGTCGAGGACATCCGCAAGCACGTGCAGCGTCAGCATGCCTACGGCACGGACCGCTTCCGCGCAGCGATAGCAGTGCAGTTAGGACGCACGGCCGGCCCACAGAAAATCGGGCGACCGCGAAAGACAATCCGGGAAAGTCGACTCTGACCCTGCTTTTCTGAACCTGCTTTTCTACCCTGCTTTTCCTTCTTAGTACGCGCCCATGTAGTCCTTCTTGCCGATTGCCACGCCGTTGTGGCGCAGCAGGTCGTAGGCGGTGGTGACATGGAAGAAGAACTGCGGCAGCCCATACGCCAGCAGGTAGGCCTGGCCGCCGATGCGGCGCTCCTTGGGCGTGCCGGCGCGCAGCACCAGCTCGCGGTCCTCACTGCCTTCAAAGCGTGCCGCGTCCACCCCGCCGATGAAGGCCAGCGTCGTGGCGATGCGCTGCTGCAGGGCGGCGAACGTGCGGTCGCCCTCTTCGTACGTGGGGACCTCCTCGCCCGACAGCCGCGCCGTCACGCTGCTGGCGAAGTCACAGGCGATTTGAACCTGGCGCGCCATCGCAAACATGTCGGGGAACAGCCGCGCCTGCAGCAGAGCGTCCGGCTCGATGTTGCGTTCCGTGGCGAAGGACTCCGCCTTGGCCAGCACGCCCGCCAGCGCGGCGAGCATCTGCTGGAACACGGGAACGGACGCGGCGTGCATCGAGAGGGACATGAAAGGCTCTGCGGATGTGGGGAACGCCATGGTAGACGGCGCGCGGGGCGCGAGCAGCATTGGAGTCGACTGGGCCAGCGGGCAGAGTCAATGTGCCCCGCCGGGAATCGACCGTCCTGAATCAACCTGAAAAGTCGACTCTGACCCGTTTTTCTCCGACCCGTTTTTCTCCCCTCCCCTTCGACGTCACACCAGCTGCGTGTTCGACGGGAGGCCCCGGGGGCTTTGCGTAAGGGCTCCAATGGAGTATCAATAAGAGCGCGGCTCGGGGCAGCCGTGAGGAAGTGTAGCCAACCGCGTCGGGCGACCGCGGTGAGTTCGAGGAAACGAACTGCAGGGGGGAGCCATGAAATCCTTGGAGCAAACGTGCCGAGCGCGCGAGATCGCTGCTGCACGGACATCTGCGCGCGCCGTTCAATACAAGCGTTCGTCCCTGAGCGCACTGGAACACTGGAGATCGGGCTGGAGCGTTCACCCATGAACACTCGTCCGGAAGGTCCCTCCTATCATCCGATCATCTACGTGCGCGGATTTGCCGCGACACAGGGAGAGATCGAGGACACGGTCGCCGATCCCTATATGGGTTTCAACATCGGATCGACTAAGGCAAGACGCGCCTGGAATGGCGAGCTCCACCGGTTCTTCTTCGAGTCACCCCTGGTGCGGCTCATGGCAGAACACGGTTATGACGACGTCTACGTCGACGGCGAGGACCTGCTTACTCTCGATACTGCGATCAATCCGCTGGATTCCCGGTGCATCATCATCTATCGCTACTACGACGATGCGTCCGAGGATTTCGGCACAGGCGATACGCCGCCAATCGAGCAATTCGCCAAGGGCCTCAGTGCACTGATCCTCAGGTTGCGCGAAAAGGTCTGCGCCAACAAAAAGAACAAGGTCACCGAAGCGTCCTTTCGCGTCCACCTCGTTGCGCATTCAATGGGCGGACTGGTCTGCCGGGCCTTTCTGCAGAACGCCAAGCTCGGCACTGCCGAAGCGCGCAAGGCAGTCGACAAGGTATTTACCTACGCCACACCGCACAACGGGATTGACATGCGCATCGTGCGCAATGTGCCCGGTTGGTTGTCCTTCGGTGACGTCAATAACTTCAACCGCGGCCGCATGGCGGAGTTTCTCGCCCTGCCGAAAAAGTCGGATGACGTGTCACTGGTAAAGGAATTTCCGGCGGAACGAATCTTTAACCTCGTCGGGACCAACTCCAAAGACTACTCAGTGATGCGAGGCCTGTCGGCTTGGGCGGCCGGAGAAGCCAGCGACGGCCTGGTGCGAGTCGAGAACGCCTTGACACATGGTCCCGATCCGAGGGGCAACGATGTCTTCTCCCCCAGCGCTTATGTGCACCGCAGCCATTCCGGACACTACGGCATCGTCAATTCCGAGGAGGGGTATCAGAACCTGGTCCGTTTTCTTTTCGGACGGGTTCGGATAGACGGATTTCTCGAGTTCGAGTCCGTGACGCTTCCGGCGGACCTGGAAAAGATCGCCCATGGCGACAAATCAAAGGTAAAGGCGTCCTACCAGACCGAGGTGTCCGTGAGCGTACGAGGCTGCCAGTGGCAGATCACTCGGCGCGAGGTTCGCGAGAACTCGGCAATCTTCCGCACATACGACCAGCTCTTTCCGAAGGTGGCGGGTGTCAGGCAAGCTGACCCGGCCCAGAGTCCCCATCTTTTCTCTGTGTTCCTGGATCCTGAAAAGAGTCTCTCTACTGCCGGATCCGTGAGCTTTGCGTGCGACATCAAACTCATCGTGCCCGACTATCAAGTCGACGGGGCACTCATGCTCAAACGCCACTATGAAGGTGGCTATCTTTTTCGCGAACTGATCCTGGTCGAGGCCTTCCCCCGCAAGCTGCCCGATGCCCGGAAGATCAAGTATGGCTTTCAGACACTCAGTCCGAACGTCGCCAACCAGACTGCGGAAGTGATCGAGCAAGGCGGGGTCGAGACATTTCGGATTGCGCTGGAGCAAAAGACCACGCCGGGGTTCAAGGGTTCCCTCCGCGTGGAGTTGAGGCCGTGGGCGTAGCCATGACTCTTACTGGAAGCAATCACATACGCGGGATCGGAAATTCGGAGAGAGCGGAATGACTGCAGATGCGACGTCCTCAGCTGCTGAAGTACGGCCTGGTGCGTTAAGGCGAGCGTCGAAGGGGCTGAAGCGATGGGCAACTCGCCCCAGGGACATGATCCTGATCTGCTACACGCTGCTCGGTCTGTACGCAATCCCGTTGTTCCTGATACTCGCTACCTTCGCCGCCTCCAATGGCTTCACAGAAACGAGCAAGTTCATAGATTTCGGACTGGCACTGGTGGCGCTGTATTCCGCGGATACCCGGGAAACGCTGGGGACTTTCGTCGTGCCGTTTGTCACTGCGTACGCAGTCGCCGACGCGCAGGGAAAAGGCAAGGTAGCGGCCAAAACTGTCTGGCTGTTTGGCACATTGACGACGCTGTTCCTGCTTTCCGTGGTTGCCTACTGTGCCGTGCATACACGCGTAGACGTCATGTTGGGGCAGACAAGCGTGGACGGCGAAACGCTACTCAAGTCGAGAGGCGAGTTCCTGTCGATATCGAGCGCTTATGTCAAGGAGCTACTGGTTTACATCTCCCTGGTCATTGGCATCTCGCAAGCCCGGAAGTCGGAGACGCCGGCATGAAATTACTTCCACGGGCAATCCTTGCGCTTGCTGCGCTGCTATCCGCGCCCTTCATCGAAGCTCGCGAAAGAGTGAGCACGATCAAGTTCGATGTTCGCGACGCGCAAACAGGGAACCCCATCAGTTCGGAAGTCTCAATCGACGGGGACCCGGTGACCGGCGTCTTTGCACTGGTTCCGGATGCAGAAAGCACGATCGCGCTGGATGTTCATGCCGATGCTGGAGCAGCCTATTCCCCGCGATCGGTGGTCTTCTTCCTCCAGTTTTTCACTGCACGGTCAATCACCATCCGGATTTTTCTGGCTCCAAAATCAACGGTTGGAGCACACAACCGGGCAAGCGTTTCCCGTGCTGCCCGCTTCCTGAATGACGCAAATGTCGATAGAGCCTTGGCGCTGCTCGAGACCATCAATGATGAAACCACAGTGGCGATGAGGCAGTCGCAGTTTGGCGCGTACCTCTACTACAACCTGTGGAGGGCTTACTTCATTCACTGCACCAGGAAGTCTGGAGACTACTGCAACCAGGCGAACGGCATGCGTGAGTCGCTAATCGAGATGTCCGAGGATAACCCTGGGTTGATGAAACGGGAACGCATCGACATTGCGGCGATGAATCGGGAGGCAGAGCAAATCGAAATCCATCGCCATAAACTGGGATGGTATCGAGCGATATGGGACCATGGGCGCGGCCATTACGACGAGTCCCTGGAATCCATTTCTCAAATCATCAAGGCGGCGCGGTCGAACCCGGATCTATGGGAGGACCTTCAGTTGGCCAAGGGCGACGTGTTGCAGTTCAAAGCACGAGTCGAGCTTGCACGTCAAAACGCGGAAAACTCACCTCAATAGCCAGGATCCAAGGTCACCGGCTTCCGCAGTCATCCCGGCAAGCTCCGCATGTTCGAGTCCTACCTGCGGGACTGGCGGCGAACGCGCCGCTCGTGGTCGCAATGCACGGCTGCTCGATCTTCGGTGTAGTCGATCAGCCGCCCGAGGGCCGCCTCACGGACGCGATTTAGCGACTGAAAGCAGACGCGGGATGAGCTCCTCCCCCGCTGTCGGGAAGAGGAGCTCGAGCGGGTTCATCGCCCGTGGGAGTGCTGACGCGCAATCACGCGGAGCGGAATATCCGCCGCACGCGGCGCCTCGTCCCTACTTGAAGGTAATTTCACGCAGGCGATATTCGCCTGTGATCTTGCGGATGCCCGGATAGGTCTTCACCGTCTCGCGGGTGCTCTTCTCGTTCGCGTCGCCCCATGCCTTCATGAAGGTGTCGTAGCGCTCCCGGTTGGGCTCGAGGTCGGCAGCACTCTTTACGCGCGTGACCAGCACCACGTTGAAGTCACCACTGAGCGGGAGCTCGCTGACATAGACCGAATAATCCTCGATCTGGCCGAGTTTCTTGGCGGCTTCGTTCGACGCGACCCAGGTGCCGCGGATGCCTTCGAGGTAATAGTCGATCATGTTCGCGTCCACTTGCACGGTGGAAACGCTCGAT
>JBBREF010000198.1:0-5517 GCA_038203205.1 Gemmatimonadales bacterium | reverse complement strand
CTCCGCTGCAGTGGTCGCCGGAATGATCGGATTCTCCGATGGCAAAGGATCGCCATATCACGTATTCGCGCCACTCTGGTCGAGACTCGTACTGTTTTTCTCCTTTGTCCGTGTAAAAGTCCACAACCCGGAGCGCGCGCTGGACGGGCGTGCGCACATCTTCGTCGCCAACCATCTCAGCTGGTACGACGTTCCTGTGCTTTCTTCGTTCCTGCCTCGGGCAAAATTCGTTACGAAAGAGGAGCTATTCGCGGTTCCGATATTCGGCAAAGCCATGCGGGCTATTGGAATGGTTCCCATCCAGCGTGATAACAAACGCGCGGCATTCGCATCATACGACAAGGCTGCAGCGAGCGTTGCGCTGGGCAACTCCATTGTCGTGTTCGCCGAAGGAACGCGAGGGGTCGATTACCCCTTGAGGCCGTTCAAGAAGGGGCCGTTTGTGCTTGCGACTTCAGCTGGTGTCACCGTCGTGCCGGTTCTGATTCACGGGGCGCGCGAGGTGCTCCCGCGCGGATCGCTGTTCGTGCGGCCGCGCCGGGTCGATGTACATTTGCTCGAGCCCATTTCAGTTGATGGACTCGATGCATCAGCGCGGGATGGCCTTGCGAGCGAGGTGTGGTCGCGGATGGCAGCGGCCCTCGAAAAACAGTACGGAGTCGAGAGCAAGCACCCTACGTCGCATGTACGCGAAGCGGTTTAACAGCTAATCACAAATATGATATATGTCTACAATCATTGATATCAGGGCCCGCGAGATAATAGACAGCCGGGGAAACCCCACTGTCGAAGCCGACGTCACCCTCGCCACTGGAGCTACCGGACGTGCGGCTGTGCCCAGCGGCGCTTCCACCGGTGAGCATGAAGCGCTCGAGCTCCGCGATGGAGACTCTGATCGCTACGGCGGGAAGGGAGTTCAGCTCGCAGTACAGAGTATCGAGGAGACGATCGCACCGGCGCTCAACGGGCTTGTCGCTACTGACCAGATGATGATCGATCGCGCGATGATCGAGCTCGATGGAACCGCCAACAAAGGGAAGCTCGGCGCCAACGCCATACTTGCCGTTTCGATGGCGGTAGCACGCGCGGCGGCAGACGACGTCGGCATGCCGCTGTATCGATATCTCGGCGGCCCGATGGCACGCACCCTTCCAGTGCCGATGATGAACATCCTCAACGGCGGCGCGCACGCGACTAACACCGTGGACTTCCAGGAATACATGGTAGTTCCTGTCGGAGCCGATACGTTTGCCGACGGACTCAGGATGGGAGCTGAAGTATTTCACGCGCTCAAGAAAGTTCTTGTGAAGCGCAAGCTTTCAACCGGTGTTGGTGACGAGGGCGGATTCGCACCGGATCTCGGAACCGACGAGGATGCGCTCAAGGTCGTGATCGAAGCGATCGAAGCAGCGGGTTATGCGCCGGGAACCGAAATCGCGATCGCGCTGGACTGCGCTGCATCAGAGCTCTACAAAGGCGAGAGCTACACGTTCAAGAAGAGCGGGTCAGGAACGCGTACGGCCGAGGGTATGATCGAGCTTTACTCTGAGTGGATCGAGAAGTATCCGATCGTGTCGATCGAAGACGGCCTTGCGGAGGATGACTGGGATGGATGGGCGAAGTTGACCGCCGCGCTTGGAGACAGGCTGCAGCTCGTCGGCGACGACCTCTTCGTCACGAATACCGAGCGCCTCGCTCGCGGTATTACCGAGGATGTCGGAAATGCGATTCTCATCAAGCTGAACCAGATCGGCACGCTGACCGAGACACTCGAGGCGATCGAGATGGCGAAGGCAAACGGATACCAGTCGATCATCTCGCATCGCTCCGGCGAGACTGAGGACACGTTCATCGCTGACCTTGCTGTCGCAACAGGTGCCGGGCAGATCAAGACCGGCAGTGCCAGCCGCACAGATCGTGTGGCGAAGTACAACCAGCTGCTGCGGATCGAGGAGGAGCTTGGCGAAATCGCCGAGTATCCCGGCGGGGCGATCTACGGAATCTGATTCGCGATGCTTGGCAAGGTAGCATTGTGGGCCGCGATCATCGGCGCGCTGCTTTTCGCGATTCAGGGCGGGGAATACAGCACCCTCGATTTGCTGAAGCAGCGGAGGTTCAAGCAGCGTCTCGTAATAGAGACTGATTCGCTGGCCCGTCAGGTCGATTCATTGAAGCGGGAGGCGGAGCTCATCAGGACTGATCGGGCAACTCAGGAGAGAATCGCGCGCGAGCAGTTCGGAATGGTGAGGGGGAACAACGAGGTACTGTACCGGATCGACTCGGGAGTCTCGAGGCGATAGCTGGCTGGAGAGGATTGCTGATTGAGGACTTTGCGAATCCAGGACTCACTACAATCGACGATCCGACTTAGTGCGGACTGGGGATGAGCGGGAAAGCTGCGGCGTTATTTCATGCGACGGCCGCGCTCGCGAGGGATGATTGCCAGGAGAAGCCTTCGCATTTCCTCGAGTCGATCGCGCCTATCCTTCACGGTGTCCGCGATCGCGCCCGTCAAAGAGTTGCGGCTGTCGAAGCGTTATATGGTGGCTGTCCCTTGACTTGATCTCATCCGTTTCTAGATTGCTTGTTCTATCGCGGGGTGGAGCAGCCTGGTAGCTCGTCGGGCTCATAACCCGAAGGTCGCGGGTTCAAATCCCGCCCCCGCCATGAGTTGTTGCAGCGGCCGGTCCCCAAAAAGGATCGGCCGTTTGCGTTTATGCCTGACAAGGGTCGGGCGGTTGGGATAAGATTGGACTCGCAGCCCGCACTCGAACCCCACCAACATGAAGCAGGCAGTTGCAGCCCTCATCTGGATCGTGGCTGAAGCCGCGCCAGCGCCAGGACAGCCGGTGACCTTCCGCCTCGACTTTTTTCATACTGGCGGAAAGACGGCTGAAGTCTTCTCGGTCGATAAGGTCGTGGCCGAGCCTCTCGCATGGCCCGGGGCGAAGGGGAAGGAAATCGACAAGAGTGGATTTGGTAGCTATAGGTTCGAGGTTCGCGATACGACCGGAAAACTACTTTTCTCACGCGGCTATTCGCCGATCTACGCGGAATGGGTGACGACGGCCGAGTCGGGCGGAATGAGCAAGACGTTTCATGAGTCGCTGAGGTTCCCCGAGCCCTCGGGAATCGTCGAAATCGTCGTGTTCAAGCGCGACGGAGTGAACAGGTTCGTCGAAGCGTGGCGGACGAGGATCGATCCGGCGAACATGTTCGTAGACCGGTCTGCACCATTGCATCACGCAGCGATCGAGATCGAACGCAACGGTGATCCGGCTGAAAAGGTCGATGTCCTGTTGCTTGGCGATGGCTATACGGCAGCGGAGTGCCAGGTGAAGTTCGCTCCGGATGCGAAACGAATGGCAGCTGCCCTGTTCGCGGTGGAACCGTACAAGAGCAAGCGATCGGAATTCAATGTGTGGGGACTTTGTCCGCCGTCGCCGAAATCAGGCGTGTCGCGTCCGTCAACCGGTGTGCACATCGCGACGCCTGTTGGCGCGACTTATGATGTGTTCGGTTCAGAGCGTTATGTGCTGACAATGGACAACCGTGCATTCAGGACGATCGCGTCGAACGCGCCATACGAATTTGCCACGATCCTCGTCAACAACGAGACTTACGGCGGTGGTGGGCTCTACAACATCTATTCTACTGTCGCTGTCGACAACGAGTGGGCGAACTATCTCTTCATTCACGAGTTCGGTCATCACTTCGCCGCACTCGCTGATGAATACTTTACTTCGCCCGTCGCATATCAGCCGCCGACTACAGTGATCGAGCCATGGGAGCCAAACGTGACAGCGCTTCTCGACCCGAAGGCGCTCAAGTGGAAGGATCTGATTACGCCGGGTGTGCCGATTCCCACCCCTTGGCCAAAGGAGCGGTATGAGGCGACCTCACGCGAGCGTCAGGCACGGCGTGCAAAGTTGCGGGCCGACCGTCGCCCCGAATCCGAAATGTCGGCCCTGTTCGCGGAAGAACGTGCGTTCGACTCTGCATTGTTTGCATCGGCGCCGCATGCGAAAAGCATAGGAGCGTTTCAGGGAGCCAACTACGATGCTAAGGCGTTCTACAGGCCGGCAATCGACTGCATCATGTTCACGCGGAACAACGTCCCGTTTTGTCCCGTATGTCGTCGCACGATCGAACAGGTAATTCAGGCGCACTCGGCGGATTAGCATTTTGCAGAAGTGACATAGCACGCAACACAAGTATGGAGGCAGCATGACCAGGTTTGACGGCAAGGTCGCGACTGCGAGCAGCCGGATTGAATTGCTGCGGGAAAGCCCTGCGGCAAGCCACTCGCACCAGGATTTATGATGCCAACGCACACCGTGGGTTATTTCGTCGGCAGCCTCGCTGCGAAGTCGCTGAATCGCAAACTTGCGAACGCCGTTGTGCGACTCGCACCGGCAGACATGACCCTCCGCGAGATCCCCATCAAGGACCTGCCTCTCTACTCCTATGACTTCGACGCGGATTTTCCGGCGCCTGCCCGGGCACTGAAGGAGGCAATAGCATCAGTCGATGCGGTGCTCTTCGTTACGCCTGAATACAACCGGTCGATTCCTGGCGCGTTGAAGAACGCGATCGACTGGGCCAGCAGGCCCTACGGTCAGAACTCTTTTGCCCGGAAGCCTTCGGGGGTCATTGGTACTTCGCCCGGTAAGATCGGGACGGCTGTCGCCCAGCAGCACCTGCGGAGCATCATGGCCTTCTGCAATTCGCCGCTGATGAACTCGATTGAGGTGTATATCGAATTCACCCCGGGTCTCATCGATGATGATGGGACCGTGACGAATGAGTCCACTGAAAAATTCCTGCGCAACTACATGGAGGAGTTCTGCGGATTTATCGAGCGAGTCTACACGGCGCTTCCCCGGGACCAGAAATGAGCATGTCGTGGCGTCGCCATGCACTTTTTGCCGGGTCAGGCGTTCAAACTCGGTCGCGGGCTGATTAAGTTCTTCCATGTCACCAGCGGCAGGGTAGCTCAGCCGGTTAGAGCACGGCACTCATAATGCCGGGGTCGCGGGTTCGAGTCCCGCCCCTGCTATTGTATAAGTCGTTCAGGCTCAAAGGCTTGGGCGACTTTCTATTTCCGGGGCATCCCGGTCTTCTCGTCAACTCGTGCCAAGCGCCGTATGGGCGACTGGAGCCTACTTCGGCGCCCGGCCGTATTTGTTGATGGCGTCGTGGGGAACGATATCGTCGAAGTAGGCTGTCCCCTTCAGTACATGATGCACCACTCTATCGCCATCATTCGCTCTTGCTTCGTCGTAGTACTTTGATGGTTCGATTGGCTTCACCCGCATGCCCGGCGTGGTCTCGCGTTTGATTATGGCCATGACCACCTTGTCGACGCCCTTCTTTTGGTCATTCTGAAGTTTGACATAGCTTTCCTTCCATTGGTCGGAAAACTCTGCGTTCAGGAATGAGTGTATTTTAGCCACTTACTGCTTTTGGCTACGTCGCGCTCGGGGACTGCCCTTCAAAGAGTCAAGGAAGCGCTGT
>JBBREF010000197.1:0-5530 GCA_038203205.1 Gemmatimonadales bacterium | reverse complement strand
TCGCAGTCGAAATCGGAGGTAACTGGGGCCGTAACCGCAACATGGTCACGAGCCTTGGAGCGATCGACGCTCAGCTGAGCGGCACAGTACCGCTTCCAACCGCTGAGAATTGCGGCCCGGAGGCGAAAGTTCCGCGGTGTGAAACCGGCGTCGGCAACTCATTCTCCGGTCAGTCGACGCACGTTCAGGTCGGGTTCCCGCTGGGTACCTGGCGCGCAACCAACTTTGCGATGTGCGGCAAGGGCCTGACGACTGTTTCGTTCGCGGGCACTTCACACAACGTCGGTGCGGCCTGCGAAGGCCAGCCGGACGGAGCGTTGTTCATTGCGGCGAATGGCTTCCCAATCGTCGATCCGACAGTCCGCGCAATCGGCAATCCGTGGCCGGACTGGACTGCTGGCCTCTCGGCCAACGTCCGCGTGAAGGGGGTTGAGATGAGCGCGTTCCTCGATCACCGTCAGGGCGGAAACGTTCTCAACATGACGCGTGCTTCGATGTATCAGTATGGCACGCACAAGGATACAGAGATCCGCGGTCAGACCCGCACGTTCGGCAAGGACATGCTCTGCCACAACATCACCTGCGATGTTCTCAATGGTCCCGTTGTCGGGCCCGGAGCGGGCAACGCAGTGGTGATCGGTGAAGGCTGGTTCAGCGCCGGCGCGCTCGGCAACGGTCAGGGTGCGACCGGTGGACCGATCGGGCAGCGCCTCGAGGATGCGACCAACACGCGTCTTCGTGAAATTTCAATTGGCTACAACTTCACGGGTCCGTGGATTTCAAATCTTGCGGGCATGCGTCAGGTCGATGTGAAGTTCTCAGGACGCAACATCAAGCTGTGGTCCGACTACAGCGGTTATGACCCGGAAACGAACCTCGGTGGTGCAGCCAATGCCAACCGCGGAATCGACTTCTTCAACGCGCCGCTGGCTCGCGCGTGGGTCATGTCAGTCACACTTCACCGCTAAGCCGGGGATAACGACAATGAACAGACACGCAAAAACGGGAGTCGTGCTCGCGCTTGCGCTATTGAGCGCTGGATGTGACGACTTCCTTCAGGGCCCAGGACTGACTGAAAACCCGAACCAGGCTACTGTAGGAACGGCGCTTCAGCAGCTCATCGCGATTCAGGCGAACATGAGTACCCGCCTCGAGGGCCAGATCGCCCGGTCGGCTGGCATGTATACGCAGCAGATCATCGGCAGCAACAATCAGCAGCTCACGTGGGGAACGCAGTACGGGCAGACAGAGAGCGATATTCCGGCTCACATGAGCGCGTTCTACACAGGCGCAGGGTTGGTCGGCATGAGAAACGTACAGGCCGCCGGCGCCGAGTCAGGGGACAAGTTCCTCGAAGGCATCGGCAAGGTATGGGAGGGTTTCGCGTTTGGAACAGCGACATCGGTGTGGGGTGACCTGCCTTACAGTGAAGCGTTGAATCCAGCGATTCTCACGCCGACGCTCGATCCGCAGGAGACGATCTACCAGCAGGTGCAGATGCGGCTGGACGAGGGAATTGCAGCGCTTCAGGCTGCAGCCACCACGGGCAATTGCGAGACGGCAGATCTGATCTATTGCGCCACGGTTGGAACAAGGGCGGCGCAGGTCGGGCGCTGGATCCGTGCTGCCAACACGATGAAGGCGCGTTTCCACCTTCACCTTGTCGAGCGCAATGGCAATGCTGCATACACAGCAGCTCTCGCCGCTGCGAACAATGGCATCAATGAAGTACCGGCCAATGCAGCTGATGCACATCACGGCCGCGGACCTGGCGATTTCCGGACCTTCCACGGAAGCACGCTCGATCAGGACGGCAACATCTGGGCAGAGTTTCTGAACTCGCGACAGGATCTCGTCGCGGGCAACAGCTTCATTCAGATTCTCACGGCACGAAACGATCCGCGCCTCGCGGCGTATTTCACGCCGAATCAGGCGGGAGCGTTCATAGGCCACAATCAGAACAACGTGGTCGTCGGCACCGGTGCTGCGGCAACAATCAACGCATCGGTTCGGCGCGCGTTCACGTTCCGGCAACCCCTAGTGACATGGGCAGAGAATCAGCTGATTCTGGCTGAGGCGAAGTTCCAGTTACAGGGTGCGGCCGCTGCACTTCCGCATGTGAATGCGGTGAGGGCGGCAGTCGGGATGCCACCGCTTGGAGCGGTGACTTTCGAGGACGTAATGCTCGAAAAGCACATAGCCATGTATCAGAACATCGATGTTTGGTCGGACTACAAGCGTACGTGCTTTCCGAGAATAACGCCGTTCGGAACGGCGACTGAAGTTCCCGGTCGTCTCCCGTATAGCTCAACCGAGCGTACGGCAAATCCGAACATTCCCCTCCCGTCAGCTTATCCGGCGGGAACGACAGGAACGGGGGCGCTTCGAAACTGGAACGACCCGAACGCCTGCCCGCGTCCGTAATCTGAATCAGGGTGTCGACCTGCCTGGGTGTGTAACCAGGCAGGCCGGCATCGCTGGTTGGATTGCCGCAAACAAGTCGAACGCAGGGAAAAACATCATGGAAATCAGAAATTGTAAATTGGCGGCGGCGGTTGGATCGCTGCTGCTTGCCGCATGTTATACGCAGGCCCCGCTGGAAACAGCGTTGCCAGCACCGGCTACGCGAATCGTGGCAATGGTGACGGACTCGGGCGCCGCGGCTCTTGGTAACACGATTGGACCAGGCGCAATGGAGATCGAAGGGCTCGTTGAGGAAGCGAGTCCCGAAGCGTGGAGACTTCAGTTGCTCAGGGTGAACGATCGGTTCGGCAAGACGAATGTGTGGCAGGGACAGGTCATCACGTTTCCGCGTCACATGCTTGCGAGGCCCGAAGTCAGGCGACTCGACAAGACCCGGAGCTGGCTTGCCGCCGGGGGAATCGCCGTCGGTGCAGTGTTGGCAGCCCAGGCTTTCTCGTCGATCGTTGGCGGCGACGACATCAACACGACGCCGGTGCCGCAGGCGACACGTTTGTTGCCCGGCGGGATCCGCTAGGTCATCGCTGTCGACTCAGGCTCTGATCTCTTCCCATCCGAGTCCAGATGACTACAACTCCGCAGCGTGCATTAAGCGCTGCGGAGTTGAACTGTGGTGGTATCTGCGATGCTCCGGCGTAGACTTCCATCGCTTCGACTGCATCGGGATCGACAAAGGTATTGATCGACATATCAGCAGATACTGGGAACGGCGACCCGTTGAGATAAAAAAGTACCGGGCACACGCGGGTGCCCGTACGCCCGGTCTGCACTGAGAATCCATCGCTGTTGCGCGCAGCCTGCAACTGAAATCCTGGCACGCGCCGCAGGACGTCACTCAATCCACGCGGCGACATCTTCGTAATTTGCTCGCGCGTGAAATAGCGACCTTGACCCCGCGCGCGCCGCTCCTCGAATCCCTGCAGGTGCGGGTTCGGGGCGGCAGTGATACTCACAGTGTCGAGGTTAACTGCCACCGCCGACAGTTGCATGAGGATGTCGACTGTTTCGCCCGGCGCGATCTCGATTGACTGAGTTTTCGCCGTGTAGCCGAGCATTCTTATTTCGATTGAATATTTGCCCGGGGCGATTGCCGGCAACCTGAACGTGCCGTCAGCATCTGTGACTGCCTGAAGTCGTGTCCCAAGCAGCCGGGCATGCGCGTTCCGCAGTGGAGCTTTGTTCGCGTCGATTACATGTCCGGTCACGGCGCCGGGCTGTTGCGATGCAGCGATGGTGGCGCTCGTGGGAAGCGCCAGGAATACAAACAGCAACCGCCAGCCGCTCTTCGCTCGCATGCCCTCCCCCGACCGGAGGCTGGGCGCGCCGGTTGTTCGGCGTGCTCGACTCTTTCGACGTCTCTGCATTATACAGGCGGGGAACGGCGGCTACAACAAGCTGTTCCAGCGAAGTTTACCGGCCGACGCCATTCATCCCAGAACGGCAACGGCTGGTCACACGCAGCTTGGTTCTTCGTCGAAAAACGCGGTAAGATCCGGAATGAATTTCGTCAACGCGTCGTGATTACGATCGCTCCCGAAATGGCTTCAGAGCCAACGTCGCGCAACACCGTCGCGGCGCGGACGGCATCATAATACTGCATTCCTGTGATCCCGCTGGAGCTCAGTGTTCTCAATGCCTCCGCGGTCCCGAGGCGGTTGCCATCCAGGTAAACGAGCAGGACCTGACCGGTAACCTGGCCGCCGGCGATTGATGCCACACCGCCGCTCGTCAGCCATCGGGGCCTTAGTCTTCTCACGAGGTCCAGCGCATTGCTCACGCCCTGAGTGGCTTCAATCTCAGCCGCAGTGATTCGGTCAGGCGAGCTCTCGCGGACACGTGGTGCTGAGGTGCCCGACGAGGCACAGGCTGTTGTGAGCGAGATGACCGCGAGTGCCACGGCGAGGGACAGATTACGGCGCACTGAAACCTCCAATCGGTGTATGGATGTCGAGCAGGCGATGCTACCATAGCACGGGCGCGGTTCGCCCGCTACTATGGAGCCGTTCGGTAACGAGGTGCCAGGAGGAAGACTGAAGCGGGTTCTGTCGGGTCTTTTTGCATTCGTTCTTTTTGCGGGTTCGGCTGGTGCTCAGACGAGCATCATCGCCGGGATTGTCGTTGACTCAGCTGGCCTTCCCGTGTCAGGGGCCGAGGTGAGCGTGGCAGCAATTGGTGCGACGGCGATCAGCGGAGACCGCGGTGAATTCCGTATTTCCGCACCGCCTTCGGGAAGCGTAGTATTGCGCGCGCGCAGGCTTGGCTTTCGGCCGGATTCAATCGCGGTGACTAGTGTCAATGGCGCGGCTGGTGTAACAGTTACCGTGAAGCGCGTCGCGGAAACGCTTGCGCCTGTTGTTGTGAGAACGCGTCGCACAAATTTTACCGGGCGCCTGGCCGGGTATTACCAGCGTCTCGATCGTAAGAGCAGCGGCTATTTCATTACCCGTGCGCAGATCGATGGAGAAAACCCGCGCACGCTCAGCCAGCTGCTTCAGCACGCGCCGGGGATGACGGCATTCCGGGGTAGAGCAGGGACGCAGGGGGTGCGTATGAGGGGTCGGAGGTGCTGGCCTCTCGTTTGGCTTGATGGAACCCCGATGCCGTCGGGCGAGTTCGACCTCGATGGCGTGCCTCCGAACACGCTCCACGGTATCGAGTTGTACCTTGGGTCGACGACGGCGCCATCGCGTTATAGCGCTAATCGTGACCTGTCGAGCTGCGGGACGATCCTTCTCTGGTCTCGCGGTCCGGATACGGATCCCATCGCGCCGCGTCGTGCCGCTGTGAATCTTGAGACGCTGGTTGCTTCGCTGGCGGTTTACACGGCGGACCAGGTTGACGAGCCTGCAACCGTGGCGGCGAGGACTTCTATTGAGGTTGTGTATCCGCCGGCGCTTTTCGCTGAGAAGCTTGCGGGGACAGTGGTGGCAGAGTTCGTGGTGAATGCTGAGGGTCGTGTGGAGCCGGAAACATTTGGCGTAGTCAACTCCACGAACCTCCTGTTTACCGAAGCGGTGCGAAGGTCGGTCGAGACCGCGGTGTTCAATCC
>JBBREF010000196.1:0-5539 GCA_038203205.1 Gemmatimonadales bacterium | reverse complement strand
GCGCTCACTGATCGAAGGCAGGTCAGGCGCTGCGCCGATAACGCACTTCGATGCCAGCGGCTTTGAGGTGCAATTCGCGTGTGAGGTCAAGGACTTTGACGTGTCGCAGTACATGGACCGCAAGGAGGCCAAGCGCGCCGACCAGTTCACTCAGTATGCTGTCGCGGCTGCGAACCAGGCGATGCACGACGCGGGCTTCGGCGACGGGACAGGCTACGATCCTGAGAACACGGGCGTAATCGTCGGCAGCGGCATCGGCGGCCTCAAGAGTTTCGAGGAGCAGCACGAAGTCTACAGGTCGCGCGGTCCTACGAAGATCTCCCCGTTCTTCATCCCGATGTTCATCTCGGACATCGCAGCCGGCATCGTTTCGATGCAGTTCAACGCGAAGGGCCCGAACTACGCGACCGTCTCGGCATGCGCGACTGGTGCGCACGCCATCGGAGACGCATTCCGTACCATTCAGTACGGCGACGCCGACGTGATGATCACGGGAGGCGCCGAGGCAACCGTTACGCCGATGGCGATTGGCGGCTTCGCTAACATGAAGGCACTCTCCGAGCGCAACGACTCACCCGCGACCGCGTCGCGGCCGTTTGACGCGACGCGCGACGGATTCGTAATGGGCGAGGGTGGGGCGGTCGTGATCCTGGAGGAGCTCGAGCATGCCAGAAGGCGCGGGGCACGAATCTATTCCGAGGTAGTTGGTTACGGGGCGACAGGTGACGCGCATCATCTCACCGCTCCGGCGCCGAACGGTGAAGGCGCTCAACGCGCGATGAAGCGGGCACTGAAAGATGCGGGCCTGACGCCGGGTGACATCCAGTACATCAATGCACACGGAACGTCGACGCCCGCCAACGACATGAACGAAACGGCGGCGATCAAGGCCGTGTTTGGCGAGGAAGCGTACAAGGTCAACGTCAGCTCGACCAAATCGGCGACTGGACACATGCTCGGAGCGGCAGGTGCAGTCGAGCTCGTCATCGGGACGCTTGCGATCAACAATTCGCTCATCCCTCCGACTATCAACTACGTGAACCCGGACCCCGACTGCGACCTGAATTACACGCCGAACACTCCGGTGAAACGCGAGATCGACGCCGTCATCAGCAACAGCTTCGGCTTCGGCGGCCACAACACGACACTCGCCATCAGGCGTTTCGCGGACTGACGCGAATGCTCCCGGGGGCGATCGAGGGTGCGAAAGCCGTCCCCGCCGCCCGGACTGTATGACCCGGACAGGCATAGGTTACGACTCACACCGGTTTGCACCCGGCGGCAGCATACTTCTTGGCGGGATCAAAGTGGCCAACGGGATCCACCTCGTCGGCCACTCTGATGGTGACGCTGTCGCGCACGCGCTCACCGACGCAATCCTAGGCGCCGCCGGCGCGGGCGACATCGGCGAGTTGTTCCCGAACACTGATCCCGCCAACAAGGGACGGGATTCCATCGAGATGCTCATGCACGCGGTGGGTGCTATCTACGACCTCGGGTTCCATGTCGTGAACATCGACGTCACCGTCATCACTGAATACCCGAAAATCGGTCCCTACCGGGAAGCGATGGTCGAGTCACTCGCGGGCGCAATAGGAATCGATGTCACATCCGTCAGCGTCAAGGGTAAGACGAACGAAGGCATGGGCTGGATCGGAAGCGGCGAAGGACTTGCCTGCATTGCCATAGCCACAATTGCCTCGGAACCTGATACGGGTGGAGAGTGAGCGGGGACGCTGTCATAGACTGGCTGAGCGGTCTTTCAATAGAGACGCTCTACATTGCGATCGGACTCATCTCGGCGGTGGAAAACATTTTTCCCCCGTTCCCGGCGGACGTCGCTGTCGCCTTCGGGAGTTTTCTCGCGGCACGCGGCGAAGCCTCTCCGTACGCCACGTTTCTCGTCGCGTGGCTCGGCAATTTTGCGGGTGCTGCGTTCATGTATTTTGTCGGGCGCCGATACGGGTCGAGCGCATTCATGACCAGGCTCGAGCGATGGGCAGGAGCCGGCGCCGAGCAGAAGCTCCTGAAGCTTTACGGCCGTTACGGGTTGCCGGCATTGTTCATCAGCCGGTTCCTTCCGGCAGTGCGTGCAATCGTGCCTCCGTTCGCCGGGGCGATGAAATTGCCCCCGCTCCCGGTCGCGATTGCCGTCTCGGGCGCTTCAGGGATCTGGTTTGCAATTATCACCTTCATCGCATTTCGCGCAGGTTCGAACTGGGATGTGCTTTACGCCACGATCGTGAAGTCCGGCAAGATCATCGGGTTCTCGGCATCTGGCATGATCGTCCTGGTCGCCGCGCTGCTTTACGTCAGGCACAAGCACAGGAAGCGGTAGTGCCGTGAAACCTGGTACGGTTTCAGATGAGATATCGCGCCCGTTCATGCTCGAGCGCTTCCAGGATCACCTCTCAGTGGAGAAGGGCTCGTCGCCGCTGACGACGGAGGCATACCTCCGTGACCTCGTGCGCTTCGCGACCTTCTGCGTCATGAAGGGAGCGAAGTCGCCGGCCAGCGCGAGTGCGAGGACGCTGCGCGATTATGTGTATCACCTCAAGGACCTGGGCCTGGCACCCTCGTCGATCCGGCGCAATGTCTCAGCCGTCAGAAGCTATTTCCGATTCATGCTTGGAGAGGGCGAACTGCTTCGCGACCCGAGCGAGCGACTAGAGGCGCCGAGGAAATGGCGCACGCTCCCGGAGGTCCTGACTGTCGATGAAGCCGAGAGGCTGCTGGGTGCACCGACGCTGGATGAGCCCTTTGCCTTCCGCGATCGGGCAATGCTCGAACTCGCATACGGTGCCGGACTTCGGGTGTCGGAGTGGATCACGATGTCGACGCGCGACGTACTCATGGATGATCACCTCGTCCGAGTTTTCGGCAAGGGCTCGAAGGAGAGACTCGTTCCAATCGGGCGACAGGCGATAAGCGCGGTGGCGATCTACGTGCGTGAGCTTCGCCCGAAGCTCGAGAAAGGCAAAGGGAAGGGAGTTCTCTTTTTGAACGCTCGCGGCGAGCCGCTGTCGCGAATGGGTGCGTGGAAGATTTTTCGGAAGTATGTCGAGATGGCCGGAATCAAGAAGGCCGTGTCGCCGCACACGTTGCGACACTCGTTTGCGACTCACCTCTTGGAGGGCGGCGCTGACCTCCGCGCGGTCCAGGAGATGCTCGGACACGCGGACATTTCGACCACGCAGATCTACACGCATGTCGATCGCGAATTCCTCAGGTCCGTCCACAAGCAGTATCATCCACGAGCATGATCCTCGTCATCGACAACTACGACTCATTCACCTACAACCTCGTCCAGTACATCGGCGAGCTGGGAGGCGACCCGATCGTCCGCCGGAACGACGCAATCACTGTTGACGAAATACGCAGTCTTGGCCCCCGTGGGATCGTGATATCGCCGGGGCCGGGAACGCCAGCAGACGCCGGCATCAGCGTGGAGGTCGTCCGGAGCCTGGGTTCGTCGGTCCCTCTACTGGGGGTGTGCCTTGGCCACCAGGCTATCGCCGAGTGTTACGGCGGCAACGTCGTGCTGGCGCCGAAGCTCATGCATGGCAAGACTTCAGTTGTAGCCCACGACGGGCAGGACCTTTTCGCGGGAATCGAATCTCCGATGGAGGTGATGAGGTATCATTCGCTCACCGTCGAGTCGAGATCGGTCCCGAGTGAACTTGTCGTTACAGCATGGGCTGCTGACAACAAGACCGAGATTCATGCGCTCAAGCACCGCGATTTTCCAGTATGGGGTGTTCAGTTCCACCCTGAGTCGATCATGACGAAGCATGGCAAGAAGATCCTGTCAAACTTTCTACGTCTCGCACAATGACAGCACGCTGCAGTAAAAGAATTGGCATGTCACTCCTGAATTCTGTTGTCGCCTGTGTGGGAGCATTGCTGCTCCTGCCAATTACGTCAGCCACGGCTCACGGCCAGGGTGATCCTCCGCTCGACACGAGTTATGTCATTTACGACAATGGGCCGGTCACGCTTCCCCTCGGCGTCGGCCTGCGCATCCCCGCCTATAACCGGGTTGACGGTGTCGTGCTGCCGTGGGGCCCGGACATCAAGCTCGCCGGTGGATCAATCAGGCTCGCGCCAGTCATAACATACCGGTCGCACATCGGAGAACTCGATCCGGAGCTCACTGGGACTATTGCACTGGGTAAGGCAGCCGAGCTGCGGTTTGCTGGGGGCAGGTCAACTTTTACCAACGATAAGTGGATTCGCTCCGACATCATGAACTCGCTCTCGGCGCTGGGAGTCGGCACAGATGCGAGGAACTATTTTCGTGCTGACAGAGGCGAAGCCGAACTGTTCTACACGGTCGTGCAACCGCTCATGACCTTTACTCCGTCTGTCGGTTTTCTTCACGAATTCGCCTGGTCAACTGGCGAACCGACTCCACATACGTCCGCGCCGTGGAGCTTTTTCGGACGCAAGGACGAGCTGAAGATGCGACGAATCAACCCCGCAATACGGCGCGGGCACATAACCTCCGCCTTGGCCGGGGGCCGCGTTGACTACGATGACCAGATAACGAAAGCCAGGTTTTCTGCTCGGGCTGAACATGGCTTTGATTCTCCTGCAACAACCGGCTCACCCGAAGGGTTTACGCAATTCACTCTGGATGGCAGCAGTGAGTTTCCCACGTTTGGACTCCAGACGTTCGCCTTCAAGGGACACGCTGTGTTCACAGGCGGGGATGCGCCCCCGCAGCGATACGCGTATCTCGGCGGATCGGGCACTCTTTCGACAGTTGACCTGCTAGCGCTTGGCGGGGACCGACTGCTGTTCCTGGAGGGTGAGTACAGCTACCCGCTCGCGCGGCCCATCATCCAGTTTGTGGGTGCGCCGGTTCTGACGCTCCGTTATGCGATCGGGTCGGCGGGGGTAGGGGAGTTCGCTGACTTCATCCAGAATATCGGCTTCGGTGTCAACTTGAAGGTGATCAAGCTGGAATACCACATAGATCCGAGCTACCGCGAGGCGCCATTCCGGGACAAATCTGCGTTTTCGCTCGGCTTCAAGATGCCGTTTTGAATGCCGTTTTGAGTTGCTGGTGCGCTAGGCCCGGGTTGGACGTATATTTGAGGGCGTGACTTTTGCATCCGACCGCGCGAAAATGAGTGGTGGATGAGGACGCTCGTGGTTATTCCGGCGCGCCTCGCCGCGGTCCGCCTCCCCCAGAAGCCCCTTCGACTCCTCGCCGGCGTTCCTCTAATTGCCCGCGTCTGGCAACGCGTCTCCGAAATGCAGGTCGCCGACCGGGTCGTAGTTGCTACCGAGGATGCTTCGGTTGCAGAAATTGCCCGGTCCGCAGGCGCTGAATGTATCATGACCCACATCGGCCACACGTCGGGTACCGAGCGTGTCGCTGAAGTCGCTCGCATGGCGGAGTTCGCCGATTACACCCCGATAGTCAACGTGCAGGGCGATGAGCCGTTCATCGGACGGCAGGCGGTGCAGGGCGCAGCAGCCATGGTGGAATCAGGAAGGTTTCCTCTGGGGACTTCCGCCTCTCCCGCCTCCT